>NZ_JBVVPB010000015.1:0-215051 GCF_055807435.1 Bradyrhizobium sp. Ken51 | reverse complement strand
TTGGCCTTCCTGCCGGTTCTGGTGAGGCTGTCCAGTAACATCACGGAGCTGCCTCTGCTCGGCTCGATTCCTTATCCGCTGGTGTTCGCCGCAGTGATCTGGTCGATCATGGGCACCGGCGTTCTCGCGCTTATCGGCATTCGCCTGCCCGGAATCGAATTTTTCAACCAGCGGGTCGAAGCGGCCTATCGCAAGGAGCTGGTGCTCGGCGAGGATGATGCGGCGCGTGCCAATGCTCCGACATTGAGCGTGCTGTTTAGCGACATTCGCAGGAATTACTTCCGGCTCTATCTGAACTTCATGTACTTCAATATCGGCCGGATCGTCTATTTGCAGACTGACGTCATATTTCCTTACCTCCTGCTCGCGCCCACGATCATCGCAGGCAAGATCACCCTCGGCGCAATGAATCAAATCCTCAACGCATTCACGCAAGTGCGAACCTCGTTTCAGTATCTCGTCAACTCGTGGAGCACGATTGTCGAACTGATCTCGATCGATCAGCGGCTGCGGAGCTTTGAAGCAAAGCTCCACGGGGAGCTACTGCCGTCGATCGAGACATATAAGGAAGCAAGCCACATGATTCCTATAGCTGTAGAGGAGTTGACGGACACCTGACCTTCCGTTCCGTGTCAATCGGTTGCAACGCTGCTGAATTGCTTAAGTTGTGAGAAGGGGCACTCGAGAGAATGGCGCTCGGCGTGGAGAAACTTAGCAACTGCATATCGGAACCCCCGTGACGTGTTGTTGTGGATGACTGCTAGCGCGCTGTTGCAGCGCGCGGACTGAGGCAAAGGGGCGGCGGATGGCTGTAGCGGCCATTACAGCCGCCGTGGGTAAGCTACAAAGCAGCCGCATCGCGTTCGACCTGCGGTCGAGCCAGCGGGTTCATGACACCGAAGACTTGCTCCGAGAAAACAGCCATGAATCTGATTTGCTCCTGGAAATGGGTTCTCAGAGTCCACACCGCCTAGCTCTACAAATAAGTATCAGCGTGTCGTAAGCTCGACATGTGAGTCAGACACGCCTCAACGGTGTTGTCCCGCGAGCCATCATAATCGTGTCGCACATGGTACTGGACACTGACTGACTACGCCAGAACGACCACGCGGGGATGTTTCAAACTTGATCCGCTCCATGGAATACGGTGCTAAACAGGTGGGTAGGCATTACGTGGGGCGGTGAGCCATGGTGACCGCCGGATGTGTCGGTGTCCATTCTGGTTCTGGCGGAACGGTAATCGAGCCCAGTGGCACCCAAGCTCGTTCTAGCGTCACTGGATCGCGCAGCTGGGCGAAAGTTTCGGTGCGAATATCGAGCCACTCGAACCAGCGATCCTGGACGGCGACAAGCTGGGCTGGCCGGAGCACGCCGAAATGATCTCGAAGAGAAATTCTTATCACTCGTAAGCTCAACTGTGAACCGTGCCAGAAGAGTTCAAGATGATGTTGCGTCGCGCTTCAACTACCAGAACTGGGATGTGACAACTCTGAGGCTGCGGACCAATCCGTTTCCGCCGAGCCGGAGCTCTGGCCGTGAACATGACCGCCAGATTGAACAGCGTGGATTCGCAAGCGTGGCTCGCCGACTATAGCAACCGCGCCGCACGTCCGGCTCAAAGGCGCGACGAACTCCTAAGCTGGAATTTGCGCGATCGGAACATGCAATCCACTAAGGCTGCCCAATTCACGGCCCGGCGATCCTCACCAAATGTTACGGACTTTTGTTGATAGCGTCAGCAAGCGTTGACTTGAAAACCAAAGGACCTATCCGCCGGATGCTTTCTTAAGCCGTCATGCATCCAGAATGAGCGGAGCACGAACTGTCACATTACCGAAACCTAGCTCTTGTACTTGTAGGCTCGGCCGTCTCCCTTATTCCCCCCGCTCCCTGGAGGGAAGAAGGTTTATTCCGCATGGCTTGCCGGGGGCCACCGGCCAGGCGGGCCGGAGCCGAGGTCGGCCAGATCTCCGTTGTTTTTGGATTGGCGGCATGACACCGAAAACCAAACTATGCGCTTTGTTGCGAGGTGTTCTGGACGATGCGATCGGGATGGTGCCCGAAGCAAACCGGACGTCTTCGTTGAAGGCGTGCCTCGCCGAAAAGGTATTAGCTCTGGCCGCACAAGGTCACTTGGATCCAACGGATCCAACTGTCTTGACGCGTCTCGCGCTACGGACTCTGCAGGACTCCTGTTGTGCTTGCTACGGGTGCGAACTGCAGAACCCCCTTCGAGGTGTGAAGGACCGAGAATGAACTCCAAACCTATTCCCCGCGCTCCGGCGTGGCTGACCGCCTGGGTTTCGGCGGGTTGCAAGGCGACGCGAGATTAGAGGTCTGCCGGCCATGGAGCTTGCGCCCGGCAGCGATGCCATCTGAGCGCAAGGGTTATGGCGTCCTGGCCGGAGAAACTCGGGTCAGTCCTGCTGTGGATGCCGCCTTGCTTCATCATGAGGTCGCCCGTGTCCGCGGCTGTCACTGACGTCGTTGCGTCCCGCCCGCGGCACAGATGATTTCTCCTCGATCCGCATCGGCGCTTCGCGTGCGATGTCGGCGATGTCGGAGGGCAGGGTGCTCGCCTGCTCGGTTGCCGCTAGTAGCCGAAGCAGGCGAGGCCGAGTGATCCGAAAGATCGGACGTGCCGGTGAGATGTTGGAAAGCCGAGCTGCCGATCGTCCGGGTTCGCGACAGACGCGGATGAGCCGATCTATTATGTCCTCAACGCTTGCAGGCGGATCTTGCCGTGGCCGCCTCAGCGGAGGCAGCTGTGTTCGACGATCTCGTCTGCCTGTGGACAGGGGTAGTCGCAAGGGCGACGAGCTCGGAACCTGCGTCGATGCCGCTGGAATGATACTGCTTGGCTTGCGGCTGCCGCCTTGCCAGGGTAAGCGCCTCCTTCTCCGGACGGCAAGCTCGGCAGCACTTGGCGGGGAACCGCCGGCTCAGCGCTGAGCACACTCGACACCGAAAGTCAGCCGTAATCGGGTCGCAGGCCAGCGAAAGGCGAAGGGCCGGGATCGCGCAGGCGGCGCTTGAATCTCACGTCCGAATTGCCTGAATGGCCGGGCTCTGAGCGGGCCATGCTTTCCTTCAAATGGCCCCGGCTGGGCCGGGGCCATCGACACAACTACCGATCAATATTTAAGGAGAATCGGACCGCCAAACTTATAGTTGACCCGTACCGTGATAAGATCGAGACCCTCGCGGATGCGATCGGCCCCACCAATGTTCCCGCTGAATTTCTCCGTGCGGGGCTGGAAGAACAGGTGGTCGTACTCGAAGCCCACCGTCCAGTTCGGTGCGAGGCCGTGCTCGAATCCGACCCCCAACGCACCGCCCCAAAGAACGTCACTTTTCTTACCGGCTCCTGCCACGGTCGAGCTGATCTGATGGATGTTGCTCGTGACTGCGGCGCCGCCTTTGCCGTAAAGTACGTTGTTCCCGAAGGCATAACCAATCTGCCCCGTCATGAGACCGAACGCGTCAATCTTAGTCTGGTTGGTAGTATCGGCAAACGCGATGCTGTGATTGGACCCGGTCAAATCAGCCCAGTTGCCCTGGCCCTCGACACCCAGCACGATCTGGCCCATCTGCCATCGATAGCCGATCTGGAAGCCCACGGTACCGCCTGTCGGATGATGACAGCCCTCGGGCGTGCTGCCAAGGTACTCCCAACAACTCGCGCCTGAGCTCAGACCACCGTTCACGCCGAAATAGTAAGCACTCCAATCGTAGATTGCAGCCGCGACAGGTCCCGGAGCGGTGGTGTAGAGAGGGCTGATGGGTTGCGTAGGCAGATCAGCACTGAATGCGGGGGCCACCGCAGCAAGCGCCACCGTACTGACTGTCATAAGCAACAAGTTCTTCATTTCTATTCCCATGTCTTGAGTGCCCCCGAGCCTGGTGCGTCTTAACAACGTGCACGCAAATTGCTGTAACTGCATCGCAACATTGGCGCTGGAAGAAATGCGTGAATCAAACGCTGCGTCAGGTTGCGGCATTGCAGATCTCTCCAACTGCTTGACCCCTTCGCTTGCGAGCGTAGATCAGCGCGGTGTCCTGCCTGTCGCGCACCCGACAACTTGACGGCATCGCTCCACTTCGCGACGCTAGTAGCGTGGTAGGTCGACGGGGCGCCCGGTATGTGCGTGTTCCAGCCGTTCGTGATCACGGATTCCAAGCCATCGTGATCGCCCATTCCAGAGCATCGTGATCACCGTTTCCAGCGGATCGTGATCGCTATTTCAGCGATTGCGATCGGGGTAACCAGGAGGCGCGCACCGTTGACAGTCTGCAACCCGGCTACTTTGGTCTTTTGCCTAACTCCGACTGCTTCAGCTATTCGTGGTTTTGCGAATGCTACAAGGAATGGGCCGGCCTCCTCAAGCCCATCCTGTCCCCAGGTCCATGTCGCCGGCGAGAAGCTGTTCGTCGACCATTCCGGCCACACCATGGAGCTGGTTGACGGAGTACGATACACGCCAGTCCTGCTCCGGCTCCGCGGATGAAACCGTCAATGCAGGAGCGATCGGTTGGGCTTTCGGTCAGGCGGCACCGACGGAGCAACGAACCCGGAAACTCTCACGCAAACAACCGCACACGTTCTTAATGTGGCTCAGTGGTGTGAGGTCCGCGATAGGATCTCCCGAATTCAGGCTCATAAGTGCCGCGGTTTTCGCCCATGGCACAAGTACGGGTCTGATTAGGTTGTGGGCGCGTCCGCTCCGCGGACCGGGCTCTATGAGCCAGCTTGCCGAGCCATGCTGTCTCGGCCCTTCGGATGACGATGCCTCGCGCAAGAGATGAAGTGCTCCTCGCCGGGGGCACTCGGAAAACGAGCTCGCATGTGGCGAGCGTTATTACTGCCCGTTCCCGCGTGCCGCTCAAACGCCGGTGTTGTCGCTGCACTCGTCCCGCATGCCCCTTCGGGCCGCTATGCTCGCGGCCGGGCTGACATTTCTCTCGAGGCGAGCTAGCTGTACACTGAAGCTGATCCCGAAGGCGCTGCGGCTCGCCATGAAAGGGACGTAGAAAAATCTACGCTTGTTCACGCTATCGCCCTCCAGCGCCCCAACGAAATCAAGCAGTTGGTATCCTGTTGCGATATCGTCAAACCAGAGTTTTCCGGCATCGTCTATCACGCCAACTATCTGCGCTTCATGGAGCGTGGACGGACCAATCATCTGCGACTGATGGGCGCCGAGCAGCAGGCATTGTTCGAGCAGGCCGAGGCGGAAGACGCAAGCTTCGCCTTCGTGGTGCGTTCGATGCATCTCGATTTCCTCAAGCCCGCGCGGATGGACGACGTGCTCGACGTCGTGACTTGGCCGGTCGCGGTGAAGGGCGCCTCCATCATGCTGGCGCAGGAGGTGCGGCGGGCCGAGAACGTGCTGGTGAAAGCCGAGGTGCGTGTCGCCTTCATCAGCGGTGGCCGCGCCCAGCCGATCCCGAAGTCGATCCGCGCCTTGATGAAGGCTGATCTGATTTCGTGATCGGGCGATAGCGGACGACCTCTCGACTCCCGCGCGCGCGGCGATAGATTGCACTTCCGCCAACAGATGAGGCCATCATGTCGCGCCCGCCGCTTCCGCCCTTCACCCGTGAGACCGCAGCGCAAAAGGCCCGCATGGCCGAGGATGCCTGGAATTCGCGCGCCCCGGTGCGCGTCTCGCTGGCCTATACCGAGGACAGCCGCTGGCGCAATCGCTCCGAGGTTTTTCAGGGGCGCGAAGCCATCGTCGCGTTCCTCACCCGGAAATGGGAGAAGGAGCACGACTACCGCCTGATCAAGGACCTCTGGGCGTTCGACGAAAACCGCATCGCCGTGCGCTTCCAGTACGAATGGCACGATGCGAGCGGCCAGTGGTATCGCTCCTACGGCAACGAGCAGTGGGAGTTCGACGAGCACGGCCTGATGCGGCGGCGCGAGGCCTCGATCAACGACGTCGTGATTGCGGAGAAGGACCGGCGGTTTCACTGGCCCGCGCCCGGGCCGAGGCCTGCGGATGTGGTGGGGTTGGGGACGGATCCGTTCTGAGCCTTGCAAACAACTCTCTCCCCTCATGGTGAGGAGCCGCGAAGCGGCGTCTCGAACCATGCAGGCCCGGATTGCTGCAGCATCCGGGCCTCTATCCTTCGAGACGCGCGCGAGCGCGCGCTCCTCAGGATGAGGGGATGGATTTGTGCGCCAAAAATCTCGTAATCGCGCCACCAAGCTTGGCGTGATCCATCGGCTTCGCCAGTGACTCCCTCGCAGTGGCAACGACCGCGTCCGGCGCCTTGCCGACGCGCAGCTCGCAGCACACTTGCGCAAACTCAACGTCGAATTCCGGATGCGGCTGCAGGGTGAGCGTCGCGCCGTTGGCGTAGAGCAAGCCGGCATGCGGGGTGAAATCGGAGGAGAGGATCGTCAGCGCATCGTTCGGCGGCTCAATCACCTGGTCCTGATGCGAGCAGGCGATGGCGACCACTCCGCCGTCAACGACGCCGTTGTCCGGCAGCACCTGATAGACGTGCCGGCCGATGCCCCAGCCCTTCTCCGACTTGCGCACGGTGCCTCCGAGCGCCTGCGCGATCAATTGATGACCGAAGCAGACGCCGACCATCGGTGTCCGGTTGGCGTAGGCCGTGCGCACGAAATCTTCCAGCGGCGCGATCCAGTCGAGCCCGTCATAGACGCCGGCGGCCGCGCCGGTGATCAGCACCGCCTCCAAATTGCGCGGGTCAGGAAGCGCATCGCCATTCGGGATGCTGACGATGTCGATCGAGGTTGTCGGATCCTCAGCGCGGACCATGCGCCCGAACATGTCAGGGAACGAACCGTGGCGCTCGCGATATTTTTGTGGGACCTGCCCGGTCTCGATGATGGTGATGCGTGCCATGTGCCCTCGGGTAAAGGTCAATCCTAGTCGCTTCCTGCCCCATGCTGGTGTGGCGCTGTGCGCTCCAGCAGCGCACTCTCTTTCCGGACCTCGTCGAGAAACGCCTTGGCCAGGCGCGACAGCGGCTCGGCTTCCGACCATAGCATATAGGCCACCGCGTGCGTCGTCGGCGCGAACGGCCGCACGACGAGGCCGGTCCCGCCGTTCTGCCGCGGCGAGAAGGGATCGACCACCGCGGCGCCCACGCCGGCGGCGGCGAGCACGCAGGCCGTGTTGCAGTAGCGTACCTCGACGGTCGGCTGGAACGGCGCGCCGGCGCGGGCGAAACTGTCACGCACAGCTTCACCGAGTCGCGTGCCGCGCTCGAGCCCGATGAAGGGCAGGCCGGACAGATCCGCGGCCGAGATCACCGGCCGGTCGGCGAGCGGGTGCTGCGGCGGCAGCACGCACACCATCTCGCCGGTGTGCACCACCTCATGGGCGATGCCTGGATGATGTGTCAGCCCGAGCGCGAAGCCGAGCTCGGCGACGCGGTTGAGCACGCCTTCGATGATGCCCTCATAACGCCGCACGTCGAAGAACACCCGCGTCTCCGGGCGGCGGCGCAGGAAGCCTGACAGCGCCGAGGGGATGATGCTGTAGGCGAGCGGCGGCGTCGCGACCAGCGCGAGATGCCCGGAGCGGTTCTCGCGCAAATCGCGCACGCGGTTCTCGAGCTTTGCGTGCAGCGCGAAGATAGCTTCGCTCTCCTTGTAGAGCGCCATCGCTTCCGTGGTCGGAAACAGCCGGTTGTTGACGCGTTCGAACAGCGCAAAACCCGCCTGCGCCTCCATCGTCTTCAGCGCATTGCTGACTGCAGGCTGCGACAGCGCCAGTTCGTCGGCCGCCGCCACCGTGGTGCGGTGGCGGATGACGGCGCGGAGAATTTCGAGCTGGCGCAGGTTCATATCACTGCCGATTATACTCTGGGCCAAAACATCATAGCAGAACGAATTGATTTTGCAGCCCCGCTTCCGCGTAATGGCGGCGGATTTGCACGTCGCATCAAAGGGTTCATCCGCCCATTGAGGCGCCACTGCGCACAGATTGGAGGCAATCTTGGTTCGTGTCCTTCGCGCCGCCGCCGCACAGATGGGGCCGACGCAAAAAGCCGATACGCGCGAGCATACGCTGTCGCGGATGCTTGCGCTGCTGGAGGAGGCCGCCGGCCGCGGCGCCAGCCTTGTGGTGTTTCCCGAGCTTGCCTTCACCACATTCTTTCCGCGCTGGCTGCTCGAAGGCGAGGCGCTCGACCATTATTTCGAACGCGGCATGCCGAACCCGAACGTCGCCGCCCTGTTCGATCGTGCGCGTGCGCTGCGCGTCGGCTTCTATGTCGGCTATGCCGAACTGACGCCGGATGGACGCCGCTACAATTGCGCCATCCTGGTCGATCGCGACGGCGAGCTGCTCGGCCGGTATCGCAAGGTGCATCTGCCGGGCTCGGTCGAGCCGCGACAAGGTGCGCGCTACCAGCAGCTCGAGAAGCGCTATTTCGAGTATGGCGATCTCGGCTTTCCAGCCTTCCGCTCCGGATCGGCCTGGGCCCACGCCATCATGGGCATGATGATCTGCAACGATCGCCGCTGGCCGGAATCCTGGCGCGTGCTTGGCCTGCAGGGCGTCGAGCTTGTCTGCATCGGCTACAATTCGGCGGCCTATGATCCCAATGGCGGCGGCACGGAAGACGCCTCCTTGCGCACCTTCCATTCTACGCTGGTGACGCAGGCCAACGCCTACATGAACGCGACCTGGGCGATCTCGGTGGCGAAGGCAGGCGAGGAGGACGGCTCCGGGCTGATCGGCGGCTCCTGCATCGTCGATCCCAATGGCCGCATTGTCGCGCAGGCCGCAACGCTGACTGACGAGGTGATCGTCGCCGACATCGATCTCGATCTCTGCCGCCAGGGCAAGGACAAGATGTTCAACTTCGCTGCGCACCGGCGGCCGGAGCAATACAGGGTGATCACCGAACGCGCCGGCGTCATCGAGCCCGCGGTTCTCGACGCAGACTGACAGGACGTTCCAACAACGTTGGCAAAGGAGCCGATATGACGCGCCTCTCGTATTTCCTCGGCATCGCAGCGTTGGTGGCCGTGACGTCCGCGCAGGCGGCCGAGCTTCCGGCGGAGATCAAGCAGGCGGGCGCGTTGAAGCTCACGGTCAACTCGACCTACGCGCCGATGGAATACCGCGATCCCGCGACGAATGAGCTGGTCGGGGTCGACGTCGATCTGGCGAACGAACTCGCGAAGCGCCTCGGCGTGAAGATCGTCTGGAGCGAGACGCCGTTTGCCGAATTGATCCCGTCGCTTCAGACCAAGCGCGCCGACTTCATCATCTCCGGTATCTCCGATCGCGCCTCGCGGCGCGAGACCGCAGATTTCGTCGATTATCTGGGAACCGGCCCGCAGTTCTTCGTGATGGCCGAGAACGAAGCCAAGGCTGCGACCGATCTCTGCGGCAAGAAGGTCGGGACCACCCGCAGCACCAGTTTCCCGGTCGAGATCGAGAAGTGGAGCAAGCAGAATTGCGAGCCGGCCGGCAAGCCAGGGATCCAGTACGTGCCGGGCGAGAACTCGATCGACGTTCGCAACCAGCTCAAGCAGGGCCGCATCGACGCCGCCGTACAGGGCAGCGAGACGCTGCCTTATGCACAGACACAGGAACCCGGCAAATACCGCGTGATCGGCGAGCCCTTTGCCAAAGGCTATCAGGGCATCATGTTCCGCAAGGACGATACAGCGCTTCGTGAGGTCGTGACCGAGAAGCTCGCCGCGATGATCGCCGACGGCTCCTACAAGGCCGTTCTCGACAAATGGGGTCTCGGCGCCAACGCGGTCGCCCAGCCCATGCTGAACGCAGCGCCGCAATGAAGTCGGTACCGGCACTCGCGGAGGGTTTTCCCGATCTATCGGGGATGCGGATCGCGCGCAAGCCGCATTGGTTTCGCTGGATCAGCGCAGCGCTGATCGTTGCTGTGCTTGCATTGATCGTTCGCGCCTTTGCCCGCGGCCAGATCGAATGGTCCTATGTCAGCCGCTTCCTGACCGTAAAGGTGATCCTGGAAGGCATCGTCAACACCATGGTGATGGCGGTGCTGGCGATGGCGCTCGGCATCTTCCTCGGCGTGGTGGTCGCGATCATGCGGCTGTCGCCCAATCCGGTGCTGAAGACCGTCGCAGCTGGCTACACCTGGTTTTTCCGCGGCACACCGCTGATCCTGCAACTGCTGCTGTGGTTCAATCTCGCGCTGGTGTTTCCGACCATCGGCATTCCCGGCCTTTGGAGCGCGCGCGCCGTCGACGTCATGACGCCGTTCCTTGCCGCGCTGCTTGGGCTCGGCATCAACCAGGGCGCCTATACGTCGGAAGTGATGCGCGCCGGCATGCTGTCGGTCGATATCGGGCAATATGAGGCGGCGCAGGCGATCGGCATGGGACGCTTGCGAGCGCTGCGCCGCATCGTCTTGCCGCAGGCGATGCGGGTGGTGATCCCGCCGCTCGGCAACGAGTTCATCGGCATGGTGAAGGCGACCTCGCTCGCCAGCGTCATCCAGTATCCGGAACTGCTGCACAACGCCGAAAACATCTACTACGCCAATTCGCGCGTGATCGAACTCCTGATCGTGGCCGGGCTCTGGTACCTCCTCGTCGTCTCGGTCCTGACGCCGCTCCAGATGCTGCTCGAGCGCCGTTTTGCGCGTGGCACATTGCGGCTCGCACGATGACAAAACCCCTCGTCGCGATCCGCTCCGTCAGCAAGAGTTTTGGCGAGTTTCAGGCTCTCAAAAATGTCTCGCTCGACATCCGGCCCGGCGAGGTGATGTGTCTGATCGGAGCTTCCGGTTCCGGCAAGACCACACTGCTCCGCTGCATCAACCAGCTCGCCGCGATCGACAGTGGCGGCATCTGGCTCGATGGCGAGCTCTTGGGCGTGCGCGAGCAGGGCGGGCGGCTGCATCGCCTCACCGAGCGCGAAATCGGGCAGCAGCGGCTGAAAACCGGCATGGTGTTCCAGCGCTTCAACCTGTTTCCGCACAAGACCGCGCTCGAAAACATCACCGAAGGTCCGCTCCAGGTGCAGGGCCGAAAATCCGATGAGGTGCGTGCGGAGGCGATCGAGCTGCTGCGGCGCGTCGGATTGTCGGCCAAAGCGGACTCGTATCCCGCCCAGCTCTCCGGCGGCCAGCAGCAGCGGGTCGCGATTGCCCGCGCGCTTGCCATGAAGCCGATGCTGATGCTGTTCGACGAGCCGACCAGCGCGCTCGATCCCGAGCTCGTCGGCGAGGTCTTGGCGGTCATGAAGGAGCTGGCGCGGAGCGGCATGACCATGATGGTCGTGACGCACGAACTCGGCTTCGCGCGCGAGGTCGCCGACCGCGTCGTCTACATGGACCAGGGCGCGATCGTCGAGCAGGGGCGTGCATCCGATGTCTTGGGCGCGCCGCGCGAGGAGCGCACCAGGGCATTTCTTTCGGCAGTGATCTAGCATGGGGGCGTATTGATGAAGAGACTTCTGGTTACGGCAGCACTCGTTGGCGCCATGAGCGCTCCGGTCATGGCAGTCGAGCTGCCGGCGGAGATCGCCAAGCGCGGCAGCATCAAGGTCGCGCTGGTGCCGAACTATCCGCCGATGGAGTTCCGAGATCCCGCCACCAACGCGTTGTCCGGTTTCGACATCGATCTCGGCGAGGCCATCGGCCGCAAGCTCGGCGTCAAGATCGAATGGCAGGAGACCAGCTTTGCCGAGTTCATGCCGTCGATCTCGACCGGGCGGGTGGACGCCATCCTGTCCGGCTTCACGGACTATGCCAGCCGCCACGAGATCGCGTCTTTCGTCGATTATCTGCGCAGCGGTCCCCAGTTCTTCGTGCAGCAGTCGCGCAAGGCGGAGTTCAAGGACGCAGGCGCGCTCTGCGGCAAGAAGATCGGCGCCAGCCGCCGTACCATGTTCCCGGCGCAGATCGCTGCCTGGAGCGAGAAGAATTGCGGCACCAATCCGATCCAGTTCGTCGGCACCGACGGCTCGGCCGACGCCCGCACCCAGCTCAGGCAGGGCCGCATCGATGCCGCCGCCCAGGGCAACGAGACGCTGCCCTACATCATGGACCTCGAGCCCGGCACCTATGCGACTGTGGGCGAGCCCATCGCGCAGCAATTCACCGGCATCGCTCTGCCGGTCAAGGAAAAGGCGCTGCAGCAAGCCATGCTGGAGGCGGTCGATGCGCTGATCGCGGACGGCACCTATCGTACGCTGCTTGCCAAGTGGAAACTGACCGACAACGCACTCGAAAAGGCGACCATCAATGCTGGACAGTAAGGCGCTCCAGAGCATTCCGCTCGTTCCGGCCAACACCGCGGATCCTGCGCCGGAATACCCCTGGCCGAAGCCGTACAACTCGGCGATGTTCCTGTCGTTCGACGTCGACGCGGAGAGCGCCTGGACCAGCAAGGACGCGGTGCACGCGCAGCGGCTCATCACCATGAGCTATGGCGGCTATGAGGCGCGCGTCGGCACGCCGAAACTCCTGGAGCTGCTCGACCAGCTCGATCTCAAGGCGACCTTCTTCGTCACGGGATGGTCGGTCGACGCGCATCCGGCGATGGCCGAGTCCATTCTCAAGGCCGGTCACGAGATCGGCCACCACGGTTATCACCATCTCCTACCCGATCCCGGCGATCCCTGGATCGAGGAGGAGCTCGAGCGCGGTTTCGAGGCGCTCAAGCGCCGGCTTGGCGTCAGGCCGACCGGCTATCGCGCGCCTTACGGCGAGTTCACCGAGGAACTGCGGGTGGCGTTGGTGCGCCACGGCATCGTCTACACCTCCTCGTTTCGCGACGACGTGCGGCCTTATCGCCATCGTCTCGCCGACGGCAAGCCGGGCACGATCGAGCTGCCGGTGACCGCAAGCTATGACGACTGGATGCACGGCCTGTCCGCGCGCTTCAGCCCGCGCTCGATTTTTCCCAAGGAGCACGTGCTTTCGATCTGGAAGGACGAGCTTGACGAAACCAGAGACTGGGGCGCGATGGTGACGACGGTGCTGCATCCGCAATGCAGCGGCCGACCGATGCGGCTGCGCCTGCTGCGTGAGTTCCTGACCTACGCAAAGTCGTGCCCGGACGTCTGGATCACGACCGGTGAGAAGATCGCAGCCAACTTCCTGCGCCATGAGGCCGGCAAAAGTTGAGCCACGCCATGACCCGCATCCTTGTCATCAACCCCAACTCCTCCGCATCGGTGACGGCGGCGATCGACGACGCGGTCGCGCCGCTGCGCATCGCCGGCGGACCGGAGATCGAGGTCGTGGGCCTTGCCGAGGGGCCGCCCGGCATCAGCTCGCAACGTGACGCCGACAGCGTTGTGATGCCGCTGGTCAATCGTGTGTCGCGCGACGATGCGGATGCCTTCGTGCTGGCCTGCTTCAGCGATCCCGGCCTCCATGCGGTGCGCGAGGCGGCCGCCGGGCGCCCGGTGATGGGCATCGCCGAGTGCGGCATCTTTCGCGCGCTGATGCTGGGTGAACATTTTGGCGTCATCGCGCTGTCGCCGTCGAGCATCCGCCGTCAGCAGCGGATGGTGCGATTGATGGGCGTCGATAGTCGTTATGCCGGAAGCTGGTCGGTCGACGCGAGTGCGGCCGAGACGGCGGGCGCGGACATCCGGCGCCGGTTGATCGAAGCCGGCCGCGCGCTCGTCACGCAATGCCGTGCCGATGTCGTGGTGATGGGCTGCGCCGGCATGGCCTCGCATCGCGCGGCGATTGCCGATGCCATCGGCGTTCCCCGTGGTCGAGCCGGCGCAGCAGGCGGTGGCCGCTGCGATCGGTGCCGTCTTGCTGAACACGTAAGATCCTTCAGGAGCCTCTTGCAATGCCCGTCTCTCGCCGTTCGCTCCTCAAGGCCGCAGCCGCTGTACCGGCGCTGTCATTCCCGGGCATCCTGCGCGCCGAATCCCAGACCACGCTGCGCTTCATTCCCGTTATCGACCTCGCCTTCGTCGACCCCATCTATTCCACGGCACAGGTGTCGCGAAACCATGGCTTCATGGTCTACGACACGCTCTATGGCATCAGCTCTTCGCTCCAGGTCTCGCCGCAGATGCTGTCGGGCCATGTCGTCTCCGGCGACGGGCTGCAATGGGACCTCAGCTTGCGCGACGGCCTGTTCTGGCACGACGGCGAGCGCGTGCTTGCCCGCGACTGCGTCGCGAGCATCCGCCGCTGGGCCGCGCGCGACGGCTTTGGCGGTGAGCTGATGGAGGCGACTCACGAACTGTCGGCCACTGACGACCGCACCATCCGCTTCCGCCTCAAGCGTCCGTTCCCGCTGCTGCCGCAGGCGCTTGGCAAGGCCGCGATCAACGCGTGCTTCATGATGCCGGAGCGGCTGGCGAGCCAGGATCCGTTCAAGCCACTGACCGAAGTGATCGGCAGCGGCCCGTTCCGCTATCTCGCCGACGAGCGCGTGCAGGGCGCGCGCAATGCCTACGCCAAGTTCGAGCGCTATCAGCCGCGCACCGACGGCAAGCCGGATTGGACCGCGGGTCCGAAGATCGTGCATTACGATCGGGTGGTCTGGACCACCACGCCCGATGCTGGCACCGGCGTCGCCGCGCTGCAGACCGGCGAGCAGGATTGGCAGGAGACCACGCCGCACGATCTGCTGCCGATCGTCAAGGCTGCCGGGGACATCGAGACGCGCGTCCTTGATCCTCGCGGCTATGCCTGCATGCTGCGCCTCAATCATCTTCAGCCGCCGTTCGACAACCCCGCCGTTCGCCGCGCGCTCCTGGGGGCGATCGATCAATCCGGCTTCATGACCGCGGTGGCCGGTACCGATCCGAACTTCCAGGTCTCCCCGATCGGCTATTTCGCGCCGAACACGCCGATGGCGAGCGAGGTCGGCCTCGATGTGTTCCGCGGCCCGCGTGACTACGCCAAGGTGAAGGCCGATCTCAAGGCCGCGGGCTACAATGGTGAGAAGATCGTGGTGCTCGTGCCCACCAACTCGCTGGCGCAGAAGCCGCTTGGCGAGATCGCCGTCGACTCCTTGCGCAAGGCGGGCATGAACGTCGAATATGCCGGGCTCGATTTCGCCGTGGTGTTGCAGCGCCAGCTCAAGAAGGATCCGATCGGACAGGGCGGCTGGAGCGCCGCAGTGGGCAACTGGCAGGGCATCGACTGGCTCAATCCGGCCGGCAACACCAACATCCGTGGCGAGGGCAAGGTCGCCGGCTGGTATGCGAGCGAGAAGATGGGAGCCTTGCGCAGCCAGTGGCTCGCGGCCTCCGAGCTCGCGGAGCAGCAGCGCATCTGCCGCGAGATCCAGGCGGTGGCTTTCCAGGAAATCCCCTATATTCCGATCGGCCTGTACAAGCAGCCGACCGCCTATCGCAAAGCCATCACCGGCATTCTCGACGGCACCGCCGTCTTCTGGAACGTACGCCCCGCATGAGCACCTCAGCAATTTTCGGCAGCTATGTGCTGTCGCGCAAGGACGGCGCGCAGGAGGTGTTGCGCGACCAGTGGGTCCTGGTTGAAGGCAAGACGATCGCCGCGGTCACGCGCGACAAGCCGCAGGCCGACGAGGTGCATGACCGTCCCGGCCGCTTCGTTCTGCCGGGCCTCCTCAACCTGCACAATCACTGCTTCTCTGAAGCGGTGGCGCGCAGCCACACCGAGGACGGCAATGGCCGCAAGAACAACCAGAGCATCGTCTACACGGTGCTTTTGCCGCTGACCAAGCGCGGCGCTAATATCTTGTCGGCGGAAGAGCGCATGGCGGTCGCGCGGCTCGGCATTCTTCAACTCCTGAAGGGCGGCGCCACCACGGTGATGGAGCCGTTCCGGAATTCGATCCCGGAGATGTTCGACGCTGCGGAGGAGATGGGCATTCGTTTCTACGGCGCGCCCTATCTGTTCTCGACGTCCGACGCCAAGGCCGGTCCCGACGGCGTGGTTCGCTACTCCGGCGATGACGGCACCGCCGACATGGCGACCTGGGATTCGCTCTACCAGCGCTGGAACAATCGCGGCGACGGCCGCATCGGCCTTGCGATGAGCCCACACGCCACCGACACCTGCGGCCCCGATTTGTTGAAGGCCTGTGCCGCGCGGGCGCGCGAGCTTGGCGTGCCCATCACGACGCATATGGCGCAGAGCCGCGCCGAGGTCGAAACCATCGGCAAGCGCTATGGCGGCCGCACGCCGGCGCAATATCTCGACTGGCTCGGCCTGCTGGCGCCCGATCTGATGGCGGCGCACTGCATGTTCAGCACCGACGACGATCTCAGGCTGATGGCCGCGCGCGGCATGACGGTTCTCAACTGCCCGCGCGTGTTCGCGCGCGCCGGCGTCACCGCCGCGTTCAGCCGGTTTGCGGAGCACGGCGTTCGCACCGTGGTCGGCACCGACGGCTACAACATGGACCTGCTCGGCGAGCTCAATGCCGCCTCGTTGATCTCCAAGATCACCTCAGCGCGCGCCGATGTCGCGAACTCGCCCGAGTTGATCGAGGCGAACACGGCGATCGCCGCCGATGTCATCAAGCGACCTGACCTCGGCCGCATCGAGCCCGGCGCGACCGCCGACCTCACCATCGTCGATCTCACCCATCCGCATCTTCAGCCGCTGTTCGACCCGCGCCGCGCGCTGATCGCGCTCGCCAATCGCGCCAATATCGATCAGGTCATGGTCGACGGCCGTATGCTGGTCGATGCCGGCCGCTATCTTGGCGCCGACGAAGCGGCGATCACGGCGGCGGGGACGGCTGCGATCGGCAAGATCTGGGACCTGCCGGAGGCGCAGGCGGCGTTCAACGGCTGAGAGCTGCCTCCTCGAATTCCGCGAGCGACTTGCGCATGGTCTCGACCAGATCCAGCGCCACCGGCGAGGGGCTGCGCTGCGCCGGAAAGACCGCCGAGAATTCGAAATCGATGCGCGGCAGAAAGCGGCGCACGACGACGCCGCGGGTGGAAAATTCCTGCGCGGTGAAGGGATCGCAGATCGCGACCCCGAGCCCCGACGACACCATGCCGCACATGATCTCGGACAGCGCGGTCTCCACCCGCAGCACGCGGCGGACATCGTGACGGTGGAATATCTGATCGACGAGATGACGGCTCGACGAGCCCGCTGATAACGAGATGAAGGTCTCGCCCTCGAAGTCGTGCGGCTCCAAAACTTCCTTTTCCGCGAGGCGATGACCTGTCGGCAGCACGGCAACGCGCGCCGGCGCCGGCAGCTTCTGGCTCGGAAGGCCGGAATGCGCGATCGGCACCTCGGCAAAGCCGATGTCGCATTGATTGTTCAGCACCCAGTCGACCACGATCGGCGAGATCACACCGAAGAAGGCGAGGTTGAGGTTGGGCCGCTCTTTCAGAAAATGCCCGGCCAGTCGGGGCAGATAGCCATTCGACAGCGCTGGAAGTGCTGCGATCCGCAGTGAGCCGGTGCGGCGGCCGCGGATTTCCTCGGCTGCCGCGGTGATGCGTTCGAGGCCGACGAAGGAGCGCTCGACTTCGGTGTAGAGTGCCATTGCCGCAGCGGTCGGCACCAGGCCGGTGCCGCGCCGTTCGAACAACTCCATCTTCAACAGCGCCTGGAGGTCGCGCAGCAACCGGCTGACGGCAGGCTGCGTCACGGTCATCAGCGCCGCCGCCTCAGTCACGGTGCCGGTCAGCATCGTCGCCCGGAAGGCTTCCACCTGCCGCGAATTGATCCGCGCCATCCCGATTTCCATTCATAACATTTCAGCATGCAGAGGCTGCCATTATTCATTGGACGATGGAAGCCAGAGTTTGCGATCTTTTTCATCAGAGCTGGAGACGGCCCGCTTTTTCGGCAGATTGGAGGGGTTCAAACCTCCGGATCGCGCCAAAACCCGTCCACCAGGGGCCGGAGCCCTGGTCGGAGAGGGATTTGCGCGGAAGGAAATGCGGAAGGTTCAGCCAACGAGACTCGTCGGCACGTCACCTCATCCCGGTATGGAGATCGGACCACATGAAGACTTTTCGCCTTCTGACAGCGGTCAGCATCGCGGCTCTCATCGCCGCCCCGTCGGTCGCCACGGCCCAGCAAAAGACGCTCTATGTCGCCGGCTATGGCGGCTCGTTCGAAAAGACCATCCGCGACGAGGTGATCCCGACCTTCGAGAAGGAGAACGGCGTCAAGGTCGAGTACGTCGCCGGCAACTCCACCGACACGCTGGCAAAGCTGCAGGCGCAAAAGGGCAACCAGCAGATCGACGTCGCCATCGTCGACGACGGCCCGATGTACCAGGCGATCCAGCTCGGCTTCTGCGGCAAGCTCGAGGGCTTACCGGCCGATCTCTACGACACCGCCCGCTTCAAGGACGATCACGCGGTCGCAATCGGCATCGTCGCGACCGGCCTGATGTACAACACCAAGGTTTTTGCAGAGAAGGGCTGGGCGCCGCCGACCTCCTGGAACGATTTGAAGGACACGAAATACGCCAAACAGCTCGTGATCCCGCCGATCAACAACACCTATGGCCTCGAAGCGCTGGTGATGCTGTCGAAGATGAACGGCGGCGGCGAGTCCAATGTCGATTCCGGCTTCAAGATCTTCAAGGAGCAGATCAATCCGAACGTGCTCGCCTATGAGCCGTCGCCGGGCAAGATGACCGAGCTGTTTCAGTCCGGTCAGGCCGTGATCGCGGTGTGGGGCACCGGCCGCGTGCAGAGCTTTGCCAACACCGGCTTCCCCGTCGACTTCGTCTATCCGAAGGAAGGCGCCGCGACATTGCTGACGACCGCCTGTCCCATCACCAAGCCGAATGTCTCGCCACTCGCGGCGAGCTTCATCAAGAAGCTGCTCGACCCGAAAACCCAGCTGGTTTTGCTGAAGGACTATGGCTATGGCCCAGTGCTGAAATCGCTGGTGATCCCGCCCGAGCTCGGCAAGATGGCGCCGATCGGCGAGCGTGCCGCAAAGCTGTACAATCCGGACTGGACCGTCATCAACGAGAAGCGCGAGGAATGGACCAAGCGCTGGAATCGCGAGGTCGAGCGCTGATCGGTCATACCGGAGACAGTGCGATGGCCTATCTCGAGCTCGAAGGGGTCGCCAAGCAATTCGGAGCGCAGACTGTCGTCGATGACTTCAGTCTCGCGGTCGGGAAGGGGGAGTTCATCTCCTTCCTCGGCCCCTCCGGCTGCGGCAAGACCACGACGCTGCAGATGATCGCGGGCTTCCTCGACCCCACCCGCGGCGCAATCCGGCTGGAAGGCAAGGACCTGACCGCGATCCATCCGGCCAAACGCGGGCTCGGGATCGTATTCCAGAGCTACGCGCTGTTTCCGCACATGACCGCGGCCGAGAATGTCGCCTTCGGCCTCGAGATACGCAATGTGCCGCGCGGTGAACGGACCGAGCGTGTCCGCGCCGCGCTTGCGATGGTCGGGCTTGCCGGCTACGAGGAGCGTCATCCGCGCCGCATGTCCGGCGGCCAGCAACAGCGCGTGGCGCTGGCGCGCGCGCTGGTGATCAAGCCGAGCGTGCTGCTGCTCGACGAGCCGCTATCCAATCTCGACGCCAAGCTGCGCGAGGAGATGCAGATCGAGCTGCGCCAGATCCAGCGCACCATCGGCACCACCACGATCCTCGTCACCCACGACCAGAACGAGGCGATGTCGCTGTCCGACCGCATCGTGGTGATGAGCCAGGGCCGGATCGAGCAGATCGGCACGCCGCAGGAGACCTATGAGAAGCCGGCCTCGGCCTTCGTCTCGCAGTTTTTGGGCAAGACCAACGACTTTGCCGCGACGATCGATCGAACGAGTGCGCCTGCGCGATTGATCGCGGGCTCGTGGAGCGCGCTCGCGCCTGCCGGGCGCAGCGGTGCCGTCACCATCAGCATTCGCCCCGAGCGGATCGACTTTGGCGACGCAGGCCTCAGCGCAAAGATCGTCACGCGCATCTTCCAGGGTAATCACTGGCTGTTCCAGTGCGAGAGCGAATGTGGCCCGGCGACCGTGATCCGCCAGAATGACGGCCAGTCGCAGCCGGTCGAAGGCGAGGCAGTTCACCTCACCTGGCGGCCGGAGGACATGGGCGTGAGGGGCGCCGCATGAGCGCTTCTGCCGAGGAACGAAACGCGCGCACGCCCTGGGTGCTGACCGCGCCCGCTTTGATGCTGTTCGTCGGCGTGCTCCTGATTCCGCTCGCAATGACCGTGATGCTGTCGTTCCACGACTGGGGCCAGTACAAGGGCATCGAGCCCGTCTTCATCCTCAAGAACTGGCATGAGATCGTAACCGATCCCTATTACGCCGAGATGTTCGGACGGACGTTTCGCATCGCGATCCTGACCACGCTGCTCACCGCCGTGCTCGGTGCGCCCGAAGCCTACATTCTCAACCGCATGAGCGGACGCTGGAAGAGCGTTTTCCTGCTGGTCATCCTGGGGCCGCTGCTGATTTCCGTGGTGGCGCGGACGCTCGGCTGGGCGCTGCTGTTCGGCGGCAACAACGGGCTCGTCAACAAGCTGCTGATGTCGGCCGGGGTGATCCGCGCGCCTATCCCCTTCATGTTCACCGAAACCGGCATGGTGGTCGCGCTCGCGCACGTGATGATGCCGTTCATGGTGCTGTCGGTGTGGGCGGCGCTGCAGCGTCTCGATCCGCAGATCGAGAATGCCGCGCTGTCGCTCGGCGCCGGCCCCGTGACCATCATCCGCCGCATCATCATGCCACAGATCATGCCGGGCGTGCTGTCGGGGGCGATCATCGTGTTCTCGCTCTCGGCCAGTGCGTTTGCGACGCCCGCGATCATCGGCGGTCGCCGGCTCAAGGTCGCGGCGACGCTCGCCTATGACGAATTCCTCAACACGCTGAACTGGCCGCTGGGTGCGGCGGTCGCCACGCTGCTGCTGGCCGCGCTGGTCTTGATCGTCGTCGGCAGCAACGCACTGATCGAGCGCCGTTACGCCGAGGTGTTCCGATGAGCCGGAACGGGCCGCTCGCGCTGATCTTCCACACCATCTTTGTCATCGTCATGGTGGCGCCGATCCTCGTCGTCTGCCTCGTTGCGTTCACGCCTGAAGGCTTCCTGTCGCTGCCGACAAACGGCTTTTCGCTGCGCTGGTTCAGGGCGATCGCCAACTATCCCGAATTCGTCCATGCTTTCTGGGTCAGTCTTGGTCTTGGCGCACTGTCCTCCTTCGTGGCGCTGCTGTTCGCGGTGCCCGCGGCGCTGGCGATCGCGCGCTATCGGTTCCGCGGTCGAGACACATTGGCGGCGTTGTTCCTGTCGCCGCTGATGATCCCGCATGTCGTGCTCGGCATCGCATTCCTGCGCTTCTTCACCTCGGCTGGACTCGGCGGCAGCTTCGCCGCGCTGATCATCGCGCATGTCATCATCGTGTTTCCGTTCGCGCTGCGGCTGACGCTGGCGGCGGCGACCGGTATGGACCTCTCGGTCGAGATGGCGGCGGTCTCGCTCGGCGCCGGCGGCTGGACGCTGTTCCGCCGCGTGACGCTGCCGTTGATCCTGCCCGGCGTCATCAGCGGCTGGGCGCTCGCCTTCATCCAGTCCTTCGACGATCTCACCATGACCGTCTTCCTCGCGGCACCCGGCACCGAAACACTGCCCGTGCGCATGTTTCTGTACATCCAGGACAACATCGATCCACTGGTGACGTCGGTCTCGGCCTGCGTGATCGCGATCACCATGACCGCCCTCATTCTGCTCGACCGCTTCTACGGGCTCGACCGCGTGCTCGCCGGCAAGGGCGATACAGGGCGATAGGAGAATCCATGCGAACAGATTACGACGTCGCCGTCGTCGGCGGCGGATTGCTCGGCTCCGCCATCGCCTGGGGCCTCGGCCGGCTCGGCAGACGCGTCGCCGTGCTCGACGAAGGCGACATCTCCAAGCGTGCCTCGCGTGCCAACTTTGCGCTGGTCTGGGTGCAGAGCAAGGGGCTCGGCATGCCGGCCTATACGGTGTGGACCGTGCAGGCGTCACAGGCATGGGGAAGGCTTGCCTCGGAGTTGAAGCAGCAGACCGGCCTCGACGTCTCGCTTCAACAAAATGGCGGCTTTCACCTCACCCTCGGCGAAGACGAATTCGGCCAGCGTACCGAGCTGGTCAAGCGCATGCACAACCAGACAGGCGCCGCCGACTACAAGATGGAGATGCTGCCGGCGTCCGAGGTGAAGAAGGTGCTGCCGCTGATCGGGCCTGATGTCTCCGGCGGTAGTTTTTGTCCGCTCGATGGTCACGTCAATTCGCTGCGCACGTTCCGAGCGTTCCACACCGGCTTCAAGGCATTCGGCATCGATTATCATCCGGAGCGTCCGGTCTCGGCGATCAGCAAGAGTGGCGACGAATTCCGCCTGACCACGCCGCAGGGCGAGCTCCGTGCCGCCAAGATCGTGCTCGCCGCCGGCAATGCCAACCAGACGCTGGCGCCGATGGTCGGTCTCTACGCCCCGATGGGCCCGACCCGTGGCCAGATCGTGGTGACCGAGCGCACCATGCCGTTCCTGCCGCATCCGCTGACCACGATCCGCCAGACCGACGAGGGCACGGTGATGATCGGCGACAGCAAGGAAGACGAGCTCGACGATCGCGCGATGAAGCATTCGATCAGCGCCGTGATGACCGATCGTGCGCAGCGGATGTTTCCGCATCTCGCGCGGCTCAACGTGGTCAGGAGCTGGGCCGGCATCCGCGTCATGCCGCAGGACGGCTTTCCGATCTACGACCAGTCGGAGACGCATCCCGGCGCCTTCGTCGCCTGCTGCCATTCCGGCGTGACGCTCGCCTCCAACCACGCTTTCGAGATCGCGCGGATGGTCGCGCAGGGCGCGCTCGAGCCGGACCTGGTCGGCGCGTTCTCGGCCAGCCGTTTTGGTGCCGCCGGTGCTGCGAACAACAGCGGCTACTAGAGATATTGAAGGAACCCAGATGTTCAAACGATCCGAGCAGGACAAGCGGCCGCCGGTGCAAATCTTCGTCGATGGCGTCGCCGTCGCGGCGCGGCAGGGCGACACCGTCTCCGCGGCGCTGCTGGCCTCGAGCTGCGATGCACGCCGTTCGACCGCGGTGAGCGGCGCGCCGCGTTTGCCCTATTGCATGATGGGCGTGTGCTTCGATTGCCTCGTCACCATCGACGGCGTCGGCAACCGACAGGGCTGCCTGGTGCCGGTCACTGAGGGCATGCAGATCGAGATTCAGAAGGGCAAGCGGGAGATCGGGAAATGACTGTGGCTCCCAAACGCGAAGAATACGACGTCGTGGTGATCGGGGCCGGGCCCGCCGGCCTTGCCGCTGCTACGACGTCCGCCGAAGCCGGCCTGTCGACGTTGCTGCTTGACGAGAATGTCGGGCCCGGCGGCCAGGTGTTCCGCGCCATCTCCTCGACACCGGTGACCGAGCGCAATCAGCTCGGCGCCGACTACTGGGTGGGCGCCGAACTCGTGCAGGCGCTGCGCGGGAGCGACGCCGAGGTCATCCACCGTGCCACCGTCTGGAGCCTCGACCGCAACCTCGATATCGCCGTCTCGATCGGTGGCGCCTCCGCGTTCGTCAAGGCGAGGCGCGTGATCCTCGCGACCGGAGCGCTGGAGCGGCCGTTCCCGATTCCGGGCTGGACGCTGCCGGGCGTGATGACCGCGGGTGCCGCGCAGACGATGTTGAAATCATCGGCCCTGGTGCCGGACGGCCGCGCGGTGATCGCGGGGCAGGGGCCGTTGCTCTGGCTGCTCGCCGCGCAGATTTTGCGTCTCGGTGGCCGCATCGATCGCATTCTCGACACCACCGAGCGCGGCAATTATTCTGCGGCTCTCCCCCACGCCTTCGCGTTTCTGACCTCGCCCTATTTCGCCAAGGGCCTGTCAATGATGCGCGAGGTGAAGGCGAAGGTGCAGGTCGTCTCCGGCGTCACCGAACTTTCGGCATCCGGCGACGGCCAGCTCGCGAGCGTGAGCTATGTCGCCGGCGGCAAGCGCGAGACCATACCTGCGGATCTCTTGCTGCTGCATCAGGGCGTCGTGCCCAACGTCAATCTGGCGATGGCGGCCGGAATCGAGCATCGCTGGGATGATCTGCAATTGTGCTGGTCTCCGGTGCTCGATACCAGCGGAAATTCGTCGGTCGCGGGCATTGCGATTGCTGGCGACGGCGCCGGCATCGGCGGTGCGAACGCAGCCGTGGTGCGCGGCCGCATCGCGGCGCGCGCGGCCGTGGAGGCGTTGGCGCCTGCGGCCGCCGCGAAGCTTCCAGCAATGGCGAGCCTCCGCGCCGATCTTGCCAAGGCCGAGCGTGGCCGCGTTTTCCTCGACACGCTGTTCCGTCCGGCGCCGCAGTTTCGCATTCCCGCGGGCGACACCATCGTCTGTCGCTGCGAGGAGGTCACTGCCAAGGATATTCTCGACGCCGTCGCGATCGGCGCGACCGGGCCGAACCAGCTCAAGGCCTATCGCCGCACCGGCATGGGTCCGTGCCAGGGCCGGCTCTGCGGCCTCACGGTCACCGAGCTGATGGCGCAGGCGCGGGGCAAGAGCCCGCAGGAGATCGGCTATTACCGGCTGCGAGCGCCGGTCAAGCCGATCACGCTCGCCGAGCTTGCCGCCGTGCCGAAGAGCGAAGACGACATCAAGGCGGTGGTGCGCGGATGACGAAAAACGTGGATGCGATCGTCGTCGGCGGCGGCATCCACGGATGCTCGACTGCGCTGCATCTGTGTCTGGCCGGCCTGAAGCCGGTGCTGATCGAGAAGGACTATGCCGGCCGGCACGCCTCCGGCGTCAACGCCGGCGGCGTGCGCCAGCTTGCGCGGCACATCCCCGAAATCCCGCTTTCGATCCGCTCGATGGGAATCTGGGAGAAGATCACCGATCTCCTCGACGACGATTGCAGCTTTGAGAGCTATGGCCAGGTCCTCGTCGCAGAGAACGAGGAGGAACTCGCGATCTGCCGTGCACGTGTGGCCGAGCTCAACGCGCTCGGCTTTACCCACGAGGAGCTGATCGATGCGGCCGAGCTGCGGCGCCTCGTGCCTGCGGTCGCCGAGACCTGTCCCGGCGGCGTGGTCTCGCGCCGCGACGGCGCCGCCAATCCAGCGCAGGCGACGACCGCGTTCCGGCGCAAGGCCGGGCAGCTCGGTGCGACCGTGCGCGAGGGCGTTGCCGCCACGAACATCCGGCACATCGATGGCCTCTGGCATGTCGATGTCGGCGCCGAGACCTTTGCCGCGCCGGTGCTCGTCAATGCCGCCGGCGCCTGGGCCGGGACCATCGCAGCCGCGCTTGGTGAGCCCGTTCCGGTCGAAACCGTGGCGCCGATGCTGATGATCACCTCGCGCGTGCCGCACTTCATCGATCCCGTCGTGATCCTGCGGGGGCGCAAACTGTCCTTCAAGCAATTCAAGAACGGCACGGTGCTGATCGGCGGCGGCCATCTGGCGACGCCCTATCAGGATCGAAACGAGACGGTGCTGGACTGGAAGAGTCTCGCGACCAGCGCCCGCACCGTGTTCGAGCTGTTCCCGGTGATGCGCGACGCGACGATCATGCGGGCCTGGGCCGGTATCGAGGCGAAGATGAAGGACGACATCCCGGTGTTCGGACCGAGCAGCCGCCACAAGGGCCTCTATCACCAGTTCGGATTTTCGCTGCACGGTTTCCAACTCGGCCCCGGGGCGGGCGCCGTCATGGCGGAGCTGATCGTCAACGGCGGCACTCAAACCCGCATCGGCGATCTCGGCATCGACCGTTTCCACCCTTCCACGCTCTAGCATCAAGAGGACATCATGAGCATTACCCGCAGCATCCGCACCCCCATCATGCACCGCGCCGTCGAAGCCAACGGCTTCGTCTTCATTGGCGGCACCATCGCCGACGACACCTCGGTCTCGATGGGCGAGCAGACCCGCAACATCCTCGGCAAGATCGCCGGATATCTGAAGGAAGCGGGCACCGACAAGTCGCGCGTCGTGAGCACCTCGATCTTCGTCACGGATCTTTCCAAGAAGAAGGAGATGGACGCGGTCTGGACCGAGTTCTTCGGCGACAATCTGCCGACCCGCGCGACCGTCGGCGTCGCCGATCTCGGCGGCAGCGCGCTGATCGAGGTCGTGGTCACCGCGCTCAAGGGCTAACGGCGTCTGCCGATGTGGACTGAAGCCCGGCGTCCAGCCGCAGGAACGACGATGCCAATCCAGGCCGTCGACGGCGCGCCGGTCCCGGCGCGTCGTCCCTTGCAGTGATTTTCAAAAACCCGACGCCCTGCCCCCAGCGCGTCGGGTGGAAAACATGAGTATCAATCCGTGATCCCAACGCGATAGTTGTGACTCGCGGCGCGCCAATTGACCACTCCGGGAAACTACCGCGTTGGAACCGGGCTCCGCCAACCTGCGCGCGGCCTAGGAGGCGGCGCTGCCGCCCGGTTCAAGCGCCTCACCCATCTCCAGCGGATGGGCCATGGTCTCGTGCAGCGCATCGCGGTCGAGCTCGCCCTCGGAGATACTGATGACGACGCAGGCGACGCCATTGCCGATCAGATTTGTCAGCGCGCGGCACTCGCTCATGAACTTGTCGATGCCGACCAGGATCGCGATTGACTGGATGGGGATGTCAGGCACAATCGAGAGCGTCGCCGCGAGCGTGATGAAGCCCGCCCCGGTCACGCCCGAGGCGCCCTTCGAGGTGATCATGGCGATGCCGAGAATACCGAGCTCCTGCCAGATGGTCAGATGCGTATTGGTCGCCTGCGCCAGGAACAGCGTCGCCAGCGTCATGTAGATGTTGGTGCCGTCGAGGTTGAAGCTGTAACCGGTCGGAATGACGAGCCCGACCACCGAACGCGAGGCGCCGAGATGCTCCATCTTCTGGATCATCTGCGGCAGCACCGTCTCTGATGACGAGGTGCCGAGCACGATTAGCAGCTCGTCCTTGATGTAGGCGATGAAACGGAGGATCGAGAAGCCGGCGAGCCGCGCGATTGCGCCGAGCACGACCACAACGAACAGGATGCTGGTGAGATAGAACGTGCCGATCAGGGCCGCGAGGTTGAGCAGCGAGCCGAGGCCGTAGGCACCGACGGTGAAGGCCATCGCGCCGAACGCCCCGATCGGGGCGACGCGCACGATGATGCGGATGATGCCGAAGAACATCTTTGCGGCCTTGTCGATCGCTTCCGCAATGGGCTCGCCTGCCTTGCCGAGAAAGGCGATGGCGAAGCCCGACAGGATCGAGATCAACAGCACCTGCAACAGATCGCCGCGTGCGATGGCGCCTAGATAGCTGTCGGGGATGATCGCCATCAGATGGGCGACGATGCCTTCTTCCTTGGCCTTGGTGACGTAGGTCGCCACCGACTTCGGGTCGATCGTGGCGGGATCGATGTTGAAGCCGTGTCCGGGCTGGAGCACCTCGCCGACCAGCAGGCCGACCGCGAGCGCGACGGTCGAGACCGTCTCGAAATAGATCAGTGACTTCAGCCCGACCCGGCCGACGCGCTTGAGGTCGCCCATCGAGGAGATGCCGTGCACCACGGTGCAGAAGATCACCGGCGCGATCATCATCTTGATCAGCGCGATGAAACCGTCCCCGAGCGGCTTCAGGGCCTTGCCGAGATCGGGATAGAAATAGCCGACTAGCACCCCGAGTGCGATCGCGATCAGCACCTGGATGTAGAGGATCTTGTACCAGGGCTGGTGCCGCCGGTGGATGGCTGGCTGAATCGCGATCTGTGTCATAGAATAGGCCCCGGAACGTATTGATCTTATTTGATTTGCATCATGTGATGGCCGCTGCAGAAGCGACAATCACATTTTTGTCTGTTCGCACGAAGATCGGTCGCTGCACCGCAACTGGGGGGAACATGCCGATTGCAACGGGCTCCGACGAGCGAGCGCGAGGCTATTTCCCGCATTGGACTCTGAAGTCCTCCGGCGTGATCATGCCCGAGGAACGGCTGCCGCTTGGCCAGACCGTCGTCTCCGGTCTCCAGCATTGCGTCGCAATGTCGGGCTCCACGATCATCGCGCCGCTGCTGATGGGGTTCGATCCAAATGTTGCGGTGCTGTTTTCAGGCGTCGGCACGCTGATCTTCTTCGTCATCGTCGCGGGGCGCGTGCCGAGCTATCTCGGCTCAAGCTTCGCGTTCATTGCCGTCGTGATCGCGGCCACCGGCTACGCCGGGCACGGGCCGAACCCGAACCTGTCGGTTGCGCTTGGCGGCATCGTCGGGGCCGGCGTGCTCTACGGCGTGATCGCGCTGATCGTGATGTGGTCGGGGGTTGGCTGGGTCGAGAGGCTGTTGCCGCCGGCCGTCACCGGCGCCGTGGTCGCCGCGATCGGCCTCAACCTCGCGCCGGTGGCGGTCAAGGCAGTGAGCGCCAATGCATTCGACACAGGAATCGGGCTCGCGACCGTTCTGATCATCGCCGTGGTTGCCGTTGGCGCACCGGGCCTGTGGCGCCGCCTGCCGATCATTCTCGGCGCGATCGGCGGATATCTTGTGTACTTGCTGTTCGCGAACGGCCTCGGCTTCGGCAAGCCGATCGACTTCACCCAGCTTGCGGCCGCGCCGTGGATCGGCCTGCCGAGTTTTACCACGCCGACCTTCCAGACCGATGCGATCGTCCTGATCGCGCCGGTCGCGATCATTCTCGTCGCCGAGAACCTCGGTCACATCAAGGCCGTCGGCGCCATGACAGGCCGGAGCCTCGATGACTATCTCGGCCGCGCCTTGCTCGCCGACAGCCTCGCAACCATCGTGGCTGCTTTCGGCGGCGGCACCGGCGTTACCACCTATGCCGAAAACATCGGCGTCATGGCGGCCACGAAGGTCTATTCGACCTTGCTGTTTGCGTTCGCGGCCATGGTATCCATCCTGCTCGGCTTCTCGCCGAAATTCGGCGCGCTGATTCTGTCGATCCCTGGTCCCGTCATCGGTGGGCTCTCGATCGTGCTGTTCGGATTGATTGCCGCGATGGCCGGCCGGATCTGGGTCGAGAACAAGGTCGACTTCTCAAGTCCGGCAAACCTGATCACCATCGCGGTCGCGCTCACCGCAGGCGCCGGCGATCTCACGCTCAAATTCGGCGCCTTCACGATCGGCGGGATCGGCACCGCAACCTTTGGCGCTATCATCCTGTATCAGATACTGACCTCGCCATTCGCGCGCCGCGCCGAATGAATCGCAGCGATGCGCTGAGGGATGGAACAAAAAGCCGGTTCCGTCGCTGATCAGGCATCCCGGAGAGAACCCATGCCACAAACCGCTCGCTCGACCTCGTTTCACTCGCGTCTTGTCGGCCAGCACGCGCTGGTGACCGGCGCCTCACAAGGCATCGGCCGTGCCGTCGCCATCCGGCTCGCTCAGGAGGGCGCGACCGTCGCCATCAACTATTTCGGTCACCCTGAAGGGGCCGAGGAGACGCTCGCGCTGGCACGGACGGCATCGGGTGATCGCGGCCACGGCAGGCTCGATCACATTATCGTCAAGGCCGATGTCGGTCATGAGCAAGAGGTCGCCGCGATGTTCGAGACCATTCTGGCGCGCTGGAAGCGCCTCGACTGCCTCGTCAACAATGCCGGCTTCCAGCGGGAATCGCCGAGCGAAGCGCTCGACATCGAAACTTACCGCCGCATCATCGACGTCAATCTCAACGGCGCCGTGTTCTGCGCCCAGAAGGCGCTCGCCCATTTCGTCGCGCGCGGCGCAGACGGCAGCATCATCAACTGCTCCAGCGTGCACCAGATCATCCCGAAACCCGGCTACCTCGCTTATTCCATCAGCAAGGGCGGCATGGCCAATCTGACGCGCACGCTGGCGCTGGAATTCGCCGGCCGCGGCATTCGCGTCAATGCGGTAGGGCCCGGTGCGATCGATACGCCGATCAACGCGGCCTGGACCGGCGATCCGGAAAAGCGCGGCGTGGTCTCCAGCCACATTCCGCTGGGTCGCGTCGGCACGCCGGAAGAGATCGCTGCGGTGTTCGCCTTCCTCGCCTCGGATGATGCCAGTTATATCACGGGGCAGACCATCTACGCCTGCGGAGGCCTGACGCTGTTTCCCGAATTCCGCGAGAACTGGGCAAGCTAGCGGGCTTCCTCGCCATCTGGCGAAACCGGCCTGCGCAGACTACATCTGCGCCATGACAAACCATCCGCTCCGGGATTTCGTCGGCCAGCACGAAAATCTGTTCGTGCTGACCGGTGCTGGCTGCAGCACCAATTCGGGCATTCCCGATTATCGCGACAGTCACGGCAACTGGAAGCGAACCCAGCCGGTGAACTTCCAGGCGTTCATGTCTGAAGAGCATACGCGCCGGCGCTATTGGGCGCGCAGCCTGATCGGCTGGCGGCGGTTCGGCCAAGCGAGGCCGAACGATGCGCATCACGCGCTCGCCCGGCTCGAGACGAGCGGGCGTTGCGGAATGCTGCTGACCCAGAACGTCGACCGGCTGCATCAATCCGCCGGCCACCGCCAGGTGATCGACTTGCACGGAAGGCTCGATCTGGTCCGCTGCATGGGCTGCGGCCGAAAGACGCCGCGGAGCGAATTCCAGGAGACGCTCGGCCACGCCAATGCGGAATGGTTGACGCTCGATGCCGCCGACGCACCCGATGGCGATGCCGACCTGGAGCATGCGGATTTTTCGTCGTTTCAGGTGCCTCCTTGCGAAGCCTGCGGCGGCATCCTCAAGCCCGATGTCGTGTTCTTCGGCGAGAACGTCCCGCGCGACGTGGTCGCTACCGCGCAGGATCATCTGGCGCAGTCCGACGCCATGCTCATCGTCGGCTCGTCACTGATGGTCTATTCCGGCTTCCGCTTCGTGCAGGCTGCTGCGCAACGGCAAATCCCGATCGCTGCGGTCAATCTCGGACGCACCCGGGCCGATGATCTCCTCACCCTGAAGGTCGAGGAGCGCTGCGAAGCGGCGCTTGCATTCCTGCTCTGATCGCGCGGGCTGCGAACACGCCTTGCCTATTGCATAGGTGCCAAGCAGAATAGCTGGACACAGCATGTTCCTTGTCATCCATGGCATGGAAATTGCTGCGCTTTTGTCCTCAGTCTTGACGATCAGCACGGAGAATTTGGAATGCTTGAGGGAGCCGAGGTGCGGCTTGCCGTTGATATCGGTGGCACGTTCACGGACATCGTGCTGGACGTGGGGCAGGATCGCAAGACGCGCAAATTGCTGACGACGCCGCAGCGGCCCGAACAGGCGGTGCTCGATGGCATGCGGCTCATTCTCGCTGATGCGCGTGCCCATATCAGCGACATCGACGTCTTCATTCACGGCACGACACTCGCGACCAACGCCATCATCGAGCGTCGCGGCGCCAAGACGGCGCTGATCGCGACCGAGGGCTTTCGCGACGTGCTCGATATCGGCACCGAGAGCCGCTACGACCAGTATGACCTCACCATCGACAAGCCGAAGCCGCTGGCGCCGCGATCCCTGCGCTTCACCGTGCCGGAGCGTATCGACGCCCACGGTGGCGTCCGCCTCCCGCTGGACGAAGCTGCGGTGCGTGCGCTCGCGCCAAGATTGCGTGCGTTGAACGTGAAGAGCGTCGCGGTCGCCTTCCTGCACTCCTACGCCAATCCCGAGCACGAGCGCCGCACGGCCGCGATCATCAGCGAGGAGATGCCCGGCATTTCCGTGACCGTATCGTCCGCGGTGTGCCCGGAGATCCGCGAATATGAGCGGACATCGACTGCGGTGGCCAACGCGTATGTGCAACCGCTGATCGACGGTTATCTTGCCCGCATGTCCGATGCCTTGCAGGTCGAGCAGTACCGCGGCGCGATCTATCTCGTCACCTCCGGCGGCGGTGTCACCTCGATCGAGACGGCGCGGCGCTTTCCGGTGCGCCTCGTCGAATCCGGTCCTGCCGGCGGCGCCATTTTCGCGGCGCAGATCGCGGCGCGTCTCGGCGAGAGCAAGGTGCTGTCCTTCGACATGGGCGGGACCACGGCAAAGATCTGCCTGATCGAAAAATACCAGCCCGAGACCTCGCGCGTGTTCGAGGTCGATCGCGCTGCACGCTTCCTGAAAGGTTCGGGTCTGCCGGTGCGGATTCCCGTGATCGAGATGGTCGAGATCGGCGCCGGCGGCGGCTCGATCGCCCATGTCGATGCGATGAAGCGCGTCACGGTCGGCCCGGAGAGTGCCTCCTCGGAGCCCGGGCCCGCCTGTTACGGCCGCGGCGGCCTGCGCCCGGCCGTGACGGATGCCGACGTTGCGCTCGGCATGATCGATCCCGACGACTTCGCGGGTGGAACGATCAAGCTCGACCCTGAACTCTCGAAGCAGGCCCTGCTGCGCGCCGTGGGCGAGCCGCTCGGTCTGTCGGCGGAGACTGCGGCCTATGCCGTGCACGAGGTCGTCTGCGAGAACATGGCGAGCGCGGCGCGCGTGCACGCGGTCGAGCGCGGGGAGATTGTCGGTCAGCATACGCTGATCGCCTTCGGCGGCGCGGCACCGCTGCATGCAGCGCGCGTCGCCGAGAAGATCGGTGTCTCTCGCGTGATCGTCCCTTCCAATGCCGGCGTCGGTTCGGCCGTTGGCTTCCTTGCGGCTCCGATCGCCTATGAGCTGGTGCGCAGCCGTCATGTCCGGCTCGACGATTTCGACACCGATGGTGTTTCCGACCTGCTCCAGGAGATGGTGACCGAGGCGCGTGCGCTGGTCGAAACCGGGGCAGCAGGTGCGCCGGTGCGCGAGCGCCGCGCCGCCTTCATGCGCTATGTCGGCCAGGGCCATGAGATCTCGATCGAGTTGCCGAACCGGCGGTTGGCGCCGACCGATCTGGCCGGCCTGCGCCAGAAGTTCGAAGCGGATTATGCGGCGATGTTCGAGCGATCGATCCCGGGTGCGGCGATCGAGGTGTTGAGCTGGTCCGTGCTTGCGACGACCGAGGCGCGCAATCCGGCTACGGTCGCGGCCGTCACGCGCAGGCCCGCCGGGAAGGCGACCGGCAGCCGCAAGTTCTTCGATGGCCGGGCGGGGGAGGTGATCGAGATCCCGCTCTACCGCCGCGAGGATATGGCGCCAGGCGCGACGATTGCAGGTCCCGCCGTGATTGCGGAGGACGAAACGTCCACCTTCGTCTCCAACAGTTTTGACGCGCATATCGACGGTGCCGGCAGCATCGTCATGGAACGGAAGGCGGCCTGATCATGAGCAAGGCAAGCGGCGCGAGCCTGATCGACCTTCAGATCATGTGGCACCGGCTGATCGCCGTGGTCGAGGAGCAGGCGCAGGTGCTGCTCCGCACCGCCTTCAGCCCGATCGTGCGCGAATGCGGCGACCTCTCGGCCGGCGTGTTCGACCTCAAGGGACGGATGCTGGCGCAGGCGGTGACCGGCACGCCCGGCCACGTCAACTCGATGGCGGAATCCGTCAAGCACTTCATCGCCCACTTTCCGATCGAGACGATGAAGGAGGGCGACGCCTATATCACCAACGATCCCTGGATGGGCACCGGCCATCTCAACGATTTCGTCGTTACCACGCCCTGCTTCAAGGACGGCAAGCCGGTCGCGCTGTTTTCCTGCACCAGCCATCTCATGGACATCGGCGGCATCGGCTTCGGACCCGACGCCACCGACGTGTTCATGGAGGGGCTCTACATCCCTATGCTGAAGCTGATCGACCAGGGCGTCGTCAACGAGACGCTGATGGCGATGATCCGCACCAACACGCGGCTGCCGATCGACACCGAGGGCGACACCTACTCGCTCGCCGGCTGCAACGACGTCGGCTGCGAGCGCCTGGTCGAGATGATGACCGAGTTCGGCATCGACACGCTCGATGCGCTCGGCGACTACATTTGCGACCGCTCGCGCGAGGCCGTGCTGGCCGAGATCGCCAAACTGCCGAAGGGCACCTGGCGCAACACCATGGTGGTCGACGGCTATGACGCGCCGGTCTCGCTTGAGGCGACGCTGACGATCTCGGACGAAGGCATCCACGTCGATTTCGACGGCACCTCGGCCGCGTCCAGGTTCGGCATCAACGTGCCTCTGTCCTACACCATCGCCTACACCGTGTTCGGTCTCGGGTGCGTCGTCGCTTCGCAGATCCCGAACAATGCCGGCTCGCTCTCGCCGCTGACGGTGTCGGCTCCCCCAGGCGCGATCCTCAATGCGCCGAAGCCGGCGCCGGTCGCCTCGCGTCACATCATTGGCCAGATGCTGCCCGACGTCGTGTTCGGCTGCCTGCGCCAGATCATTCCGGAGCGCGTGCCCGCGGAAGGCACCTCGTGCCTGTGGAATCTCAACGTTCGCGGACAGACCCGCTCGGGCGCCGGCGGCAATTACGGATTCTCGATGGCGGTGACCTCCAATGGCGGCACCGGCGCGCGTTTTGCGAAGGACGGGCTGTCGGCGACTGCCTATCCCAGCGGCGTGCGCGGCACGCCGGTCGAGATCGCCGAGACGCAGACGCCGCTGATCTTCTGGCGCAAGGAGCTGCGTCCGGATTCCGGAGGAGCAGGGCGCACCCGCGGTGGCCTAGGCCAGATCATCGAGGTCGGCAGCGGCGTCGATGCGCCGTTCGACATCCTGGCGGCGTTCGACCGCATCGATCATCCGCCGCGCGGCCGCGATGGCGGCAAGAACGGCGAGGCCGGCTATGTCGGCCTGAAGTCCGGCAAGAAGCTGCGTGGAAAGGGCTTTCAACAAGTGCCGCCGGACGACCGGCTGGTGGTGCTGACACCAGGCGGTGCCGGCATCGGCGATCCCCGGGAGCGCGCGCCGACAGCCGTCAACGACGACATCGAAAGCGGCCTCGTGTCTGCCGACAACGCGGTTGCAGTTTATGGGCATACGCGATGACGCCTGAGGCGTCATGCGCGTAGCAAACGGAGGGGCTCAATGATCACGCGACGGAATTTTACAGCGGGCGCAGCGACGCTGCTCGCAGCCGGCCACATCTCGACCCGCGCGCGGGCGGCGACGGTGAGCTGGGACATGTCGACGGTATGGCCCGACGGCAATTTCCACACCCAGAACGCGTTTGCCTTCGCGGAAGAGGTGAAGAAGCAGAGCGGCGGCTCGGTCGCGATCACCGTGAAGGCCGGTGGCCAGCTCGGCTTCAAGGGCCCCGAGCATCTGCGCGCCGTGCGCGACGGCCTGGTGCCGCTTGCCGACGTCCTCAACATCCAGCAGGTCGGCGACGAGCCCTTCATGGGCGTCGAAAGCATTCCCTTTCTCTGCGGCTCGATGGACGAATTGAAGGTGCTGCACAAATATGTGCGGCCCGAATACGAGAAGGTCGCCGCGCGCAACAACCAGAAGATCCTCTACATCGTGCCATGGCCGACGCAATATCTGCATCTCAAGGTCAAGGTCGCCGATGTCGACGGGTTGAAGAACATCAAGATCCGCGTGCCCGACAAGAACGCCGTCGATATGCTTGCCGTGGTCGGCATGGCGCCGGTGATGATTCCCTGGGGCGAGACCATCCCGGCGCTGGCCTCCGGCGCGGTCTCGGGCGTCTCCACTTCGGCCGTGTCGGGCGTCGACGGAAAATTCTGGGAATTCCTGAAATACATTTACCCGACCAACCACGTCTGGTCGTCGCAGATGCTCACCGTCAACCTCGATTCCTGGAAGGCACTGAGCGCCGATCAGCAGCAGCTCGTCGCCGGCATCGCCGCGAAGATGGAGCCGGGCTTCTGGGCGAACTCGCTCAAGGCGGACGTCGACAGCCTCAATCGCCTCAAGGAAGGCGGCATGGAGGTGGTACCGGTCTCGGAGGCCATGATCACCGACATTCGCGCCAAGACGGCGCCGCAGCTTGACGCTTTCGTCAAGCGCGTGCCGACGGCCGACAAGCCGGTGCGGGCCTATCTCGCCGAAATGAAGCGCTGAGGCCGGGCCGTGGTCAGCGTTTCGCCGGCAGCTCCGCAGAGTCTCAACGCAGCGGCGCCGGCGCCGCTGCGCATCCTGCTCGACGGCATTGACCGTCTTGGCCGGCTGGACGGCTGGATCGGTGGCGGCTGCCTTTTGATGCTGACGCTGCTGATGCTGTGCGAGGTCGCAACGCGCTTCCTCTCGAACTTCCTGCCGTTCTTTCCGCCCACGATCTCGATCGCCTGGGAATATTCCTCCTATCTGATGGCGGCGTCCTTCACCTTCGGCGCTGCCATGACCCTGCGCGTCGGCGGCCATATCCGTGTCGTGCTGCTCCTGAAGAACGTCCCGGCTCCGTTTCAGCGCGCGCTCGAAATCCTGTCGGCCGCCGCCGGCTTCGCCTTCATGGCCTTCCTGACATCGTCGATGGCGAAGTTCGCCTTCGGCGCCTATGTGCGCGGCCAGGTTTCGACCTCGAGCGACACCCCGCTATGGTTTCCGCAGGCCGTCGTCACATTCGGCATGCTGCTGCTGACGCTCCAGTTCCTGGCGCGCGCGATCCAGGCCGTGTTCGGCCTGCCGCTGGAGGATCACCGCATGAAGGCCTCGCCCGTCGAATGATCGCCCACGCGCCAGCCAGCGGACACCGGGTTCCATGACCATCGAAGTCGTTGCTCTCTTCGCGATGCTGTTTGCGCTTCTGGCGTGCGGCGTATGGATTGGCCTGACGCTTGCGCTCACTGCGACGCTGCTGCTGGCGATGTTCCGTTCGATCCCGCTCGACAAGCTGCTGCCGCAATACGCCTGGAACATCTTGACGACGCAGGAACTGCTGGCGTTGCCGCTGTTCATCCTGATGGGCGAGTTGCTGTTTCGCACCCGTCTGTCACGTTCGCTGTTCCAGGGGCTCGCGCCCTGGGCGGGGCTTCTGCCGGGTCGTCTTTTGCATGTGAACGTGATCGGCTGCACCATCTTCGCGGCGATCTCCGGCTCGTCGGCGGCGACGACGCAGGTGATCGGCCGCATGTCGCTCAACGAACTCACACGCCGCGGCTATTCCCGCGACATCGCGATCGGCTCGCTCGCCGGCGCCGGCACGCTCGGCTTCCTGATCCCGCCGTCCAACATCATGATCATCTATGGCGTGCTGGGCGACGTCTCGATCCTGAAACTGTTCACGGCCGGCGTGCTGCCCGGCCTGCTGCTGGCCGCCACCTTCATGGGGTGGGTGATGCTGCACACGACCCTCAACCCCGGCATGGTGCCGGAGACGGAAGCCAAACTCTCGCAGGTGCCTTGGCGCGAACGTTTTGCGGCGTTGAAGGACCTCGCGCCGGCGCTGTTCCTGATCGCCTGCGTGCTCGGCTCGATGTATGGCGGACTGGCGACGCCGTCGGAGGCCGCAGCTGTCGGCGTGTTCGGCGCGGCGCTGGTCGCCTGGGCGCAGGGCTCGATGTCGCAGCAGGTGATGCGTGACGTGCTGATCGGCTCGGTCGTGACCTGCTCGATGATCGCGCTGATCGTGCTCGGCGCCTCGATTCTCGGCAACGCTGCGGCCTTCCTCGGCATCCCGCAAACAGTCGCCGCCTTCGTCAAGGGGCTCGGGCTGTCGCCCTTCATGCTGATCGTGGTGCTGATTTTATTCTATCTGATCCTCGGCTGCTTCCTCGATGGCTTCTCGATGATCGTGATGACGCTGCCGATCGTGCTGCCGATCGTGAAGGGCGCGGGTTTCGACGAGATCTGGTTCGGCATCTTCCTGGTGCTGGCGGTCGAGATGGCTCAGATCACGCCGCCGGTCGGCTTCAACCTGTTCGTGATCCAGGGCCTGACCGACGACGGCCTCGGCTACATCGCGCGTGTCACGATGCCCTATCTCCTCATCATGGTCGGCTTCGTGCTGCTGCTGACGCTCTGGCCCGGCATCGTCACGATCCTCCCGAGGGTGCTGTACGGATAAATCCGTCGTCGGAGCCCTGGCGTTACCGCCCCGCACGCAGCAGTCTGAGATCTGCGAGGCGAAACGAACCGGTCAGCGCACCTGACGTTTCCAATCTGCGCCGCGCGTCAAATTCGCTCCGTGCACGTATTGTATCTTTGCGCTCCTCGTCATCCGGCGTACGCTGCCGGAGCGAGGATAAGCGCAACTGCAACCAGTCCAGAGAACGTAGCACCTTTTGGCGATGTCCGCCGAGAGAGGTCGAGCCGTTCGTGGCTCGTATCGGATGGAGAAGAACCGACAGATAGCGGACTGCAGCATCCCTCGCGGCGGCATCTGTGAGACGCACGTTAAGCAAACATAAAAGCGGGAGGAACGGATGAAGAAGCGTTGGTGTAAGTCTGGTCTACCTCTTGTTGCCGGCGCGACGCTGATGGTGTCGTCAGCCTTTGCCCAGTCCGTGGATACTGCGCGGATCGAGAACGGCGGTCAGAACGATTGGCTGACCTATCACGGTTCATACAAATCCTATCACTACAGCCCGCTGGCGCAGATCAATGCAAACAACGTCGGCAATCTGAACGTTGCCTGGACCCATATTCCAGGACGCTCGACCCGCGGCCTGCAGTCGATGCCGCTCGCGGCGGATGGCGTGCTCTATTACTCGGGTTCTTACAGCCGGGTCTTTGCGCTCAACGGCGCGACAGGCGAGGTGATCTGGTCCCATTTTCCGGAGCTCGACGAGGCGCTGATCTCCCGTCAGACCCATTCCCCCTATAATCGCGGCGTAGCGCTCGGCGAGGGCAAGGTTTTCGTCGGCACCATGGATGGCAGGGTTCTTGGCCTGGATATGAAGTCGGGGAAGGTCCTCTGGGAAACCAGGCTGATCGACTCGCAGAAGCTCACGGTCGGTTTCACCGGTGCGCCGCTTTACGCGAAGGGCACGGTGGTCATCGGAGCGCAAGGCGGTGAATGGCCGGGCCGCGGCCCGATCTTCGGCCTGGATGCCACCACCGGGAAGAAGAAGTGGGAGTTCTTGACCGTCGCCGGCACCGACGAGGCCATGAAGACGTGGGGAAACGATTCCTGGCGCACGGGCGGGGGCGGTGGCTGGATGCCGGGCACTTACGATTCCGAGACCAATACAATCCTGTGGGGCACCGCAAACCCGGCGCCGCTCTACGATTGGTCGGGCGCCGATTACAAGACGCAAGGCGCGCGTCCGGGCGACAATCTCTACACGAGTTCGGTGATCGGTCTCGACGTCGATACCGGCAGGCTGAAATTCCATCATCAGGAGTTGCCGCACGACGCCTGGGATTTCGACAGCGCGGTCGGCGAGTTTGTGATGCTCGAACGCGACGGTCAGAAGTTCGTGGTTCACCCGAACAAGGGCGGTTTCGTCTTCGTCTATGACCGCAATCTCGCCGTGAAGAATGTCTGGCGGCTCGTTGAGAACATCAATTTCGTCAAGGATATCGATCCCAAGACGGGTGCCTTGATCGGCCGTCGCGACTTCACGGCCGGGAAGGTTACCGAACCGCCGCTGTGCCCCTTCATTGGCGGCGGCGTCAGCTGGAATGCCGGCTCCTACAACCCGAAGACCGGCCTGTACTACAAGATCGGCCAGGAATGGTGCATGACGCTCGACGTCCAGAAGACGACGCCGGTCACAGCGCCCCAGGTCCAGCTTAACATTGGCGCCGATTTCAAGATGGTACCCCCTCCGGGCGGAGAGATTTATGGACATCTCGACGCGCGCGACCCCATCACCGGCGCCAAGAAGTGGGAGGTTCGCTATCCCGAGCCGCCGCTCGGAAGCGTGCTGTCGACTGCGGGCAATCTCGTATTCGTGCCCGACTCCCGCGGCATCCTTCATGCTTACGATGCCGAAACCGGGGCCGAGCTGTGGAGTCACAACAACGGCACCGGCCACCAGGGCGGCATCGTCAGCTATTCCGTCAACGGCAAGCAGTACATTGCCGTGGCCGCTGGCTTTGGCGGCATGCTGGCGGACGAATACGCGCCAAACTTCGGCGGCGTCTACAAGAGCATGCCGCGTGATGACGGGGCGCTCGTCGTCTTCAGCTTGAAATAAATCATCGCAGATTGCCGGGGAGCAGGCGCAAGCTTGCTTCCCGTGCATTGGAATTTTCGGGTGTGCTTCAGGACTCGTGCTTCGGGGCGTGGCGCTTCAGGATATGGAGCTGGATACCTTGAACTTGCATGTGAAGAAGATCACCGCGCTGCTATTGGCGGTGCTGGGCGCCTCGTCGCTGTATGCCGCACCGGTTCAGGCGCAGTCTGCCACTCCTGCACCCGACAACGTGACGTTCGACGTCGAACAGCTATTCGCGGGGACTTGCGGCTTTTGTCACTCTGCTGGCGGTCGGGCCGCCGGCAAGGGACCGCAATTGATGGATTCCCCACGCGACGACGACTTTCTGCACAGCCGCATCAAGAACGGCAAGTCCGGTGCGATGCCGGCATTCGGCGGGGCCTTCACCGACGCGCAGATCGACCAGATCGTCAAATATATCCGCGCCCTGAAGCCGCGCGAGGGCTGAATCGACCAGGCCGATGTCGATACGAGGACGCGGAATGAAGACAGTTCTCCCGCTTGTGGTCGGCGCCGTGATCGCACTGCTGAATCCTGCGCAGGGGCGAACCCTGGACGCGATCCGCGCGTCCGGCGTGCTCGGATTGTGCGCCCATCCGAACTCGCTTCCGTTCGCAAGCAAGGCCGCCGATCCTCCCGGCTTTCAGATCGAATTGGGCCAGGCGCTGGCACACGAGCTCGGCGTCTCCCTGCGACTCGATTGGATCATCACCCAGTACCAGATGCGGAGCGCCGGTTGCGACATCGTTCTGGATGTCATCGCCGACCGCGAAGCGCAGGGTGAAACCCGCTTGAGAATCTCAAAACCGTATTATCGCACGGGCGTCGCACTCGCCGTCCCCTCATCCAGCGCGCTCGCCTCGTTCCAGAGCCTCAACGAGCATACCAAGGTCGGGGTGCAGGTCGGCTCCGTCGCTGCCATGATCATCAGTCAACGGCACGTCCCGACGTCGACTTTTGGCTTCGAGAGCGACAGCCTCGATGCCCTGTCAAACCATGAGATCGATGCCGCTGCGGTCACACCCGCCGCGGCGAGTTATTTCAACCTGACGCATCCGGACAAGGCATTCCGCATCCTGGATCGCGACGAGTCCATAGCCGATCTCAACTGGAACGTCGCGGTCGGCATGGTCCGTCCGGATGATGCATTGCGCGACACCATCGATGGAACGGTTGAACGGCTGCGAAACGATGGCACGATCGATCGGATATACCGACGCTACGGGGTCGTACTCCACACGCCGAAATAGCCAATTGTTCCGGTGAGCGGTCTGTCGCGCTGTTTAACCGGTCGTCCCGGCCGCATTGGCCGGAACGACGGGTCGTTTCGAGTGCCGCTACGCCGCAGCCTTCTTCCGCGCCTGCTCGGCCTTGTACAGCTCGAACTCTTCCGCGATCGCTTTGGCGATCGACGGCCGTTGACGCAGGCGTTCGTAATAGGCCTTCACGTTCGGCCATTTGGCGAGCTCGATCGGCGGCGTCGCCATGGTCCAGTTGATGACCGTGACGAGATAGGCGTCGGCGACGCTGAAATGGTCGAGCAGGAAGTCGCGCCCCTTCAGGTAATTGTCGAGATAGTCCAGCCGCGACAGGTTCTTCTCCAGCGCATAGGCTTTCGTCTCCTGCGGCGCCTTGCGGTCGAGCACCGGGATGAACAGGCCCTTGTGCAGCTCGGTGCCGATGAAGCAGAGCCATTGATGCAGCCGCGTGCGATCGATGCCCGCTGCGGCGCCGAGGCCCGATTGCGGGAAGCGGTCGGCGATATATTGCAGGATCGCGGCGTTCTCAGTTAGCACCACGCCCTCATCGGTCCGCAGTGTCGGCACCAGGCCGATCGGGTTCACGGTTCGAAAGTCAGTGCCGTCGCTCAGCACTGTCTTGGTCGGCGGGTCGACTTCGAGATAATTCGCTTCGGCGCCGGCTTCATAAAGCGCGACGCGGGTCGCCATCGAACAGGCGAGCGGCGAGAAATAAAGATCCATCTTGAGCCTCCTTGGGCAATTCCTCGATGTGACTTCTGGAGTGTCGCTCAACCCGGCCAGATTGATTTTTGTACTGTCTTGCATATTATAGCGGCGGTCAAGGATTAAATTGCGAAATGGTACAAAAACAGAAGCCGCCAGCTGCTGCCAGCGAACCCAAACGCCGCGGCCGTCCGCGCGCCTATGAGCCCGACGTCGCGCTTGGCAAGGCGCTCGACCTGTTCCGCACGCAGGGTTTCGCCGCGACCTCGCTCGACGATCTCAGCGAAGCCACCGGCATGAATCGCCCGAGCCTCTATGGTGCCTTCGGCGACAAGCGCGAGCTCTACATCAAGAGCTATCAGCGCTACCGCGAGGAAGCGCGCGCATCGATGGTGGAGATCTTTCGCCAGGAGATGCCCGTGCGCCAGCGGCTGGAGCGCATCTTCGCCGCCGCGCTGAACATCTATCTCTCCGGCGAGGCCGGCCCGCGCGGCTGCTTCACCGTGGTCACGGCGGCTTCCGAGGCGGTCGGCGATCCCGACATCCGCGCGATGGTGCTCGATGGCCTCAACGAGCTCGACAAGGCATTTGCGAGTTGCTTCCGCCGCGCCAAGGAGAAAGGCGAGTTGCCCGAGAGCGCCGATCCCGCCGTGCTGGCGCAGCTCGCTTCAGCAACCGTGCACTCAATCGCTATTCGCTCCCGCGCGCGTGTGTCGCGGAAGGAGCTCGAGGCGATCGTAAAGGGGACGATCGACGTGATAGTGGGAGGAAAGAGCTAGATCCACCGAATCTGGTTTGGCGAAGATTTGGAGTTGACGCCGTCGCGCCGCAGTTCCTCATTGGGGTAATGGGTCCTGGCTTTCGCCAGGACGACACTGAGTTTGTAGCCTCGCTACGCAGCGCGAATATGCGCGAGGAAACGATCCACCTCGTCGCGCAGCCGCTGCGATTGTTTTGACAGCTCGATCGCCGAGCCCAGGACTTCCTCCGCTGCTGTTCCCGTCGCGGCGATGCCGGCGGTGACGCCCGCGATGTTTTGCGAAACCTCGCCGGTGCGAGCGGCTGCCTGCTGGACGTTCTGCGCGATCTCCTGCGTCGCGGTGCCCTGCTGGCCGACGGCGGCGGCAATCGCCGCGGAGATCTCGTCGACCTCCTGGATCGTGGCGCAGATCGACTGGATGCCGTCCACCGCGCCGGTGGTCTCGCCTTGGACCGCCGTCACCTGCGCGCCGATCTCCTCGGTCGCCTTGGCGGTCTGGGTTGCCAGCGCCTTCACCTCGGAAGCGACCACCGCAAAGCCGCGGCCGGCTTCGCCCGCGCGCGCCGCCTCGATCGTCGCGTTGAGTGCCAGCAGATTGGTTTGCTCGGCAATGCCGCTGATGAAGGAAACGACGTCGCCGATTTTCTGCGCGGCGTCGGCCAGACTCTGCACGCGCTCATTCGACCGTCGTCCGTCGCTCGCAGCTTTGCCGACCACCGCGGTCGCGTGCGCAAGGCGCCGGCTGATCTCTGTCATCGACGACGACAGCTCTTCCGCGGCGGCAGCAACCGTCTGCACATTCTCCGAGGCGAGCGCCGAGGCCGACGACACCGTGCCGGTCTGCTGCCGTGACCGCTCGACGATATCAGACATCGAGCGCGCCGTGTTCTCCATCTCGACCGCGGCCGAGGAGACCGTGGTGACGACGTCGCGGATGCTGGCTTCGAAATTGTCGGCGAGCGCGGCGAACGCGCGTCGCTTCTCCGCTTCGGACTGCACCTTGGCCTCGAGCTGATCGGTCTGGAGCTTGTTGAAGCTCATCGCATTGTCACGGAACACCGCGACCGCCCTCACCATCGCGCCGACCTCGTCATTCGCCTTGCTGGCGGGGACGGCAACATCGAGATGTCCGTCGGCCAACTCGCGCATCACCGTGGTGATGGAGATAATCGGACGCGAGATGCTGCGGGCGATGAGATAGCCGACGATTGCGGCGAGCACGAGCCCGAGCGCGGCGATGCCGAATGCCAGCAGCCAGGCACGGTCGGCAGAGGCCACATAGTCGGCATTATCCATCACCAGTTCGACCGCGCCGAGGGGCTTGCCGGAAAAATCCCTGATCGGTCCGAGCAGCGCGGCCACCGGCGTTGTGTCGAGCTTGGCCTGCCGCATCGTGAAGTCACCGCCGGCGGCGCGGCCGTAATCGGTCGCGTCGAAGAAGCTCTTGCCCTTCAGCGTGCCGCCGAACAGCTTGAAGCCGCCGCCGTCCGCGAGATGGAAGGCGATGTCGACATGGCGGTTGGTCTTGAAGTCGTCCAGGAAGGACTGGCCGAAGGTCAGGCCAAATTCCACTGAGCCGAGATGCTTGCCGCCTTGCGCGATCGGCACCACGCCGCGGATGCCGAGCCCGGCCAGGCCGCCCTCCAGGCCAACCACGACCTTGTGCTCCTGATTGGCCATGATCACGGTTTTGCGGAAGCCGGAGAGGTCATCGCCGAATTTAGCAGGCTGGTGCACGCGCAGGAACGAGGTCGCGGGCGCCACGTGGAACTGGAACTGTTCGACTCCGTACTCCGATTTGGTCGCGGCAAACACCGGCCCGAACAGGCTGACCAAGGCATTGCGATCCTGCTTGGCCATCGCGTCCTGCGTCGCCGGCATCGCGGCGACGACGGCGCTCATGGCGGCGGCGCGGCGGGACTCCTCGGCGATGCGCGATTGCAGGGCATCGTAATGGCTGCGCAGCTCGCGCTGGTCGGCGCGGTCGATGATCCCCGCGATGATCCACATTGCACCGAGCACCGCAAACAGCGCGGTCGCGGCAGCCGTCACCGCCAGCGCAACCGTGATCCGCATCCTGAGGCCGAGCGTAAAGCGCATGTCCGACTCGTTCGTTGAGCGTTGATTAACAACGCGTATCAACTTCTCGCTAAGAGAGGGTGAACGGGATACCGGCCGGCGATCAGTGATTTTACGGGCTCGGGTGGCACATGAGGTCTCAATACCCCCGCGCCCGGTCCACCACGTTCTCCAGCACACCACCCGCCTCGAACCGCGCGATCTGCTCAGCGACATAGGCCGAGATCGCATCGGCGTCGGTATCGGCGGCGTTGTGCGGGGTCAGCAGCACCTTGGGATGGGTCCAGAACCGGCTGTCGTTCGGCTGCGGCTCCTGCACGAAGACGTCGAGCGAGGCGGCGCCCAGCGTGCCGTCGTCGAGGCAGGCCAGGATGTCGGCTTCGTTCTGAAGGCCGCCGCGGCCGGCGTTGATCAGCACGGGCGCACCGAGTGGGCTTTTGCGGTTGAGCTTGGTGAAGACGTCGCGGTTGAGGATGCCGTGTGTATCGGGCGTCAGCGGCAACAGGCTGACGAGAATATCGGTCGTGCGCAGGAACGCGTCGATCTGCCCGGCGCCATGGAAGCATTCGACGCCCGCGATGGTGCGCGGGCTGCGGCTCCAGCCGGCGACACGGAAACCAAGCCGCCGCAGCACTTCGGCCGCATCGGTGCCGAGCGTGCCCAGTCCCATGACACCGACCGTGACCGCGCTCGCCGGCCATTGATAGGTCGGCTCCCAGCGCTTTTCGCGCTGCGACTGGCGCAGATAAAGCTCCTGGCGGTGGTGCATCAGCACGTGCTGAACGACGTATTCGGTCATGCGGCCGGTCAGATCGGGCACGGCCACGCGCACCAGCGGCACGTTCGGAAGGCTCTTGTCCGCCATCAGCGCGTCGACGCCGGCGCCTAGATTGAAGATCGCACGCAGATTGGGGAAGGAGCCGAGATCGCCCGGCACCGGCTTCCACACCGCGGCATAGTGCACCTCGGCCGGATCGAGCCCGGCATCGGGCAGCAGCACCACGCGGCGGCCGCCGCCGACCGCGTCGAACCGGGCCTTCCAGCGCTCCGGCAGCCAGTTTTGCTGCGTGCTGTTGATCAGGACGGCCAGTGTGCCCACTGTCATTCGAAGTGCCTCTTGAGGTTCCGCTTTGATGGCCCTCCTTGCCACGATCTGTCGGATTTTTCTTGCAATTTTTTTCCGCAGCCGTGTCGGGGCGAGGCATAGTAGATCGTCTTCAAAACAAGCGTTCAGAGAAGGTACTGCCCATGCTTTATGCGATCCTTTGCTATCACGACGAGGACTTCGTCGGCTCCTGGAGCAAGGACCAGGATGAAGCCGTGATGAAGAAGCTCGCCGTGGTGCAGGAGAAGCTGACACAGCAGGGCCGGCTCGGCCCGGTGGCGCGGCTGCTGCCGACCACTGCGGCAGCGACGCTGCGCAAGGAAGATCCGCCGTTGGTGCTCGACGGCCCCTATGCGGAGACCAAGGAGCAGTTGCTCGGCTTCTATATCGTCGATTGCAAGAACCTCGACGAGGCGCTCGACGTTGCGCGTGACCTCGGATCGGCCAATCCGGGTGGCGCCTATGAGGTACGCCCGGTAGGCGTGTTCAGGCCCGGAGGGAATCTGACGTGAGCGAGGCCGATACCGCCTGGATCGAGACCGCGCTGACCTCGGCGCGCCCCCAGGCGGTCGGCGCGCTGCTGCGCTATTTCCGCGATCTCGACACCGCCGAGGAAGCGTTTCAGAACGCCTGCCTGCGCGCGCTGAAGACCTGGCCGCAGAACGGACCGCCGCGCGATCCCGCGGCCTGGCTGATCATGGTCGGCCGCAACGTTGCGATCGACGAGGTGCGCCGCACCCGCAAGCAGCAGCCGCTGCCGGAGGACGACCAGGCGATCTCCGATCTCGACGACGCCGAGGGCGCGCTCGCCGAGCGGCTCGACGGCTCGCACTACCGCGACGACATTTTGCGACTGATGTTCATCTGCTGCCATCCAGGGCTGCCGGCGACGCAGCAGATCGCGCTGGCGCTCCGTATCGTCTGCGGCCTGACGGTGAAGCAGATCGCGCGCGCCTTCCTGGTGTCGGATGCGGCGATGGAGCAGCGCATCACGCGTGCCAAGGCCAAGGTGGCGGAGGCCGGGACGCCGTTCGAAACGCCGGGCGCGGTCGAGCGTTCGGAGCGGCTCGCCGGTGTGGCCGCGATGATCTATTTGATCTTCAACGAGGGCTATTCCGCGAGCGGCGACACCGCCGAAATCAGAAAACCGCTGTGCGAGGAAGCGATCCGGCTGGCGCGGCTGCTGCTGCGGCTGTTCCAGAGCGAGCCAGAGATCATGGGGCTCACGGCGCTCATCTTGTTGCAGCATGCTCGCAGTGCCTCGCGCTTTGCCGCGGATGGCTCGCTGATCCTGCTGGACGACCAGGATCGTTCGCTGTGGAACGGCACGATGATCGCGGAAGGCCTCGCGCTGATCGACAAGGCGATACGCCATCGCCGCAGCGGGCCCTACCAGATCCAGGCAGCGATCGCCGCGCTGCATGCCCGCGCGTCGACGCCTGAGGAGACCGACTGGGCTCAGATCGACCTGCTCTATGGTGCGCTGGAGGTGGTGCAGCCGTCGCCGGTGGTGACGCTCAACCGCGCGGTCGCGATTTCCAAGGTGCGCGGCCCGCAAGCCGCGCTCGACCTGATCGAGCCGCTGGCGCCAAAGCTTGCCAATTACTTCCATTTCTACGGCGTGCGCGGCGCTTTCCTGATGCAGCTCGGCCGCAACGACGAAGCCCGCATCGCATTCGACCGCGCCATCGCTCTCGCCAACACGTCCGCAGAAGCGGCTCACATCCGCATGCATCTCGATCGCCTGATCCGGGACAGCCAGCCCAAGGTCGCAAATGGCGGCGCAAGGCAAGACGCCAAAGTCAAGGCGCCAAGGTGACGTAGGGAGCGCCTGCTTCGGGCGTAGCAAAATTTCCGCCTCGCCTTGTCGGGCCCGGCGCCCTCCCTTCGTCCTAGGACCGTATCCAGGGAGCCATTCATGCTGAAAGCTATTGCCGTCATCGCCGTCCTGTTCGTAGTCGGAATCGTGGGCGTGCTCGTCTTCGCCCTGACGAAGCCCGACACATTCCGCGTCGAACGCAGCCTCGCCGTGAAAGCGCCAGCCAATGCGATCTATCCGCAGGTCGCCGATTTCCATCGCTGGACCGCCTGGTCACCCTACGAGAACCGCGATCCTGCGATGAAGCGGACGTTTGGCGGCACCGCGCAAGGCAAGGGCGCGACCTATGCCTGGGACGGCAACAACAATGTCGGCGCCGGCCATATGGAGATACTCGAGGCGAGTGCGGCGTCAAAACTCCGCATCAAGCTCGATTTCGAGCGGCCTTTCGAAGGCCACAACACCGCCGAGTTCACCTTTGTGCCGCAAGGCGATGCCACACTGGTCACGTGGGCGATGTCCGGTCCGGCCCCGTTCCTGTCTAAGGTCATGCAGGTGTTCATCAACATGGACAACATGATCGGCAAGGATTTCGAGGCCGGCTTGGCGAGCCTGAAGAAGCTCACCGAGAAGTAGCGCCGTCACCCCGAACGAAAGCCAAAAGGAGAGAAACGATGCTCAATGCATATCTGTTCTACCAGGACACCTGCGAGGTGGCGTTCAATTATTACGCCAAGGTTCTCGGCGGCAAGATCGATGCCATGATGCGTTCGTCGGACGCACCGCCGGACATGGCGGCTGCGCCCGGCCGCGAGAAGACGATCATGCATGCGCGGATGTCGCTGCCCGACGGCGGCGTGCTGATGGGGTCGGATGCGCCGCCCGAGCATTTTCACAAGCCGCAGGGCTTTTCGATCTCGCTCACGGTCGCGGACCCCGCGGAGGGCGAGCGCAAGTTCAACGCACTCGCCGATGGCGGTAAGGTCACCATGCCCTTCAGCAAGACCTTCTGGGCCAAGGGTTTTGGCATGTGCGTCGACAAGTTCGGCATTCCCTGGATGGTGAACTGCCCGGCCGAGGGAATGTGACAGGCGCGATCGCCTGACGCGCCAAGCGGCGATCCCCTCTCCCTGACGACGCGGGAGAGGGGCGCGCATGAGGCCGTTGCGTCATGCGCCGATCGACAGCATGTCCATCAGCGGATTGATCCTGTCACGTCATTGCTCGGTGATTGGGACGACGGAACGCAGCGCGGGCAGATCACGAGCTTGGTCCCGAGCTGCCTGTCGTTCTCCGCTTCGATTTCGTCATGGATTGCCCACCACGCCGCGGAGTACGGGCGCAAGGTGCCGAGTACTTTTTCCCGCTCCTGATTCGGATCACTCGCCGCGGGAGCTTGGGTCGCCACACGACGCTTCATGACAGAGGGACGGTTCGGATCCTGACCGAGGCCGTCCCATGCGATCGGACGGCGTTCCTGCGCAGGCGCGACCGCGCATCCCATGAGTGTTGCGCAAAAAGTGAGCAAGACAAAGCCGTGTCGCATCATGCCGGACCCTTGGGTGTTGTATGCGACGCGCCAACTCCGCTTGCCGAAGCTTGCGTCGCACCGCTCAAATGGAACCTAAGGGAAACGCGTGGCCGACATGGCCGAATATGGATTCTCCTGTCGCACCACATTGCGAGAGCAGTGAGGCCGCTTCGTGAAATGATGCGGACCGCATCGCACAACAACTGGCGCAATATTAGGCTGTGAACTCCGGGACAGAATCGTTATTTATTTCGTCATAAATCTAAAAACTGGGGCGGGCGGACTTGGAAGGGGAGCGACCGATGGCGGCGGCGCTGCAGATCAACTTTGCACTTTGGGGTATGCTCATCTGCGCGAGCATGGAATTGAGCCAGCTGATCCAGAGTTATTATTAGGGCTCACGAAGCGCGTGACCGGCCCAATTTTGCCGGCGCGCTTGTTTGCTGGCTCACGAAGCAACGCGATGAGCGTGAAGCTGACGCTCGCGATCATCGAAACGATGTGGTTGCGCGGCGCTGCGGTGCGGGCGCTTGGGTCCGCCTGATCATCACCGGCAGCGCGGATAGATCGCGGCGAGGTCGCGCCCCTTCAGCAGAAGCAACCGCGACGACAGGCCGCCGCGGCGGCTGATCCAGTCGCGCACCGGGCCGGGATAGGCCGCAAGCACCGCATCTGATGCTTCCGGCTCGGCGTAGAAGCGCCCGCGTCGATCGACCGAGCGCGCCGCATGGAAGCCGAGCACGGCACGCTTGGTGACGCAAATCCGCTCGCCCGGCACGATGCTCAGCAACAGCGTGCAGGCGGACAGGCAGGGACCGTCGATCACGACGCGCTCGCCGCTCTCGCGCACCTTCTCGAACAAATCGAGGAACGGCCCGACCTGTCCCCCGGGCGACTGGATGATGCGGATTTCGGCCAAGGCAGGCGTGGCGGCGAGCAGCGCGGATGCGAGCATCAAGGCCTTGATGAGGGTGACGCGTCGCATGAAGCCTCCGCGAATTCGAGTCCATAGGATAGGTCAACGAGAAGAGGTGGGTGACGCTTCGCTAAGCCAACCTACGCCGTGTCTATCCGTTCCGCCGTTCGCCGCGCAGCGTCGGCAGGCCGATGCCCGCCGCATCGAAGCCGCCATCGACGGCCAAAATTTGGCCGGTGATGTAGCTCGATCGTTCCGAGCAAAGGAAGTAGATCGCTTCGGCAAGTTCCTCTTCCAGGCCGTAGCGGTTGAGCGGGATGGCGTCGTGATAGTCGGCGCGGATCTCCCTGGTGTGCACCTGCTTTGCCATCGCGGTGTCGACCGGCCCCGGCGCGACCGCGTTGACGCGGATGTTGAGGGACGCAAGCTCGACCGCGAGCTGCTTGGTGAGGTGCGCGAGGCCCGCCTTGCTGGTGCCGTAGGCCGAGCGCAGCGTCGAGGCGCGCACCGCCGAGATCGAGGTGATGTTGACGATGGCACCGCCATTGCCGTCGCGCATCAGCGGCACCGCCGCCTTGGTGCAGAGGAACGGACCGGTGAGGTTGACCTCGAGCACGCGCCGCCAGTCGGTCTCCGACGTCTCCATCAGCGGCGCGAACACGGCAATGCCGGCATTATTGACGAGCGCGTCGAGCCGGCCAAACCGCCGTTCGAGCATCGCCATCGCGGCGGCAACCGCGGCTGCGTCCGAGACGTCGCAGGTCAACGCCAGCGTGGTCTCGTCCCGGCCGATCTCGGCGACCGCGCGGCCGAGCAGCTCACCCTCGATGTCGAGCAGCGCCACCCGCCAGCCCTCGGTCAAAAACTTCTTCGCGGTCGCAAGCCCGATGCCACGCGCGGCTCCGGTGACGAGGGCGATTTTCTGCGGGGAGGCGGTCATAGCTTATCCGTGGTTCGGGAGTTGAGGCGGTCTCCCTACCATGAAAGCCGTGAGGAGACGCGACAAACTATCGCGCCTTTGCTCTTCGAGGCTCTCCTTTTGCGGCCGCGCAGGGCGCCTAAGCAAGCTCCGCCGTGGCGCGCTGCATGTTGGCCGACATGTCGGCCGTCACGATGCTCTGTTCCTCGACCGCGGCGGCGGTGGAGGCGATGAACTCGTTGACGCCGGCGATCGCGACCTTGATCGCGGTCAGTGAGCTTGCAACGTCGCCGGAGATGGTGTTCAGCGCGTCGATTTCGGAGGTGATGGTGTCGGTCGCCTGCTTGGCCTGGTTGGCGAGGCTCTTCACCTCGGAGGCGACCACGGCGAAGCCGCGGCCGGCTTCGCCCGCGCGCGCCGATTCGATCGTGGCGTTGAGCGCGAGCAGGTTGATCTGGCCGGTGATGCCCGAGATCATCTCGACGATGCCGCTCATCGCCTGCGCCGCCGCGTTCAGCCGCTGCGCTTGGCCGTCGGCGGCCTCGACGCGGGTGGTCGCGACCTTCGAATTCTCGCGTGACTTTGCCATGGTCGCGGAGATCTCGCGAATCGAGGCACTCATCTCTTCGCTGCCGGCCGCGACCGCCTCGATCAGACCGCGCGCGTTGTCGGCCTTCTTGCGGCCGATCGCCTGCGCGGTGATGTCGGTGGCATATTTCACCACCTTGTAGGGTTTGCCGTTGAGGTCGAGGATCGGGTTGTAGGACGCCTGGATCCAGATTTCGCGGCCGCCCTTGGCGATCCGCTTGTATTCGGCGGCCTGGTATTCACCGCGGTTGAGCGTCTCCCAGAACTGGCGATAGGCCGCCGAATTCTTTTCGTTCGGCTCGATGAACATGGAGTGGTGCTGTCCCTTGATCTCCGCCAGCGAATACCCCATCGCCTTCAAGAAATTCTCGTTGGCGGTGCGGATGGTGCCATCCATGTTGAACTCGATCACCGCTTGCGATTTCTGGATCGCGGCGAGCTGTCCGTCATTGTCGGCCGCCTTCATCTTCTGCGCGGTGACGTCGGTCGCGAATTTCACCACCTTGAACGGCTTGCCGGTCTCGTCGAGGATAGGGTTATAGGTCGCCAGAATCCAGATTTCGCGTCCGCCCTTGCCGATCCGCTTGTATTCGGCGGCTTCGAACTGGCCGCGGTTCAGCCGCGCCCAGAAGTCGGCGTAGGCCGAGCTCGCGCGATCTTCCGGCGTGACGAACATGCTGTGGTGCTTGCCCCGGATTTCGTCGAGCGAGTAGCCCATTGCGCCCAGGAAATTCTCGTTGGCGGCGACGATGGTGCCGTCCATGTTGAATTCGATCACGGCCTGGGCACGGCTGATCGCGGCGATCTTGCCCGCGTCCTCCATGGTCTTGACCTTGTATGCCGTGATGTCGGTGGCGAACTTGATGAAGCTCACCACCTTGCCGTTCTCGTCGCGCAGCGGCGCGTAGGAGGCGTGGACCCAGACTTCCTTGCCGTTCTTGCCGAACCGCTTGTATTGCGTGGTCTGGAACTCGCCGCGGTTCAGGCTGGCCCAGAAGTCGCGGTAACGGGCGCTCTCCCGTTCAGTCGGGCTGACGAAGATACTGTGATGCTTGCCCTTGATCTCCGAGAGCGAATAGCCGCTCATCTTGAGGAGATTTTCATTGGCATCGAGAATGGTGCCGTCGAGGCCGAATTCGATCACGGCCTGGGACCGGTCGAGCGCCTCGACCTCCGCGACTGCGTGCCTGACTTTCTTGCTCTGGAAATTGAACACGTAAGCTCCGCGTCATGCTGAGGGGCGAATCAGCCGGATTGTCATACCGTTCGCTCAAGCCAAAAAGTTGCATGCTGTTCTTGAGCAACTGTAAATTCCTGCACGAGGCGGCACCCGTTCAGTCATTTCACGTGCGCGCGCCATGTTGCTCAGGTCGCAAGCATTCTCGATTCATATGCACGGCGGAGTTCATAGGAGGCCCGTATTTGTACGGCCGCCGCGTTGCATTATTTTTCGCATGGTTGAAGCCGTGCTCGATGTCGGCGCGGCCGTGCGTCGACCGTCTTCAAGACGATTGTCCATGGAACCGCTCGATGACCGACCCCGAACACCTGATTCGAGACCTCTTCGCCGCCTATCTCGGCAACGACCGGCAACGGGTCGCCGACGCGTTGGCGGACGACTTTCGCTTCACCAGCCCGTTCGACGACGACCTCGAGAAGGCGGCCTATTTCGAGCATTGCTGGAGGGACACCGGCTGGATTGCGCGGCACGACATCGAGCGGATTTTCGTCCAGGGCGACGAGGCCTTCGTCACCTATCTCTGCTTGGCGACAGATGGCAGGAGCTTTCGCAACACCGAGTTCTTCACCTTCGCCGGCGGCAAGGTTCGTCGTATCGAGGTCTATTTCGGCGCTGCCCGGCAGGACGGTCGTTTCCTGCCGCAGGCGCGCTAGCGGCCAGCGCAATCATCTCCAGAATAATTTTCGTCACCTGTCGGTTTCGTCAAGGTTCGCTCGTCTTGGGTAAGGGCGACTAAGCAAGCAAGGAACCTCCATGCGATTCATGATGCTGATGATCCCGCTCGGCTACGAGACCGCGCCGCCGGATGTCCAACTCGATCCCGAGCGTGTCGCCGCGATGATGCGCTACAACGAGGCGCTGAAGGACGCCGGCGTGCTGATCACGCTCGACGGCCTGCATCCGCCGTCGATGGGTGCGCGCGTCTCCTTTGCGACCGGTGAGCCTGTTGTGACCGACGGCCCCTTCACTGAGGCCAAGGAAGTCTTGGGCGGCTACTGGATGATCGAGGTCGATTCGCGTGGCGAGGCGATCGCCTGGGCCAAGAGATGCCCGGCCTCAGCGAACGAAATTATCGAGATCCGGCAGGTGCAGGAGATGGTCGATTTTTCACCCGAGGTGCAGGAGGCTGCCGCCGGGTTTGCCGACCTGAGGAGCAAATAACCAAGGCGACCGCCGCGGCCGAAGTCCCGAATTTTTCTCCAACCCACCAAACCTGAGGACACCCCCATGAGCACCGAACACACGTTTCTCGCCGTCTATCTCGGCAGCATGACCGGCACGAAAATGGCAGCCTGGCACGCGATGCCTGAGGCTGAACGGAAGGCGAAGGAGCAGGAAGGCATGGCTGCCTGGCACGGCTGGGTCGAAAAGCACAAATCCGTCATCGTCGAGATGGGAGGCCCACTCGGCAAGACCCGCAGGATCGACGCCGGCGGTGTCACTGAGGTCAGCAATGCGCTGACCGGCTTTACGGTGGTGCGCGCGGCCTCGCAGGAGGCCGCTGCAGAACTGTTCAAGAACCACCCGCATTTTGCGATCTTCCCGGGCGAATCCATCGAGGTCATGCCGGTGCTGCCGATCCCGGGGCGTTAGTCCCCGGGGCGCCAGGCCTGGCATCATTCCGGGGTCCGATGGTTCGGATCGGCCCGGAATGACTGCGGGAAATACGGGCTGATCAAACCGTTGCCGCTAGTGACCTTCATGCCCGGCTCATGTAAAGCTCGTTCACATGAGCTGGCGCAAGGAGACGCGCCGCGCCGAGCGCGGCTATCACCACGGCAATCTGAAGGAAGCCCTGTTGCAGGCCGCCCTTGGGCTGATCGCCGAGAAGGGCGCGGCCGGCTTCACCTTTGCCGATGCCGCGCGCATGGCCGGCGTCAGTGCGGCGGCGCCGTACCGGCATTTTCGCGACCGCGAAGAACTGCTGTCCTCCATCGCGCAACGCGGCTTCGAGCAGTTCGAATCGCGCCTGACCGCGGCCTGGGACGACGGACGGCCCGACACCGTCACGGCGTTCGAGCGTGTCGGCAGGGCCTATCTCGCCTTCGCCCGCGAGGAGCCCGCGTTCTATAACGCGATGTTCGAATCGGGCGTGCCGGTGGATTCCAATCCGGCGCTGCAGGCCGCCAGCGAGCGTGCTTTCAACATTATTCGTGCCGCGGCGGAGCGGCTTGCCGCGCTGGCGCCACCGGGCACGCCGCGGCCGCCGGCGATGATGATGGCGTTGCACATCTGGTCGATGGCGCATGGTGTGGCCTCGCTGTTCTCGCGCGGCGATGCCGCGCGTCGAAAGCTGCCGATGTCGCCGGACGAGCTGCTCGAAGCTGAGGTGCTGATCTATCTGCGCGGTCTCGGCTTCCCGACCGATCGCCGTCCTCCGGCGAAAAGCGCCGAGCCGCCGCCGGTGCCACCGGAGGCATCCTCCGGTTCAGGCGTGCCGCCCGGTGGCCCCTGGGGCAAGCCGAAATAAAGTTACCCAAATAATTCCCGCGCCCTGTCAGGCGGTCGGCTTGACAAAATCGCGGGATGATCTACCTATGTAAATGTTATTTACATTCACAACGGCGCTGATGCCGTCATGGAGAGGGAAATGGCCTACACCGCTGATGTCAATCGATGGCGCGGCCCTTCGGACCAACACTACGAGCGCCCCCACATGCTCAATACGCCCTGGCATCCCGGCTGGATCGCCGTGACCATCCTCGGCTTCATCATCTGGTGGCCGATCGGACTTGCCCTTCTCTTTTTCACACTCGGGAGCAGAAGAATGTCGTGCTGGAGCAACCAGGATCGCTGGCAGAACAAGATGGAGCGGATGCAGTACAAGATGGACCGTATGCGCGGCCGAATGGAGCGCCACGGTTTCGGCTTTGGCTTCGGCCCGCCCTCGAGCGGCAACCGCGCCTTTGACGAGTACCGCACCGAGACGCTGCAGCGGCTCGAGGAGGAGCAGGTCGAGTTCAAGAACTTCCTCGACCGTCTGCGTCACGCCAAGGACAAGGAAGAGTTCGACCAGTTCATGGCGCAACACAAGACACGCCCGACCCCGCCGCCGACCGACCAGCAGCAGGGTTGATCTCAAGGTTGATCTCGGGACTGACGCCTCTCAAAGCCGTCAGGCGCATGCCCCCAAAGTCCTGATGGCCCCGAGCCGCCCGCCTGCGCAACCCGCAGGCGGGCGGTTTGGTTTTGGGAATGCGCGGCAGGCCGCCGCGACCGTCTGGAAAGTCCTGGCCCGGAGAGCCCCGGTCCGGAGAGACCTTGGTCAGCGCGCCGTGGCGAGCTGCGCGCGAACCGACTCCAGGAAGTGTTCGTAAGCGTAGTCCACGATCTCATTGAGTGATCGCGTTCGCGCGAACATCGCCTTGGCCTCGGCGAGAAACTCCTCGCGGGTCGGAATCTTCGGCAAATGCAGATGCGTCAGTGCATCGACGCCTTCGTGCGCGCGACTTAAGATCTCGTGCATCGTCGGCAGTTGCAACTGGGCCAAATCGGCCCGGCGTAGTGCTGACGAGATCGCGTGCGCCAGTGTCTGCGCATCGAACCGTCCGGCCAGCTCGCGGGCCGCCCGGTTGATGACGCGTGCGCCGAGCGGCTGCTCGTTGCGCAGCACCTGCTCGGGCGGCGATTTCATGTTCCAGACAACGCCGAACCAGGACAGCACCTTCAAGATGTAATAGGTGACGTCGATTTCCCACCAGCGAAAGCCTTGCCGCACGCTGCTCTGATAGGCGTGGTGATTGTTGTGCCAGCCCTCACCGAGGGTGAACAAGGCCAGCAGCCAATTGTTGCGGGAATCATCGCCGGTCACGTACCGCTTGCGTCCATGCACATGGGCGAGGGAGTTGATGCAGAACGTCGCATGATAGACCAGCACGGTGCTCCACAGGAAGCCGACGACGAGACCGGACCATCCGGCAACCAGGAAGCAGAGCGCAGCCAGCGTAACGGCCGGCAGCAGCTCCAGGCGATGCAGCCACATCAGCTCCGGATAGGCGGCGAAATCGCCGACTTTCACGAGGTCGGTGCCATCGTGCTCCCGGTAAAAAATCCAGCCGAGATGGCTGTAGAGGAAGCCTCGATGACGCGGCGAATGCACGTCGTCTTCGGTATCGGAATGGAGATGATGATGTCGATGCTTGGCCGCCCACCACAAAACGCTTTTCTGCGCGGTGCTTTGCGCGAGCCAGGCCAGGATGAACTGAAACACCCGGCCGGTTGCAAAAGCCCGATGGGAGAAATAGCGGTGATAGCCTGCTCCGATTGCGAACATGCGCACGACATACAGCGAGGCGCAGATCGCGAGGGCTTGCCAGGTAACGCCGGTCCAGATGGCTGCAACGCAGCCGAGATGGACCAGCAGGAACGGCAGGGCGGAGGGATACATGATGTCGTCGTGTTGGTCGTCGGCGGAGGCGTTGGGCGACATGTATTGGCGTGACCTTGGATGACGGGGATTCGGGATTCGCTTCGGCAGCACTGAGAGCCGCTGTGTACGACAAACCCGGGGATGCGGACCACTGCGGGGTGTTGAATGAGATACTTTGCCTGAACACTCGGGCCAGCGCGGCAGCACGAACCTCAGACCATAGCTTCGGCCGGGAACTCGACTGACTTCATATATATGATCGCCGCCGCCTGGCATGCAAGCTCGTAGCCTCACGGGGAGCGTGGCGTGCGGGCTGCCGACGGCCTATATCCGACAGTGAAAAGGAAGCGTCAAAACACCGCAGGCGGCAACGATGACGGAAGCTGCGATCATGCCGAGCGAGAGCCTCTGGCAGAAAATTCGCGACGAGGCGCAGCGCGCAGCGGCAGCGGACCCCATCTTCGGCAAGGCTCTTGTCGGTCTCATTCTCGCCCATGACGATTTTACCGCCGCACTTTCCGATCTGATCGGACGCCGGCTTGGCGGCAGCGCGGCCGAACGCGAGCGCTTCACAACATTTTCCCGCGACGCCTTTGATAGCCAGCCGGATCTGATCGAGGTGGCCGGCCGCGACCTGCAGGCCATCGTGCTCCGCGATCCCGCCATCGCGGGACTGTTGGCGCCGCTGCTGCACTTGAAGGGCTACGTCGCCCTGCAGGCCTGGCGCGTCTCGAACTGGCTCTGGCATCATGACCATCGCGACGCGGCGCTGCTGTTTCAGAACGAGGCATCGAACGTCCTGCAGGTCAGCATTCATCCGGCGGCGAGCCTGGGATCGTCGGTGTATCTCGACCACGCCACCGGCATCGTGATCGGTGCCAATCGGCGACGAGGCCACCATCCTTCAGAACGTCAGCATCGGCCGCAGCACGGAACTGCCGGCCCGCTCGCCTCGCATTGGTCGCGGCGTTTTCATCGGCTCCGGCGCGACAATTCTCGGCGACGTCAGGATCGGCGATTTTGCAAAGATCGGCGCCGGGACGGTCGTGACGAGCGACGTGCCCCGGGGCTGCACCGCAATCGGCAATCCCGCGCGGCTGACCAATCGCCCCGAGCCTGCCGCGGCGGTCTGACTCGCCCTCACGTCATCAAGCGACGTGCTCCTCGTTCAGGCGGCGCGGCGGTGGCTCTCGCCGCCATGATGCGGCGTGACCGGCTCCGAACTGGTCTGGCCCGGCGCGTCAAGTACCGCGACATGATGCCGGTAGACCATTTCCCAGCCCTTCCATCCCGTGAACAGCAGGATGCCGACCACGATCAGCGAGAGCGCCACGCCCCACGGCTTGACCGCAGCCTCCGCGCCTTGCGCGTAGCGAAGGTAGAAATTGATCACGGCCAGCACGACGGCCACGAGATTGCCGATCATGTGATACCAGGCATCGTTGAGACCGCGGATACGCGGCTCGCTGAAAAAGTCGACAAAGCCCGCCACGGCGGCAACGAGCGCCATGACGATGCCGGCGCCGATCAGCCACATGGCGGCTCTGGCCCAGAAGCCGTCACCGGTTCCGATGAAGGCGAGATCGGCGATGGGCGCGCCGACCAGGAAGGCGATGGGGAACGGGATGATCATGGGGTGGAGCGGATGATCGCCGATGGCGGCGGTCGTCTTGGGGTTGATGCTCATGGCAAACCTCGCCGAAGGTTGATTTTCCGGACAATCGCCAAGGTAAGGGCTGGTTCCTCCGCCGCGATGTCAGCAACCGCCGGGGCCGGCAGCTTGCCAACCGCCTGCAACGCCTGGCTTTCCTGCAGCCAAATTCGGTCCCGGTAATCCCGCATTAACCATCGCCGGGCTCTGGTAAGGGCGGACAATCGCGCCCAAAGCCCGAAGTCAAGCCGCTGGGGTCGAGGCCCATAGTTTTGACATCTTGGCAGGGAATGCAGGCGGCCGGCTTTGGACGAGCCCCCTGCACCCCAAAAAGATTAAGGCTTTGAGCGGGCTTGCCGGTCGCGCCGGTGCTAGCGCGGCAGTTGGGAACCGGCGGTGATTTGCCGGCCGGGACATTAGGTAACGATCGCCTTGAGAGGATGCCGCTTATGAATCCGGCCGACGTGGCTCAGTCAGCCCTTCCGGTTGCCGCTTCCGCGGACGTGTCGCTGATCGCGCTGTTCTGGCAGGCTCACTGGATCGTGAAAGCGGTGATGCTGGGGCTTCTCGCCTGCTCGGTCTGGGTCTGGGCGATCGCCATCGACAAGATCTTCCTGTTTGCCCGCACCCGCCGCTCGATGGACCGCTTCGAGCAGGCTTTCTGGTCCGGCGAGTCGATCGAAGACCTCTATCGCACGCTCTCGGCCAAGCCGACGCATTCCATGGCGGCCTGCTTCGTCGCGGCGATGCGCGAGTGGAAGCGTTCGTTCGAGAGCCAGGCCCGCTCGGTCGCAGGCCTTCAGATGCGCATCGACAAGGTCATGAATGTCTCGATCGCCCGCGAGGTCGAGCGGCTGGAACGCCGGCTGCTGGTGCTCGCCACCGTCGGCTCCGCTGGCCCCTTCGTCGGCCTGTTCGGCACCGTCTGGGGCATCATGTCGAGCTTCCAGTCGATCGCGGCGTCGAAAAATACCTCTCTGGCGGTGGTGGCCCCCGGCATCGCGGAGGCGCTGTTTGCGACCGCCGTCGGCCTTATCGCCGCCATTCCTGCCACTATTTTCTACAATAAGTTCACCTCCGAGGTGAACCGGCAGGCCCAGCGGCTCGAAGGCTTCGCCGATGAATTTTCAGCCATCCTGTCACGCCAGATCGACGAGCGGGGCTGACGGACGGCATGTATAGTGTGAAGGGCAATTTGGGCACCAGACCATGGGCATGAACGTTGCGAGTTCGTCCGGAGGCGGTGGGCGCCGTGGCCGGCGCAAGCCGGTCGTGGCCGAAATCAACGTCACGCCGATGGTGGACGTGATGCTGGTGCTGCTCATCATCTTCATGGTGTCGGCGCCGATGCTGACGGTCGGCGTGCCGCTCGACCTGCCGCAGACCCAGGCCAAGAGCCTCGAAAACAACGACCAGAAGCCGATCCAGATGTCGGTCGACATCAAGGGCAAGGTGTTCATCAACGACGCCGAGATCGCGATCAACGAACTGATCCCGAAGCTGAAGGCGATCACGGACGCGCGCGGCGGGCTCGAGGAACGCATCTATCTGCGGGCCGACAAGAAGGCCGATTACGGGACGGTGGCCAAGGTGATGGGCCAATTGTCCGGCGCAGGATTCAAGAAGCTGGCGCTCGTCACGGAAGCGGATCAGGGGTAGACCGTGAAGGTGAAGGTCGACAAAACACTCGTTGCGTCGATTGCCCTCCACGTCCTCGTGCTGGGATGGGGGCTCGTCACCTTTAGCAGCAGGGCTTTCGTCGCGCCGGAAGAGTCGCTGCCGATCGACATCATCTCCACCGACCAACTCGCGCAGATGATGTCGGGGCAGAAGACCGGCGACAAGAAAGAGCCGAAGCCGAAGGTCGAGAAGATCGCGGAAGCCAAGCCCGAGGAAGACGCCGTCGGCAAGGTCACCGAGAAGAAAGAGCTGATCAAGACCAACTCGACACCCGAGCCGCCGCCCAAGCCCGTGGCTGAAGCCAAGCCCAAGGAAGAGCCGAAGCCGCCGGAAAAAAAGCCTGACCCGGCCAAGGAAGATCCGATCGCCGAACTGCAGAAGAAGCTCGAAACCAAGAAGCCGCCGCCCAAGCCGCCCGAGCAAAAGGTCGCGGCGGTGCAGCCGCCGCAGCAGCCGAAACCCAAGGAGCGCAGCTTCGATCCAGCGCAGATCCAGCGCGATCTCGACAAGCGCGCCGCGACCCGGCACGAACTCGCCGGCTCGACGCTGAATGCGTCGGCCTCGCTGGGATCGACGACCGGAACGGCCGCCAACAACATTGCGACCTGGCGGGGAGCGTTCCAGGGGGCGGTGAAGCGCTGCTTCACGCCGACCTATAACGGGCAGGATGCGGATCAATACGAAGCCGACATCGACATTCCCATGAAGATCGACGGATCGCTCGCCTCCGAGCCGATCGTCGTTGCGGTGAGGGGACCGTCGCGGTCGATCGCACAGGCGGTGGCGGAGAGTGCCAGACGCGCCATCGTGCAGTGTCAGGTCTATTCGTTCATGCCGAAGCAGCAATACGAGAGCTGGAAGCTCATTCCGATGACTTTCGGCCTGAAAGACATGTTGTGACATCCGAACAAAAGAATTTTGCGATGAATGACGTTCGATCGATGAACCGCCGCCGCTTCATGACCCTGACCGGATCGACGCTCGCGATGCTGGGGGGCGGCCACGCCTTCGCCCAGGGTCAGCCGCGGCTTCGCATCGATCCCACCGAGTTTCGGCCGATCCCGATTGCGATCACCAACTTCGTGCCGGGCTCGCCGGCCGACGGCGATGTCGGCAACGGCGTCACACAGGTCATCACCAACAATCTGAAGCGCTCGGGCCTGTTCGCGCCGGTCGACCAGGCCGCTTTCATCGAGCGCATCAGCAACATCGACGTCGCGCCGCAATTCGAGAACTGGAAAACCCTCAACGCGCAAGCCCTCGTCACCGGCCGCATGACGCGGCAGCCGGACGGACGCCTCAAGGCCGAATTCCGCTTGTGGGACGTGGTCACCGGCCAGCAGCTCGCCGGCCAGCAATATTTCACCTCGCCGGAATATTGGCGCCGCATCGCCCACATCATCTCCGACCAGATCTATGAGAAGCTGACCGGCGAGAAGGGCTATTTCGACAGCCGCGTGGTGTTCGTCGACGAGACCGGGCCGAAGGAGCGCCGCGTCAAGCGGCTCGCGATGATGGACCAGGACGGCGCCAATGTGCGCTATCTGACCCGCGGCTCCGACCTCGTGCTGACGCCGCGCTTCTCGCCGAACTCGCAAGAGATCACCTACATGGAGTTCGGCCAGGGCGATCCGAAGGTCTACCTGTTCAACATCGAGACCGGCCAGCGCGAGATCGTCGGCAACTTCCCGGGCATGACCTTTGCGCCGAGGTTCTCGCCAGACGGCCAGCGCGTCATCATGAGCCTGCAGCAGGGTGGCAATTCCAACCTGTTCGTGATGGATCTGCGCTCGCGCTCGACCACGCGCCTCACCGACACGCCCGCGATCGACACCTCTCCGTCCTACTCCCCGGACGGCACCCGCATCTGCTTCGAGTCCGATCGTGGCGGCAGATCGCAGATCTATGTCATGGCCGCAGGCGGCGGAGCGGCGCAGCGCATCTCTTTCTCCAAGGACGACAACAACGCCACCTATTCGACGCCGGTGTGGTCGCCGCGCGGCGATTACATCGCCTTCACCCGGCAAGGCGGCGGGCAGTTCTCGATCGGCGTCATGAAGCCGGACGGCTCCGGCGAACGGCTTCTTACCTCCGGCTATCACAACGAAGGTCCGACCTTCTCGCCGAACGGCCGCGTGCTGATGTTCTTCCGCGATCCCGGCGGCAGCGGCGGGCCGTCGCTGTTCTCGGTCGACATCTCGGGACGAAACGAGTTGAAAGTGCCGACGCCGGGCTTCGCCTCCGACCCGGCATGGTCGCCGTTATTGTCCTCGACATCGGGCTAGCCGCCCGTCCTCGGTGCGCGATGATTTGACCGCGCGCCTTTTTCGAAAACTTGGCGCGATGTTTCCCCGCGATAATTGTTCTTTAAGGTTGCACTCGGCAAACTTTTCCCATCGGTTTGTTTCTATTGATGTATTTCGACTATTGGTCGCTCAAAACAACTCGACTTTAACGATGTTCCCTCAGAAAGACTTCATACCGGATCGGTAAAACTGCGCTCCAGACAGGACGCGCGTAAACACCAGATGCAGTTTGCAAGTCAGAGCGGAGAGCCGGAACAGCGGCCGCCGAAAACTTCGGCGGCGCAAATCGATTCGCTGTTCGAAGCGCCTGGTCCGCTGCTGGCAGGACTCATTTTCGTGTCGATCGGTGCGGCCCTCACCGCCCTGAGGACGGGCGAGCCGCTGATCTGGGCGTGTGTCGCGCTTCTTGTCCTGGCCGGGTCCGCACGGGCGATCGACCTGCGCCTCTATCAGGCACGTCAGTCGGCCATGACAGTCGAGGCGGCCGCACGCTGGCAGAAGCGCTATCAGATCGGAGCCAAGATCCAGGCGGCTGCGATCGGCATCTGGTGCGCCACGGCCCTGTTGGCCACGGACGACGCCGTGGCCCACATGATCGCCTTGTCGGTCACCACCGGAATCGCGGCGGGCGGCGCGGGCAGGGCATATGGCCGGCCTGCGATCTTCCACCTCCAGGCCGTGCTGATTTTCGGTCCGGCCGTGCTTGCCTTGGCACTGCGTGGAACGCCCTACTACATCGCGATGGCGCTGGTCAGCGCCGCGTTCCTGATGGCGATCATGCAGCTCTCGGTGAATCTGCACCGAATCTTCATGGGAGCGGTCGTGGCACGGGAGCGTGAAGCCGCGCTCGCCGGACAGTTCGATACGGCGCTGAACAACATGCCGCACGGCCTCTGCATGTTCCGCGTCGACGGACAGCTGGCGGTCATGAACCACCGCTTCGGCGCAATGATGAATCTGCCGGAAGGTCTTGCGCAGCGCGGCGTCAACGCGCGTGACATCGTCGCGGCATGCGTCAGCGCCGGATCCATCTCGGCTGGGAGCGGCGAGCGGATCGTCGCGGACATCGAGAGTTCGCAAGCCACGGAGATCATCACCGCCGACCCCGATACGCAGCGAAACCGGTCGTTGTCCTGGACTGTCCAGCCGATGGCTGACGGTGGCGCAGTGGTGCTGCTCGAGGACATTACCGACCGTCGCAGCGCCGAAGCCAAGATCACGCATCTGGCGCGCTACGACGACCTCACCGCGCTGCCCAACCGCGTTCATTTCCGCGATGAGATCGAACGGCTGCTGGCGATCTCGCACGATGCCGAGCGCCTGTCTGCGCTCTTGTTCGTCGACCTCGACCAGTTCAAGCAGGTCAACGACACGCTCGGCCATCCCTGCGGCGACCAGCTCCTGTGCGCGGTCGCCAACCGTCTGCGCGAGATGCTGCGCCCGGAGGATTTCGTCGCCCGCTTCGGCGGTGACGAATTCGTCGTGTTCCAGGAGAACATCTCCTCGCCCGAGGACGCCGCTGCGCTGGCGCGCCGGATCGTCGAACGGCTGAGCGAGCGCTACCGCATCGACAATCATCTGGTCGAGATCGGCGCCAGCGTCGGCATCGCGTTGACCGCGCCGGAGGGCATCAGCGCGGACACGCTGCTCAAGAACGCCGACATGGCGCTGTATCGGGCCAAGGCCGACGGCCGCGGCACCTTCTGCTTCTTCCGCGACGAGATGGCGGCGACCGTCGAGGCGCGCCGCATCCTCGAGCTCGATCTGCGGAAGGCGCTCGCTAACGAGGAGTTCGAGCTGTTCTACCAGCCGCTGGTCAATCTGAAGTCCGGCAAGATCACGACGTGCGAGGCGCTGCTGCGCTGGAATCATCCGGTGCGCGGCACGGTCTCGCCGGTCGACATCATCCCGGTCGCCGAGGACATGGGCCTGATCGTCGATCTCGGCCGCTGGATCCTGCGCCGCGCCTGCATGGAATGCATGAAATGGCCGGAGGGCGTCAGCGTCGCCGTCAACTTCTCGCCGCAGCAATTCCACCAGCGCGACGTCTTGAGCGAAATCCGCTACGCGCTCGAGGTTTCGGGGCTCCCGGCGCATCGGCTGGAGATCGAGATCACCGAATCCTCGCTGTTGCGCAACACCCAGCTCACGCACGACATCCTGTCGCAATTGCATGCGATCGGCGTGCGCATTTCGCTGGATGATTTCGGCACCGGCTATTCGAGCCTCAGCTACCTGCATAATTTCCCGATGCAGAAGGTGAAGATCGACCGCTCCTTCCTCGAAGGCATCGATGCCGACCGGCCGCTGACGCTGCTGCGCGGCGTGGCGCGGCTATCGGCCGATCTCGGCATGGCCGTCGTGGTCGAGGGCATCGAGACCAATGATCAGCTCGAGCTGATCAGCGCCGACGGCACCGTGACCGAAGGGCAGGGCTATCTGTTCAGCCGGCCGGTGCCGGCGGTCCGGATTCGCCAATTGCTCAATGCCTCGCATGGCCGTCGCGGGGCTGAGGACCAGATCGTCATGGTGTCCTCGCGATCGATCGCCTGATCTTTCACTGCCTGCTCCCTCAACGCCCTTGGCTCTTGTTCGCCCGTGTTTTTGCGGGCTGCAAAGGTTAACCCTAACGTTTCTAAGCCTTTGCAATTCCGTTAATGAACCATTAATCTCGTCACACTCGCAGAAGTTGCTTTGGAGTGTAGGGGTACTGGATGACGTCTGGAGCTGAACCGCAAACGGTGCTCCTTCCGCGGGGAGCCGCTCTGTTTGACCGCATCGATTACCGCCTGATCGAAACTCCTGAGGACCGAGACAACCTCTATCTGATGCGGTACCGGGCCTATCTGCACGCCGGACTGATCGAGCCGTCGGAGTCGCGGCGCGTGACCGATCGCTTCGATGATGCGCCCAACACCTGGAATTTCGGGGTCTATGTCGATGGAGAGCTCTGCAGCTCCGTTCGCATTCACGTCCTGACGTCGGACTGGCGGATGTCCTACACGACCGAAGTGTTTGGCGACGTCCTGCATCCCCGCCTCGACCGCGGCGAGGTTCTCATCGATCCATGCCGGTTTGTTGCTGATCCCGAAAAGCACCAGCGTTTTCCGGAGCTGCCCTATCTGACGGTGCGGCTGGCTTTCGTGGCTTGCGATCATTTCAACGCCGACACCGGGCTGGCCATGATCCGGACCGATCATCAGGCGTTTTATCGTCGCATCTTCCTGCACGAGACCATTTCACCGGAGCCCCGCGGGTTTCCGGGCTGGCCTACCAAGAAGGCCGTGTTGATGGCGTCCGATTTCCGCAACCAGCGGGAAAAGGTCCTGACGCGCTTTCCGATCATGCGCTCCAGCGCTTTTGAGCGGCGCATGTTGTTTCAACGCAGCAGCCCGCGCCAGGCGGCCCCGCGCCCGGTGTCGCTGGCCACGCAGCGGACCCCTGATGTCGCCGCCTCGGCAACCGGTTCTGCCCGCTAGGCCCCAGGGTCTGGCCTCAGGGTCTGGGCCGAGGGGCTCCACGCGACGAGCCTAAAATTCCAGCAAAGGCCGCGGTTTTTGCCGGTCGGCGCAGCTTGCCTTCACCATCGCGCCACATTTACAACCCATTAACCATGACGTTTGCTTTTCGCTGGTTGGGGGCATTTGACCGGCTGTGGCAAGGTTCCATCAAGGTTGACGGAACGTTCGCTTAACCAACCCCCTGTAGACCGGACAGCAGTGGACGAAACGTGAGCGTGGAGGCTCCGGAATGAAACATCCTATGCGCATCCTCCAGGGATTGAAGCTGGCCGCGGTGCTTGCCGTCGCGTTGTCGATGGGTGCCTGCGCCAACAAGAACTCTGCCACGGATGCGATGGCCAACGCGGCGACGCCGGGCAGCCAGCAAGACTTCGTCGTCAATGTCGGCGACCGCGTGTTCTTCGAAAGCGACCAGACCGATCTGACCCCGCAGGCGATCGTGACCCTGGAGAAGCAGGCGCAGTGGCTCCAGAGCTATCCGCGCTACAGCTTCACCGTCGAAGGTCATGCCGACGAACGCGGCACCCGCGAATACAACATCGCGCTCGGCGCTCGCCGCGCCCAATCGGTGCGTTCGTTCCTCGCCTCGCGCGGCATCGATCCGAACCGCATGCGCACGATCTCGTACGGCAAGGAGCGGCCGGTGGCCGTTTGCAACGACATCTCCTGCTGGTCGCAGAACCGCCGCGCCGTCACCGTGCTGAACGCGAGCTCCTGACGACCGGTCAGGCGCCGTTCATCTTCAGAAACCGATTATGCCGGCGCCCTTTCGGGCGCCGGTTTCGTTTCAGCGATCTGTGACAGAAACCCGTTTGTTACAGTCACAGTTTTGGCGTACTCCCCTTCAATGTGTGGCGCGTCGAATGTTCGGTCGCAGGCCATTTCGCTTTCGTCGTCAGGGCAAGATGTCATCCAGATTTAAGGTCTTCACCGGCACCGTGGCGATCGCCGCGCTGCTCTCTTTGTGCTCGCCCGCCCTCGCACAGTCGGACGATGCAGATCCCGAGATGCGGATCGAGCGGCTGGAGAACCAGCTGCGCCAGCTCACCGGCCAGAACGAAGAGCTGCAATATCGCAACCGCCAGCTCGAAGAGCGGCTGCGAGCGCTTGAGGGCGGCGCGCAAGGTGCGCCCGGCCAGGCGGCGGTCCAGCCCAACGTCGCGGCCATGCCGCCCGCGCAAGCCGCGCCGGCCTATCGCCAGCAGCCGCCGCACCAGCAAGCGGCCCAGCCGAATTACGAGCAGCCGCAGATCGCCTCTCCCGCGCCGATCGTTCAGGAGCAGCCAGCGCCCGGCGCGCCGGGCACGCGCCGCCGCGGCGATGCCTTTGACCCGAACCAGAGCCCGAATGCGCCGGGTGCGCCGCGCGCGCTCGGCGGCGGGCAGCAACCGATGCCTGCAGGTGCCCCAAGCGGCGCGCCCGGCGGCCGTGGCGCCGGCGAACCGCTTGATCTCGCCAACACCGGTCCGCGCTACCAGCAAGGGGTGCCGCCGGCAGCGCAGCCCGGTTATCCGCCGGCCCAATCCGGATCTCCGGCATCATCAGGCGCCCCGGCGCTGACGACCCTGCCGCCCTCGGCCACGCCGCGCGACGAATTCGACCTCGGCATCGGCTACATGCAGCGCAAGGACTATGCGCTGGCCGAGCAGACCATGAAGAATTTCTCGCAGAAATATCCGAGGGACCCGCTGCTCGGCGACGCGCAATACTGGCTCGGCGAGAGCTATTTCCAGCGCCAGCAATATCGCGACTCCGCGGAAGCCTTCCTCGCCGTCACCACCAAATACGACAAATCCGCCAAGGCGCCGGATGCGCTGCTGCGGCTCGGCCAGTCGCTGGCCGCGTTGAAGGAGAAGGAGGCCGCCTGCGCCGCCTTCGGCGAAGTCGGCCGCAAATATCCGCGCGCTTCCGCCGGCGTCAAAGCCGCGGTCGACCGCGAGCAGAAGCGGGTGAAGTGCTGACCCGCGGCGATTGATCCTGACAAGGCGGATCGCGCTGCGCTAAACATTCGGTCCATCCGCGGACGATTGCAGCGTCATGTCAGACGACAACTCACCGATCTCGGCGCGTGAGGCCAAGCGCCTCTTCGCAGGCCTGAAAGGCGCGCAGGGACTATTGCTCGCGGTCTCCGGAGGGCCCGACTCCGTCGCGCTGATGTGGCTTGCGGCGCGCTGGCACCGCAGCCTCGCGCGCGGCCCGCGTCTCAGCGTCGTCACCATCGACCACGGCTTGCGGCCGGAGGCGGCGCGCGAGGCGCGCGAGGTCAAGCGTCTGGCGACCGGGCTTGGCTTGCCGCACCGGACCGTGCGCTGGCGCGGGGCAAAGCCGAAAACGGGACTGCCGGCCGCCGCGCGCGAAGCCCGCTACCGTCTGCTTGTGCAGGCCGCGCGTGTCGCCGGGGCGAGCCACGTGCTGACCGCCCACACCCGCGACGACCAGGCCGAGACCCTGTTGATGCGTCTTGTCCGCGGCAGCGGATTGGTCGGGCTGTCGGCGATGGCCCGTCTCACCGAGCGCGGCGGCGTCGTCCTTGCGCGTCCGCTGCTCGATGTTCCGAAGGCGCAGCTGATCGCGACCTTGAGGAGGGCGAAGATCAGCTTTGCCGACGATCCCACCAACCACGACGCTGCCTTCACCCGGCCGCGGCTGCGTGCGCTGCTGCCGCAGCTCGCGGCGGAGGGCGGTGATGCCCGCAGCCTGGCTCGGCTCGCGGCAAGGCTGGCGCGCGCCAATGCGGCCGTCGAGGTGCTGACCGATGGAGCCGAGCGCTTCCTCCGTTTGCGGGATCGCGGCGATGCGCCGCAGGCCGGCCTTCGAAGCCTCGAGGCCTCCGCGTTTGCCGCCCTGCCGGAGGAGGTCCGGCTGCGGATCCTACTGCGGGCCATCAACGCGTTCGGGCACGAGGGACCGGCGGAACTCGGCAAGGTCGAATCCCTCCTGGCCGTACTCGATCAGGCCATTGCCTCGCGTCCCCGCGCACCCGCAAATGGCCGGCCAGCCCTGAAGCAGACGCTTGCAGGAGCCCTGATCAGCCTTGCCGGGGAGCGTATCCACATCGCGCCGGCGCCGGCCCGGCGCAAGGGGGGATAAGGCGGATCATGGCACCGGCTCGTTTCGCGACCGCGCCGTGAGGACACCTTAACCAGGCCGGAAAAAGCGGGATCAGGGCGCCATTATTTCAGCGGGAATCGGACTAAGATGGGCTAAATAGTCCCATCTCGTTCCCTTGGCAGCGACCGGAGCGACACCTAGATTGTATCCGTCTAACCGAGAGGATTCCTTGGGGATTTCCTCGCGCTGCCCAAATAACTGCCCAAGGCTCAGGCCGCGATCCGCGCGACCACGAAGGAAGATCGATGAACGCCAATCTGCGCAATTTCGCCCTCTGGGTCATCATTGTCCTGCTGCTGTTGGCGTTGTTCACGCTCTTCCAGAATCCGGGTCAGCGCGCCTCCTCGCAGGACATCGCCTTCTCCCAGCTCCTGAGCGAGGTTGACCGCGGCAATGTGCGCGACGTCGTGATCCAGGGGCCGGACATTCACGGCACCTTCACCAACGGCTCGAGCTTCCAGACCTATGCGCCGAGCGATCCGACGCTCGTGAAGCGCCTCTATGACAGCAAGGTGCAGATCACCGCGAAGCCGCCCGGCGACAACGTGCCGTGGTTCGTCTCGCTCTTGGTCTCCTGGCTGCCCTTCATCGCGCTGATCGGCGTGTGGATCTTCCTGTCGCGACAGATGCAGGGCGGCGCCGGCAAGGCGATGGGCTTCGGCAAGTCGCGCGCAAAAATGCTGACTGAAGCGCATGGTCGCGTCACCTTCGAGGACGTCGCGGGCGTCGACGAAGCCAAGCAGGACCTGCAGGAGATCGTCGAATTCCTGCGCGACCCCGGCAAATTCCAGCGCCTCGGCGGCCGCATTCCGCGGGGCGTGCTGCTGGTCGGCCCTCCCGGCACCGGCAAGACCCTGATCGCGCGTGCGGTCGCGGGCGAAGCCAACGTGCCGTTCTTCACCATTTCGGGTTCTGACTTCGTCGAGATGTTCGTCGGCGTCGGCGCCAGCCGCGTCCGCGACATGTTCGAGCAGGCCAAGAAGAACGCGCCCTGCATCATCTTCATCGACGAAATCGACGCCGTCGGTCGTCATCGTGGCGCTGGCCTCGGCGGCGGCAATGACGAGCGCGAGCAGACGCTGAACCAGTTGCTGGTCGAGATGGACGGCTTCGAGGCCAACGAGGGCGTGATCCTGATCGCCGCGACCAACCGTCCCGACGTGCTCGATCCCGCGCTGCTGCGTCCCGGCCGCTTCGACCGTCAGGTCGTGGTGCCCAACCCGGACGTCGTCGGCCGCGAGCAGATCCTCAAGGTCCACGTCCGCAAGGTGCCGCTGGCGCCGGATATCAACCTCAAGACCATCGCGCGCGGCACCCCGGGCTTCTCCGGCGCCGACCTGATGAACCTCGTCAACGAAGCCGCGCTCACCGCCGCCCGCCGCAACAAGCGGATGGTGACCCAGGCCGAGTTCGAGGAAGCCAAGGACAAGGTCATGATGGGCGCCGAGCGCAAGTCGCTCGTCATGACCGAGGAAGAGAAGCTGCTGACGGCCTATCACGAGGGCGGCCACGCCATCGTCGGCCTCAACGTCGTCGCGACCGATCCGATCCACAAGGCGACGATCATTCCGCGCGGTCGTGCGCTGGGTATGGTCATGCAGCTGCCCGAGCGCGACAAGCTGTCGATGTCGCTGGAGCAGATGACCTCGCGCCTTGCCATCATGATGGGCGGCCGCGTCGCCGAAGAGCTGATCTTCGGCCGCGAGAAGGTGACTTCGGGTGCGTCGTCGGACATCGAGCAGGCGACGCGTCTGGCGCGCATGATGGTGACGCGCTGGGGCCTGTCCGAGGCGCTCGGCACCGTGTCCTACGGCGAGAACCAGGACGAGGTTTTCCTGGGCATGTCGGTGTCGCGCACCCAGAACGCATCGGAGGCGACGGTTCAGAAGATCGACACCGAGATCCGGCGCTTCGTCGAAGAAGGCTACAACGAGGCAACGCGTATTCTCACCGAGAAGCGCGCCGATCTCGAAGCTCTCGCCAAAGGCCTGCTCGAATTCGAGACGCTCTCCGGCGACGAGATCATCGACCTGCTCAAGGGCAAGAAGCCGAACCGTGAGTCCGTGCTTGAGCCGACCACCCCGCGCGCCTCCGCCGTGCCGCCGGCCGGCAAGTCGCGCCCGCGGCCCGATCCGGATCCCGGCCTGGAGCCGCAGCCGCAGGCGTAATCGAGAGCGGCAGATGGAATTGAAAAACGCGGCGGAAACGCCGCGTTTTTTGTTTGAGCGGCGCTTTTCAAACGTGGGCAGCTGAGTATCTCGCGACGAATAGGTAGGTGCGCAAAGCCGCCCTTGCGCAGTGCCGACCATCCATGGGGCGCCGCCGTTGCCGGCACCCTTACCTTTGCTCGCTCTCCGATCCCCGCGACTCATAGCGATTGGAGTCTGCGATGATGTCGTGGCATGCTCTCCTCAATGAACGCGCGGCTCGACCGCGCAGACAAAGGGGAGGGCAAGCCGATGCGTTTTGCGAGGGCATTGGGCGCGCTTGGCGCCGTATCGTTCGTGACATTCTCGTTCCTGTCCGCCCCATCCGCCGCCGCCGAAATGCGCGGCGTCAGCGCGACCGAGATCAAAATCGGCCAGACCATGCCCTACAGCGGGCCGGTGTCGGCCTTCGGGGCGCTCGGCAAGGGCGAGGTCGGCTATTTCAAGATGCTGAACGAGAAGGGCGGCATCAACGGGCGCAAGGTCAATCTGATCTCGCTCGACGACAGCTATGCGCCGCCGAAATCGGTCGAGCAGACCCGCAGGCTGGTGGAGAGCGACGAGGTGGCACTGATCTTCTCCTCGATCGGTACCGCCCACAACACGGCGATCGCGAAATACCTCCAGTCCAAGAACGTGCCGCAGCTCTTCATCGGCTCCGGCGCCTCGAAATTCGCCGACCTCGCGCAATATCCGCAGGCGACGATGGGCGTGCAGGCGCCGTTCCGCTATGAAGCGCGGCTCTATGCGCGTTACGCGCTGGCGAAGAATCCGAACGCGAAGTTCGCCGTTATCTCGCAGAACGACGATTACGGCCGAGACTATCTCGCCGGGCTGAAGGACGTGCTCGGTGCAAACTACGATAGCGTCGTCACGGGCGCGACCTACGAGATCCAGGACCCGACCATCGATTCCCAGATCGTGAAGCTCAAGGCCTCGGGCGCCGACGTATTCGTGATCGCGGCGACGCCGAAATTCGCGGCGCAAGCGATCCGCAAATCCTTCGAGATCGGCTGGCGGCCCATGACGTTCCTGTCCAACGTTGCGGTGTGGGTTTCGACGGTGATGGAGCCTGCGGGACTGGAAGCCGGCACCGGCATCCTCTCCACTGCTTACGTGAAGGACCCCGACGATCCCGCCTGGAAGGACGATTCCGGCGTCAGGGGCTGGCGCGAGTTCATGACCAGATATTTGCCGGAGGCCGACCAGCACGACACCAATTACGTCAACGCCTACAACAGCGCCATGGCGCTGGAGGCGGTGCTGAAAGCCTGCGGCAATGATCTGTCGACCGAGAACATCCTCAGGCAGGCGTTTGCGATCCGCGATCTCGAATTGCCGATGCTGCTGCCCGGCATCAAGGTCAACACCGGCACCACCGACCATGTCCCGGTCGACCAGATGCAGTTCATGCGCTTCAATGGCAAGAGCTGGGAGCGCTTCGGCGAACTGCAGACGGGCAATTGATGATTGATGAGGGATCGGCTTTTTGGTCGATCCACTGCGAGTCCGGAACTCGATCATCTCTCCCGATTGGGGAAGGTTTGACTTCCTGGACGCCCAATTCAAAGCGCTGAGACGGGTACTGAAATCCCGATCAGCCCGCGAACACTTGCTATGTCCGCTACGCCCACGGAAGCGAAGAGCGGCAACTTGCCTTGGCGCGTCGACTACGGGGCCAACAGCAGAAATACCTGCTATCGTTCGACGTATGTTGCGAACACACAATTGGATAACGACAACCGGCGGTCCTCACCTGCTGATTGCTGACGAACAACTCCCGCATTGGCGGGGTATCGAAGGATGGCGCGGTCATGAAGATCCGGCCGACCAAAGCGACTATGCCCGTGCATGCAGAGTGAGAACTTGGCTGGGATCAATTGCCTGCTACCAAGGCAGCGCTGTTGTGCTATCTGGCGATGCCGGCGACATCGCGTGGTGCTCCAGTGGTCACCGTGACAGGGGCTTTCTCGTCAATGGCTTGGGGTTGATGACGAAAGACTCATCGAACCTGCGTTGCAAAGTCCACAACTGCGGAACCTTCTGAAAAGTTCAAATGCTGAACGCCTGGAATTCGGCACAGGTGCGTCCGGTGCAATGTGGTTGCTAGATGCATCGGATAGACGAGACGATTTGCGCAGTAAACATCAGGTTCTGGCGTTACGACCAGGAAGCTATCTCGCGAGAGCCGCTTGCTACCGATCTGCCGGGCTTGCGATCGTCGTTCGCGAAATTTGCTGGATCGGTCCACTTTCCGACGAAGTCGGCTAAGGAGCAGACGGCGAGGTGGCCCGAGCGCCTGTTCAGGTCTGCTTCACGCTTTGAAGCGGACGTCCCATTCACGGGAGCTACGTTTTCACTTCGGCGGCGTCACAGCCGCATCGTCCCGAACATGGATCACTGCGATGTCGTCCGTATAGATCCGCTTCCAACCCTTGAGCATGTCCAGGATCTGCGGTCCGGGCGCATCGGCGGTCAATAGCGTTGCGTCGATCTTGTATTCGTCGAGCAGGCGCGGAAGCAGCTCGGGCTTCCTGCCCTCGGTCGCCTTGAAGAAGTCCATGACGAATTTCTCGCCATAGAGCTCGGCGCGGCCGTCGACGTAAACAGGGACGTCGCGCGAGATCAGATAGCCGCCGAACTGGTAGGCGTTGAAGATGCGCTGGACCTTGCGTTGTTCGAGCAAGTCGACTGCCGCGACCGGGGTCTGCGTCATGGTGAAGGTGAAGTGGTGATGCCGCATGTAAAGCGAGGTCGAGGTCCAGCTCGCGGCCACGATCATCAGCGCGCCAAGCGCGGTGACATAGCGGGCCGGCCAGCGGTCGGCACCGGTTGCGTCCGGCTGCGGGCGCGAGGCCAGCTGGCCCAGCGGCTTCGCCAGCACCAGCGGCACCAGGAACGCGAACGCCTCGATGCTCCTGACGTGGGTCAGCGCACTCCAGGTCAGGAACAGGATCAGGAATATCCTGGGCGCCGAGAGCACGAGGCCGCGATAATAGCCGAATGCGATCAGACCGAGCAGGGCGCCCTCGAACGAGGAGAAGGTGGCAAAGTTCGCCGGCATCCATTCGTAGATCAGCGAGAGCAGCTCGCCCAGGCTCAGGATGTTGGTCGCGCCCAGCAGCGTTCTCCAGCCGTACGGCGTACAGCAACTCGCGACCAGTGCACCGATCCCGAACAGCACCCAGCGCAGGAACAGCTGCAGCCGCCGTCCTTTCTCGGCGTGCTCGATGGCCTCGAGTGAGATCGGACCGATCAGCGCCAGACCGAGCACGAAGCCGCCATGCAAGTTCGCCCACAGCGCCATCAGCGGCAGCCAGTACCAGGACGGTGCGCTCCTGCGGTCGGCAGCCGCCATCAATAGGCCGACCCACGCCACCATCACAGGCAGCGCCAGGATGTGGGGACGCGCCAGGACGTGATGCAGCGACAGCAGCAGGGCCAGCATCGCAAACAGCACTGCGCGGGGTGCCTCGATCTGTGCCTCGAGCAGATGGACGAAGATCGCGGCCGTGAGCGCGACTCCCATCGCGGTGATGATGACGGGACCTGCCCAGCCCCCTTGCGCATGAGCGAAAGCGAACAGCACTTGCGACAGCCACGACGTTGAAATCCACGGCGCGCCCGTCCGCGTGAAGGAAAAGATGTCCGTGTACGGCATGGCGCCGTGATCCAGGATCCATTGTCCGATCTTGATCTGCCAGAACGAGTCAGAGTCCTGAAGCAGCGTGTCGCCGACATACACGAAGAAGAGATAGGCACCCGCACCGACGCACAGCGGCACCAGGGTTCGCGCACGACCCTGCACCGTGATGCTGTTGGCAAAGGAAAGGGACATGCCGCCTCGTCGTCCTGTTGTTTCTGTCGGGGTGCCGAGCGGTCGACATTGGACCACGGCGGTCATAATTCCGGGTAAACCGGTCGTGCCGGGCGGCTTGAATGTCTCAACATTTAACGGATCGTTTTAGATTTCGGTTTACCATCGGCGAATACACGCAAACCGCTCTGTGTTTCCGCAGTCGAATTAACTGCGGCGCAATTCTTTGCCACTACGTTCGGTTCCATGGTCAAGCGGCGCTGGGAAGCCCAAAAAGACCAGATCAGTTGTAGCCTCGTGTACTCATTTGGAGCTCTTGATGAAGAACCTCGTTGCGCGTTTCGCGAAGGATGAATCCGGCGCCACCGCCATTGAATACGGTCTGATCGCCGCCGGCATCGCGCTGGCGATCATCACTGTCGTCAATAACCTGGGCACCACGTTGAACGCCAAGTTCACCTCGATCTCGACCAGCCTCAAGTAAGGCCGGACAGATCGCGAATTTAGAGAGCCCCGTCCTTGACGGGGCTCTCTGCTTTTGGCCGACGATTTCCGGATCTGGGAGGTCGTGAAGCTGTAGCAAGCTTGTGATGCGGCAAAGCGTCTGCCGCAGCTCCAAGAGCGCAGACGGAAGTGCTCGCACCGTTGAGAACATTGAAGGTTGAAAGTTGCTGGTGGGACAGCGCTACGCGCGGACCCTAGGCAACTTGCCGCCCGTCATTCCGCGAGGCCGGTCTGCCAGACCGCCGACGGTGCAGGCGCGGCAGACGTTTGCTGCGCGCGGCGCTGCCATTCGAGATAGAATTTCGCCGCCCAGATCGACGCTGCGGCGACTGCGATGCCGCCGGCGACGTCGATGACGTAATGCGCGCCGATCACCGGAGTCGCCGCGATCATCAGCAGATTGAGCGCGGCCGCGATGCCGCCGAGGCCGCGCACCGGCCACAACGCCCACATGTAGAGCACGGCGGACGCGGCGTGGAAGCTCGGAAACGAGACAATGCCGGCGAGGAAGAACAACCGGAGCTCGTGCAGGCTACCGTCGCGAAGCGCGAGAATGTCGCGCAACTGCCCGGCATAGATCGCGGTGTTGATTTCGGGAAAATGCGCGGCGGACAGCTGCAGCCCCCAATAGGTGCCGATCGCGGGCACGACGGCGGAGATCGCGATGGTGACTGCGAGCGCGAGGCTCATCGCAAGCATGAACAATTGCAGCCGCATATAGTGCGCCGTCAGTGCCAGCACGACGGGGATGCCCAGCAGCGGCAATTTGATCAGCCCGTATCCGCGAGCCAGACAGTCCGCGAGCCAGGGATGGTCGTTGACGTATCGCGCGATCGGTTCGGGATCGAGGCCGAGAGCACGGTCGATCGCAAGCAGCGCCTGGTCCTGCAGTGGCCAGTTCAGCTTGGCCGCCACATAGCTGAGCGGTCCGACGATGGCGCAGGTGAGAATGATCTGTCCGATCGTGCCGAGCGAAAACAGCAGCTTCGGGTCGGCAAGCTCGCCTTTGACGATGCGGTGGCCATAGGCCACCGCGAGCAGGAGTGCAGCGACTGCCAGCGTCACGCCGTAGGCGACCGGTTCGAGGCTCAGGCCGGTGAAGGAGAGACCGAGCGCCAGCAGGGTGCCCATGGCTGCGATGGGAAGCCAGTTCAGGTGGAAGAGCTGCCAGGCGGTCCGGGCGTCCGTGTCGACCATGCTGCACCGAGGTGGGATCGCAATACCGCAGCACAGTCGCGGAGCAGGTTTAAGATGGCGGTAACGATCGTGGTTACCCCTTCACCAAAGCAGTTCGCGAGGTTTTCAGCTGTTTGAGCTCGCACTTATTTTTGGCGTGACGCTTCATGCATTTGCACCTTGTCATCCACTCTGAATAGTTGTTCAGTCCTTGCGGGGCGATTTGCGACATCAGTGACGAAGCGTTCGGCCGCAGGGCGTGCGGCTGGCGTGTGGGACAGGAAGCGCGCCATGGTTTATCGGCGGACGCATCAAGTGGTGAAGCGCCTTGCGGCTCGGCGCAGTGCGATACTGGCGGCGGCGCGGGAGGCAGCGGCGGAAGGCGGGATGGCGGCGGTGCAGATTGCGCCGGTCGCGGTTCGCGCCAGCGTCGCGGCGGGTACGGTCTACCGCTACTTCCCCTCCAAGGCCGATTTGATTTCCGAATTGATCGCCGAAGTCTCGCGCGACGAGCTCACGGCGATCCGGCGAGCCGCCGATGCCGCGCCGGGGCCGTCCTCGGCGCTGGCGGCAGCCGTGACCACCGTGGCGGTCCATACCCTGTCGCAGCGCAGGCTCGCCTGGGGCATCCTGGCCGAGCCGGTCGATGTCGATGTCAGCGCTTCACGCCTCGCCAGCCGGCGCGAGATCGCGGGCGAGATGGCCTCCCGGATCGACGCCGCCGTGCGCGCCGGCCACCTGCCGGCGCAGGACACTGCGCTCGCCGCCACCGCGCTGCTCGGCGCACTGCACGAGGCCCTGGTCGGACCGCTTGCGCCGGACAATCTCGACGACCCCGCCAGGATGCGCGATGCGGTGCAGACCGTGACGCTACTGGCGCTCCGCGCGGTCGGCGTCATGGACGCCCGCGCCAGGGGTCTCGTTGTGCAGCAGACGCTGCTGCCGACGGCGAAAGCGCTGGTTGGGGCCTAAAACGTCCGCCTGATCGACCGGCGGACCTGATCGCGCCCAGGCCATTGCCCGAGTTCGCCTTTGCGACAAACCCCAGTACATTCGCCGGACCCGCCGGCTACTGTGCATGGGGTTGTTTTCGACGTTTTTTGTTTGCCGCGTGCTGGCGGACCTAGATATTCGCTTCGCCCTCGGGGCCGACCGAGGCGATGCGCACCATGTTGGTGGTGCCGGGGATGCCGAGCGGCACGCCGGCGACGATGATCACGCGCTGGCCGGCCCGGACGAAGCCGTCGCGGAACGCGATCTGGCCGGCGCGGCTCACCATGTCGTCCTGGTCGCGCGCGTCTTCCGCCACCACGCAATGCACGCCCCAGACGACCGACAGCCGGCGTCCAGCCGCGACGTTCGGCGTGATCGCCACGATCGGCGGCTTCGGCCGCTCGCGCGCCACGCGCACGGCGGTCGATCCCGAGCTGGTCCAGCAGATCAGGGCCGGCAGGTCGAGCGTCTCGGCGATCTGCCGCGCGGCGTCCGCGATGGCGTCGCCTGCGGTAGCTTCCGGGGCGGGACGCTGTGCGGTGATGACGGAGCGATAGATCGGGTCGCGCTCGACCTCCTCGCCGATGCGGTTCATGGTCGAGACGGCCTCGACGGGGAATTTGCCGGCCGCCGATTCCGCCGACAGCATGATGGCGTCGGCGCCTTCGTAGACGGCGGTGGCGACGTCGGAGACTTCGGCGCGGGTCGGCACCGGCGACTGGATCATCGATTCCAGCATCTGGGTCGCGATCACCACCGGCTTGCCGGCGCGCCGCGCCATGCGCGTCATCTGCTTCTGCAGGCTCGGCACGCGTTCCAGCGGCAGCTCGACGCCGAGATCGCCGCGCGCCACCATCAGGGCGTCGGAGGCGTCGATGATGTCGGCCAGGCGATCGATCGCCTGCGGCTTCTCGATCTTGGCCATCACCGCGGCGCGGCCGCGGATCATCTTCTTGGCCTCGAGCACGTCGTCGGCGCGCTGCACGAAGGACAGCGCGATCCAGTCGACGCCGGTGACCAGCGCCGCCTCGAGGTCGGCGCGGTCCTTCGGCGTCATTGCCGAGACCGGCAGGTCGGTGTCCGGCAGGCTGACGCCCTTGCGATCGGACATCCGGCCGCCGACCACGACGCGCGTCACCGCGTGCTCCTTCGAGGTCTCCTCGGCGATCAGCCGCACCTTGCCGTCGTCGAGCAGCAGCGAATGGCCCGGCCGCAGCGCGGCCAGGATCTCCGGATGCGGGAGCTGGACGCGGGTGGTGTCACCCGGCGCCTTGTCGGAATCCAGCGTGAAGGTCTGGCCGTTCTGGAGCTGGACCGCGCCTTCGGCGAACGCGCCGAGTCTGAGCTTTGGTCCCTGGAGATCGACCAGAATGCCGATCGGCCTTCCATAGCTGCTCTCGACGTTGCGGATCGTCGCCACAAGCTCCCGCATCTTGTCATGCGGGGTGTGGCTCATGTTGATGCGGAACAGGTCGGCGCCGGCCTCGAACAGGCGGCGGATCATCGCGAGGTCCGAAGAGGCGGGTCCAAGGGTCGCGAGAATCTTGATACGGCGAAGACGCCTCATGGCTTACTTCCAGACGGGGGCGAGGGAGCTGGCGGGAGGCCAGGCGCGGCGGGGGGCGTACCACCGGGCGGGCCATTGGGCAAACCGGGAACCCCCGGACCAACCGGGCCGGGTAGACCGGGCACGCGCTGCTGTTTTGACGGCTGCTCGTTGGCATCGGTGAGCTGCACCGTCCAGGCCCGCTGCTCGCCGGTGTCGACCTCGAAATAGCCGGTCCGGTCATAGCCGCGCGCAAGGCAGTCCTCGGTGCCGCGGATGGTGAACTCCTTGTCGCGCGAGCACATGAAGGCCTGCCCCGACCATTCGCCGCCGCGGTCATAGTCGATGGCGTAGATGTAATAGAAGCGGGCCACCAACGTTCCCCGCAGCAGCGTCTCGCAGGAACGGGACGAGATGTTCCACCAGCCCTCGGTGGTCCAGCCCTCGGCATCCTTGTAGCCGAGCGCGATGCCGACCCGGCTCGATGTGTTGTTGCAAAGCCGGAAATCGGCGGAGGCCGGGCTGGCCCAGAGGCACAGCAGGCCAACCACCAGCACCGGGACCAACCGGGCGAGCAGGCGAAGGCGGGAGCGGGGAGATTCGGCGATCATTGTCGCGGAAGCTATATCAGATCATTGACGATTTGGCGTAGGGCCCGGGAACTGTCCCGAAGCCGGCTTCGCGCCCGTCTGCGCCGCGATATGGCAAAATCTGTGACAGGCCCCACCTGATCTCGTAAGGGTGACCCATCCAGGTCACAGCCAATTCGTAAGCCGAGGGATCCAGCCATGGCAATCGACGACAAAACCAGAACGGAACTCGAGGCTGCCGCTTTCCGGCGCCTGGTCGATCATTTGAAGACACGGACAGACGTCCAGAACATCGACCTGATGAATCTCGCGGGCTTCTGCCGCAACTGCCTGTCCAACTGGCTCAAGGACGCCGCCGACGCCCAAGGCGTCGCCTTGAGCAAGGACGAGAGCCGGGAAGCCGTCTATGGCATGCCCTACGACGCCTGGAAGTCGAAATACCAGGGCGCGGCCACGCCTGAGCAACTCGATGCTATGAAGAAGGTTCATCCCGGGCACTGAACGGCCTCGCCGGCAGCCCGATAATGCGGTGCCCTTGAGTCGCATCACACAACAGCTTTCTTCGACGCGCCGCAGGAAGGTGTGGGCGCGCTGTGGACGAGCGCGATGCTGCCTTGAACGCGAGAGGTCCGAACCCTAAGGGTCTAACCAGCACGCGCGGTGAGGATGCCGGCGTCACCTCGTTTTGCCAGTTCCATTGGGAGTACCAAGATGGCCACCTCCGCCGCCGTCCGCGACGACGAGCCCGCGACGAAATTTGCCAAGGACCAGCTCAAGTCCATCATCGAGCGCATCGAGCGGCTGGAAGAAGAGAAGAAGGCGATCTCCGACGACATCCGCGACGTCTTCGCCGAGGCCAAGGGCAACGGCTACGACGTCAAGGCGCTGCGCACCATCGTGCGCATGCGCAAGCAGGACCCGAACGAGCGCGCCGAGGCCGAGACGATTCTCGAGACCTACATGCAAGCTCTGGGGATGATCTGAACTATCGCGGTCGTCCTGGCGAAAGCCAGGACGGCTGCGGAGGTTCTTGAAGGCCCGCGCCTCAGCGCAGCGAAGCTGTCCGCATGACGAACGATGTCGTCTCGAGCTTGGCGGTCGCGGTGCCCGAGAAAGTGTCGCAGGACAGGCCCTGCATCGGGTCGTCGGCAAAACCCATCGCGATCACGGACTGCGGCTTGACGAAGTAGGCGCGCATTGCGGCCGTGTCGAGTTCGCCCATCAGCGTCACCGACATCGCGCGGCTGGCGCTCGGCGATAGCATCACGATCTTGAGCCAGATGCTTTCGCCCTTGGCTGCGGAGAGCCGGGTCGCGGTTGCGACCATGCCGTCGACGCGCTTGCCGACAACCGTGTTGATCTCGGTCGCGGGCGCAACGTTGCGCGACGCGGAGGCGGGACGGGCGGAGCGCGGGATCGGCGCGGAGGCGGCGACGACGTTGGCGCGGTCGACCGGGGAGGCGGATGCCGGCGCGTAGGCCAGGGCCTGATAGGCGGCACTGGACACGCTCGCGGTCGGCTGCGGATCGGTGGCGGCCGAAAGCGCCTGGCGGGCCTTCAGCGCAGCCACTTGAGCAGGCGTCGCCTGCTGCGGCGTAGCCGGGGCGTCCCAGAAGCCACGGGCATTGATGATGTCGGCGGGGGTCTCGGGCTTGGCATCAGCAGATTTGCCGGCGGCCGGCTTGTCAGCCACGGGCGCGGGCTTCGACTTGGGCAACGCGACGATCTGCGCATCGGCCGAGGCGAGCTGAATGGTCGCCGCGACTGACGGCTTGGCGCGCGGCGTCGGCACCGGATCGGCCGGCTTGGTCGCGGCGGCGACCACGGTCGGCGCGACAGTCTTCGCGGCCGGCGCGGGCGCGCCCTCGTCATCCTCGTCGTTGCTCGCGGCGGCCGGAGCCGGCTTGCCCTTGAACAGGTTGGCAAAGAAATTCGATTTGCTGCCGGAATCCTCGCCGCTGCCGCGCCGCTCGATCTCGGCCTTGGCCAGCTCATAGCCCTTCAGCGGCGTGCCGTCGGTCGGGACGTGGACGGTGCGTCCGTCCGGGAAGACCCGGGCGAGTTGGTCATGCGTCATGCGCGGCCAGTGCCGGATGCTGCCGGTGTCCAGATGCACGAACGGCGAGCCTGAGGTCGGGTAGAAGCCGACGCCGCCGCGCTGGAGGCGCAGGCCGGCGAAGCGGATCTGCTCCAGCGGCACGTTCGGGATGTAGAAGTCCATCGCATGCCCCAGCATGTGCTGGCTGAAGCGCGCCACGCCGGAGGAGCGGCGGCGGAGCATGGAGTTGGTGGCGGGCGAGCGGTAGGCGGAGATGATCTGGATCGGCTGCTTGCCGTCGACGTCGCGATAGACTTCCCAGAGGATGTCGAAGAGGTGACGGTCCATGACCGTCTCGTCCTGGCTGCGCCAGTCGCGCAGGAAGTGGTTGAGCTGCTTCAGCGCCGCTTCGTCGTAGCGCCCGTCGCGCTTGAAGGTGACGGTGAGGTCTTCGCCGGAATGGGTGTGGTGGAAGGAGAGCGTCTTGGTCTCGTTCAGCGCGGCAGCGTCATGAACTGAACCCGCGGCAGCAAACAGCAATACGGCAGCGAGGCCGATCCTGGATCCGGCCTTCACTCCCGCATGGGACAACGACAGCACAGCGAATTGGCGTGCGATACCAGTCAGCACGTTAGAGCCCACCCAGTCGACGAGCGTTCAAAATGGACTCTCCCGCAAACCCCTAAGCGCGCGAAAGAGGATGAACGCTTTGTTAAAGCGAGAAGGTTAATTCGAGGTTGACCTTCCCGCCCCCAAACCAAGTCAGATTGCGAACCTAACCGGGTGAGTGTGGCGAAAAAACGCCCGCTGCCCGAGGTTAGGTGGAGAATGGTTAACGTTAAGCGACCCCATCCAGAGGATGAGGTCGCTGACTTTATTGGAGAATTTCAGGAAATCAGGGGTCGGGGGGGGCCTGCCTCAGCGGGTGAACACCCGCTGCTGCTGGGGACGGCGGCCGACCGGAGCCGGCGGCGGGGTCGGGGCTCCGAACAGCCGCTCGAAGAAATTCGGGCCGGACGAGCCGCCATTGTTGGCTGCCAGCACGCCGTTCGGCAGCGTCGTTGCCGGGCGTGAATAGCTCGGCTGGGAGTGCGCCACGACGTTCTCGAGATCCTTGCCGCGGCCGTTCTTCAGGATGTTGATCATGGTCGCGTCGCGGCCATAGACGTCCTTGCGGAATTGCAGCTTGCCGCCATCATCCACGAATGCGGTCTGATAGGTGATGTTGACCGGGATCGGGGTCGGGAATTTCAGGTCGATCTCGCTCTTGCCGTACATGCTGCGCACGCGCTCCGGCGTGTACTTCTCGTTCGGCAGCGCGATGTTGAGCAGGACCGAGGCGTACTGATCCGGGTTCTGTACGCGCATGCAGCCGTGGCTAAAGGCGCGTTCGTCCCGGGCGAACAGGTTCTTGTCCGGCGTGTCGTGCTGATAGACCAGGAACTTGTTCGGGAAATTGAAGCGGATGCGGCCGAGCGCATTGGCTTCACCGGGCGGCTGCGAGATGTGCACCGAGCCGTCGCGGTTCTGTTCGAGCTTGAGCCCCATCCGCTGGAGCACGGTCGGGTCCTGCTGAAGCGCCGGCAGATATTCGTTGTAGACGATCGACGGCGGCACGTTCCAGGTCGGATTGACCGTGATGTACTTCATCGTCTCGGTGAGCAGCGGGGTCGCATGCGTGCCGGGCTTGCCGGTGACGACGCGGGTGGTCCAGACCTGCTGGCCGCGCTGCATCACCTTCAGCGTGTAGTCGGGAATGTTGAGGATGACGTAGGCATCGCCGAGCGAGGGAACGCCCAGGTCGCGCGGCAGCCAGCGCCAGCGCTCCATGTTCACCAGCACCACGTCGATCTGCTTGTCGCGCTTCGGGGTGTTGATCGCCTTGACCGTCTTGTCGTCGAGGATGCCGGTCGGCTTGAGCTCGGCGCTGTTCTGGAACTTGCGCACGGCTTCGGCGACCGCCGCGTCATAGCGGGTGTCGCTGGCGTTCTCGGCGATGCCGAGCTTCGCGCGCAGCTGCGGCACGCGCGGATCTTCAACGACGATTTCAGCCTGCTTCTTGCCGGCCGGGGTGTATTTCAGCGTCGGACCATCGGCGATCTCGATCATCGGGCCGTTGCCCTGGCCGCGGAGCTCCGCGAGCTTCGCCTTCAGCTCCTTGTAGAGCTTGTGCGGCGGATTGTAGCTGTCGAGCGCCGCGGAGGCGTCCGCCGCGGTCGTGACCTTGGCGAGCACCTCGTTCGGATCGACCGGATGCTCGGGATAGAGGATGTCGCCGCTGACCTGCGACCAGTGCATGCGGCCGCTCTGGGCCTGGCGCGCATAGTCGAACATGCTGGCGGTGAGCTTGAGCTCGGCATCGGCGAGCGCATCGGGCGTCGTGGCGGCGGCGAAGTCCGGCAGCGGGTAATCGGCGGGATTGAGACCGTCGGAGGCCGCATCCTTGAGCCGGGCGATCACGCCCTTGGCTGCAGCGGTCAGGCTGCCGCCTTGGGTCCAAACTGGTGCGAAATCGCGTGCGCCGTAAAACTTCTCGATCGCCGCGCGCTCGTTCTTGCGGTCGAAATAGCGCGCAGTCTTGGCGCCGACGATGTCCTTGAGCTTGTCGGCGACCGGCTGGTCGGCCGCGGGAACGTTGCTCGCGGCCTTCACCGGCTCCGAGGCCGGAGCAGCAGCGGTGGCGGGCGCGGCCGGCGTGTCGGCCTTGGCAGGTTCGGTCTTCGCCGTCTCGCTCTTCGGCGCCTCGGCGGCGGGCGTGGTGGCGACGTCGGAAGGCTTGGTGTCGACCTTGTTTGGCGCGGGAGCGGCTTCCGCATTCACGGGTTCCTTGACCGGCTCCTTTGCCGAGTCCTGAACCGTGGCGGTGGTGTCGAGCTTGATATCGGATGCGGTCGGGGGCGGGACGTTTGCGGGTTCGGGACGCGGGATCGCAGCTTCAATCGCAAGTTCGGCAGCGCTGCTGCGCGCCTGATCCTGCGCCAGGGCCGAGCTGGCCGATACCGTGAGGAAGGTCGCCGCGACCGTCATCAAGACGCGGTCAAAGCCTGCACGGTGGTTCAAACAGTCACGCATTGTGTCGCACCCCTCGGGTGAACTGTCCCCCATGGAACAGCTTCGTTATCGCCTATTGAGCTTCGGCTAAACCGCGCCGGCCTCTCGAAAGTTGCACGCCTGCACGCAACGATTCCCACGCAGACGATATACAGGCCCCGATTTCGCGGCCAGCGCTACCCGGGACAACTCACGACAAACTGACTTCAAGGAGGCCTCTTGGCAACGGATTGTGCGCTTCTGCCACGCGCTTTTCCCTGTGTCTGTCACTTACAAGTCACGGTTCAAATCGCAGTCGAATTCCGTCGTCATGCGAACGGCTTACAGTCGTATCGCACCGCCCGGACGAACCTCTGTTCGCGTCAGGCTCAGTGCGTCTCCTCACCGCTTTTGCCGCCATGGCCGGGAACCCCGGCTTCATCGAGTTTGCGGTAGAGGGTGGACCGGCCGATTTTGAGGCGGCGGGCGACCTCCGACATCTGCCCGCGATAATGCGAGATCGCGAAACGGATGATCTCGTTCTCGATCTCCTCCAGCGGCCGGACGTCGCCGGTCGCGGTCAGCATGGAGAGAGCACCAGCTTGGGGCAGCGGCGCAATCGGTATTTCATTACCTGACACAACGGAGGGGGCCGCGACTGGCTCCAGCATCAGCGGCGCGGTTGGAATGTCTGTTCCGGGATACGGCTGCGAGGCGATCAGGGGGAAGTCGTCGAGGCCAAGCTGGTCGCCGTCGCTCATCACCACGGCGCGGTAAACCGCGTTTTCGAGCTGGCGGATGTTGCCGGGCCAATCGAGCTGGGCAAGGTGCGCCACGGCCTCGCCGCTGATGCCGGTGATGGAGCGGTTCTCCTCGGCGGCAAAGCGGGCCAGGAAATGCCTGAGCAGATGCGGAATGTCCTCGCGCCGGGCGCGCAGCGATGGGATCGTCAGCGGCAGCACGTGCAGCCGATAGAACAAGTCTTCCCGGAAGTGGCCCTGCTTGACCCGCTCAAGCAGCTTGCGGTTGGTCGCCGAGATGATGCGGACGTCGACCTTGACGGGTTTGCGGCCGCCGACCGCCTCGACCGCGCCTTCCTGAAGCGCGCGAAGCAGCTTGACCTGCGCGCTCAGCGGCAGCTCGCTGACCTCGTCCAGGAACAGCGTGCCGCCATGGGCTTCGACGAACTTGCCGGTGTGGCGTTCGGTGGCGCCGGTGAAGGCACCCTTCTCGTGACCGAACAGGATGGACTCGACGAGGTTGTCGGGGATAGCGCCGCAATTGACCGCGACGAACGGCTTTGCCTTGCGCTCGCCGCTGCCATGAATGGCACGCGCGAACATCTCCTTGCCGACGCCGGACTCGCCCTCGATCAGCACGGGGATCGAGGAGTTTGTTGCTTTCTGCGCCGCGCGCATCACGCCCGCCATCGCCTCGGCGCGGGTGATGATATCGGAGAAGGTCAGCCGACCTTCGCGGCTGTGACGGATGCGCTGCAATTCGCCCTTGAGCGCGGACGAATTGAGCGCGTTGCGAAGAGAGACCTGGAGCCGCTCGAGGCCGACCGGCTTGACCACGAAATCGGCCGCGCCCGCGCGCATCGCCGAGATAACATTGTCGATGCCGCCATGGGCCGTCTGCACGATGACCGGGATGCTGAGGCCCGCTTCGCGGATTTTCGCCAGCACGCCCATGCCGTCGAGGCCGGGCATCACGAGATCGAGGACGACGCCGTCGATGGCCGCGTCAGGGGCGGTGAGGGCGGCGATCGCCGCGTCGCCGGAGTCCACCACGATCGTCTCATAGCCGCATTTCTGCACCATGTTTTCGACCAGCCGGCGGGCTACAGCGTCGTCGTCGGCGATCAAAATACTGGCAGCCATGGTGTTCCCCGCACGCTACTACTATCTGTCTCGAATCGGGGCACTCTGGCCGAAGCCGATTAACGCACTGTTAAATCCTGATGCCCCCGCCCGCCGTCGCGATTGTTGAACACAGGTTTCCCACACAATGAATTCGCGCTCCAAGTCTGCAGTTAAGAAGTCCGCCATCAGCAAGCCCGCTCTTCGCAAGCCGAACACCAAGACATCCGCAGCCAAGGCAAAACCCTCCAAGCGTTCACCCACCAAGCGTTCACCCACCAAGCGTTCACCCACCAAGCCTTCACTCGCCAAGTCTTCACTCGCCAACTCTTCGCCTGCCAAGCCTGCGAGCAAGACCGGCAAGCTTCCGGAGTGGAACCTCGCCGACCTCTATTCCGGGATCGATGCGCCGGAAGTGGCGCGCGATCTCGAAAGGATGGACGCCGATTGCGTCGCGTTCGAGACGGACTACAAGGGCAAGCTCGCCACAGGAACAGCAAAGGAAGATGGCGGAAAATGGCTCGCTGAAGCCGTGCGACGCTATGAGGCGATCGACGACCTCGCCGGCCGGCTCGGCTCGTACGCCGGCCTCGTTCATGCCGGCGACAGCGTGGACCCCAAGATTTCAAAGTTTTACGGCGACGTTTCCGAGCGCCTGACGACGGCATCGACGCATCTGCTGTTCTTCGCGCTCGAGCTCAATCGAATCGATGACGATATTTTGAACCGCGCGATGCAGGCCGCTGAGCTCGCGCACTACCGTCCCTGGATCGAGGATCTGCGCAAGGAGAAGCCGTACCAGCTCGACGACAAGCTCGAGCAGCTCTTCCTGGAGAAGTCGCAGACCGGCTATTCAGCCTTTAACCGGCTGTTCGACCAGACCATCTCGAGCCTGCGTTTCAAGGTCGGGCCCAAGGAGCTCGCGATCGAGCCGACGCTCAATCTTCTGCAGGACCGCGACGGCGCCAAGCGCAAGGCCGCGGCAGAGGCGCTCGCAAAGACCTTCAAGGCCAATGAGCGCACCTTTGCGCTGATCACCAACACCCTGGCCAAGGACAAGGACATCTCCGACAGCTGGCGCGGCTTCAAGGACGTCGCGGATTCCCGGCATTTGAACAACCGCGTCGAGCGCGAGGTAGTGGATGCGCTGGTCGCCTCGGTGCGCGCGGCCTATCCGAAATTGTCGCATCGCTACTACGCGCTGAAGGCACGCTGGTTCGGCAGGAAGCGCCTGGCCTATTGGGATCGCAACGCGCCGCTGCCTTTTGCGGCCACCGACATCATCGGCTGGCCCGACGCACGAAGCATGGTGCTCTCCGCCTATCGCGGCTTCTCGCCAAAGATGGCTGATATCGCCGAGCGCTTCTTCACCGACCGCTGGATCGACGCGCCGGTGCGTCTGGGCAAGGCGCCGGGTGCCTTCTCGCATCCGACCACGCCGTCCGCGCACCCCTACGTGCTGATGAACTACCAGGGCAAGCCGCGCGACGTGATGACGCTCGCCCACGAGCTCGGCCACGGCGTGCACCAGGTGCTGGCGGCCAGGAACGGCGCGTTGATGGCGCCGACGCCGCTGACGCTGGCGGAGACCGCGAGCGTGTTCGGCGAGATGCTGACCTTCCGGCGGCTGCTGGCGCAGACCAAGAGCGCAAAGCAGCGCCAGGCGCTGCTCGCCGGCAAGGTCGAGGACATGATCAACACCGTGGTGCGGCAGATCGCGTTCTATTCCTTCGAGCGCGCGGTCCACACCGAACGCAAGAACGGCGAACTCACCGCGACGCGGCTCGGCGAGATCTGGCTCTCGGTGCAGGGCGAGAGCCTTGGTCCGGCAATCGAGATCAAAGCGGGCTACGAGAACTACTGGATGTACATCCCCCACTTCATCCATTCGCCGTTCTACGTCTACGCCTATGCGTTCGGCGATTGTCTCGTGAACTCGCTGTACGCCGTCTACGAGAACGCGGCCGAAGGCTTTGCCGAGCGCTATCTCGACATGCTCGCCGCCGGCGGCACCAAGCATTATTCCGAACTGCTGCGGCCGTTCGGGCTCGATGCCAAGGATCCAAAGTTCTGGGACGGCGGCCTGAGCGTCATCGCCGGCATGATCGACGAGCTGGAAGCGATGGGCTGAGGCAGGCACGAGCCGGCTATCACCGGAGCGGCACGAGACGAGCCAGCCGGCTCAGCGAGCGGCCCGCCCCGGCGGACCGGTCTCGAACGAGCAGGCGCCGGCGGCGGCGCCATATTTTCAGCCAGCGCATTTCGCCGCGACGTTCGAGACGGCCTCGATATCCTGGTAGGGAGTATTGAACGTCCGAGCCCGAGGCGAGACTAACCCCGTAGATACCCGCTTTATTTTTACAATTATTGATTGCAGATCACCCTCTTGCCGCTCGGGAGGCCCGCATGCCCGATCAAGGACAGGTCCGCCTACCTGGCGCGCGGAACGCCGCTGCCTTCGAAGAGGAAACGCCCTGGTGCGAGAAGCACCAGCAGATCGTCCGCGACGAAATCGAGGCGATCAACACGCGCCGCGAAGAGGCGCGGCAAGTCGATCCGGAGGGCACAGAGGCGTGCCAGATGCTCGACGTGGTCGGGCTCGCGCTCTCCGGCGGCGGGATCCGCTCCTCGGCCATGTGCCTCGGCGTGCTCCAGGCGCTGAACCACCACGATTTGATCGGACGGATCGATTATCTGTCCACCGTGTCGGGCGGCGGCTACATCGGCACCTCGCTCAGCACGACCATGACGGTGACAGGGCGGTTTGTGTTCGGCCAGCGGTCCGCCGGGAGAGCTGCGACCGCCAGCGAGATCAGCGATACGCCATCGGTCGGACATATCAGGAATTATTCCAACTATCTGATCCCGGCCGGCTTCCGCGATCTCTTGACCGGGATTGCAATCGTGGCGCGGGGCCTGATCGCCAATATCGGATTGACCCTACCCGTCGTGCTGCTGCTCGCAGCTGTCACGATCTGGTCGACGCCGCTGCGGAGCTGCCTCACGGTCGCAAATTTCTTCGGCGTCGATATCGCCGAAGGCGCTTTGCCGCAGTGTGAGCTGCATCATTTCGGCTGGATCGCGGACCGCTTCGGGTTCACTGCGATCGGGGCGATCGTCGCGCTGGCGCTGCTTGCTTGCGGCGGGATCGCTTATCTGAGCTCGCGCACGGAGCGGGGCATCGGCCCGACCATCTTCCTGACCTATGCTGCGGCCATCGCGTTCCTGCTCGGCATCGCATGCGACTTCGCGCGCGTCCTTCAGATCGCGCATTTCGCGCTGACGCTGGCAACGGCGATCATCGGCGTCGCCCTGTTCTTCGGCTGGGCGCTCAAGCAGTCATTTGCAAGTCCCGAAAAGCGTCAGGAGTTCCGCTCGCATTGGCCGACCGCCGGCGCGACTTTCTTGGTCCTGCTTGCCGCGATTGCGTTCTTCGAATTCCAGCCCTTCATGCTGTCGCAGATGTTCGATGTCGCCGACAGCAACGCGATCGGCGGGCCGGTCCGCGGCGTCGCGGTCACCTGGATTCAGTCGCTGGCTGCAATTGCCGCGCCAATCGGTGTTTTCGTTACTGCTTTCAGGCAGCAATTCGCCGAATTCCTGAAGGGAGACAGCGTATCCTCGCAATGGGGCTCGATGATGCTCGCGATCATTGCCAAGGTCGCGTTGTGGACCGCCGGATTGGCGCTGCCACTGATCATCTGGGTCGCCTTTCTCTACTTGTCTTATTGGGGCATCGCCAACGATCCGATCGAAAAATGCCAGGCGCCTCTGACCGCCATGGCGCAGAAGGGTTGCCTAGCGGCCAACAAATCAACCGTGCCCGCGTCGGGCAATCTGTCGGGCAAGATCGAGTTCGACGCGAGCGCCGGCACCTTCTCGGCCGAGATCACGCCAACGGCCGCCGCAACCACCGCGACCACGGACTGGCTGACGCCCGTATCCCACGTTCCGGCCTGGCTCAGGTCTGGCGCGAGCAATATCGCACGACAATTCGACTGGTTGGATAGAGGCTCCGGCTATGCGCACAGCCTGCCCGTGGTGATCCTGTATACGCTCGTCGGCCTGCTGCTGTTTGCGATCTCATGGTCGCTGACGCCCAACGCGAATTCGCTCCACCGGCTTTACCGCGACCGGCTGAGCAAGGCTTTCCTGTTCGATCCGGGCCGGTCGGCAGACGGCAATATCGCGCGCGCCGAGGCCAGCCTCGATCAGGGACGCGATTTCAAGCCGCTCGATCGCATGAGGTTGAGCGAGCTCTATGCGGCCCCGAGTGACCAGGTCGCGACGGGGGACCGGCCTGCCGCGCGGAAGCTGGGGGCGCCCTATCATCTCATCAACACGGCGCTCAACATCCAGGGGTCGGACTTCGCCAACCGGCGCGGCCGCAATGCCGACTTCTTTGTGTTCTCGCCGCTCTATGTCGGCAGCGAGGCGACGCGCTACGCCAAGACCCCGGCGGTCGAGCATCTTGAGCAAAGCCTCGACCTCGCCACCGCAATGGCGATCTCGGGGGCGGCGGCGTCGTCGAACATGGGCTCGAACTCGATCAGGGCGCTGACGCCGACGCTCGCGCTGTTGAACGTGCGGCTGGGCTACTGGCTGAGCAATCCGCGCTATGTCGAGGCCACTGTCCGGCCGCAGCGCCGCTCCACGCCGCTCTTCCTGTGGTCGGAAATCTCGGGCCGTCTCTACGAGAATAGCGACGGCGTCTACCTCACCGACGGCGGCCACATCGAAAACCTCGGCGTCTACGAGCTGCTGCGCCGGCGCTGCAAGGTGATCGTTGTGGTCGACGCGGAAGCCGACGCGGCGATGAATTTCTCCTCGCTGATGAAGCTCCAGCGCTACGCCCGCATCGATCTCGGCGTCCGGATCGATTTGCCATGGACGCCGATCCGCGACCGCACGCGCGCCATCATGGCGGCGAACGCCGACAAGAAGTCCACACGAACCTCTCCTGAGACGCCGGACGAGGCCGGCGAGCACGTTCATGTGGCGATCGGCACCATCGACTATGGTGGCGATGACAGGGGCTATCTCGTCTACATTAAGTCCTCGCTCTCCAACGACGAGAACGACTACATCCGCGACTACGCGCGGCGTAACGATACGTTCCCGCACGAGACCACCGGCGATCAGTTCTTCTCGGAGGAGCAGTTCGAGGTCTATCGCGCGCTTGGTTTCCACATGACCCATGGCTTCTTGGCCGGGGACCACGTGGTGGCGGTCGGCCCCGGGACGGCCCCGCGGATGGCTCGATTCACCGAAGCAGGCGAGCCGGCGGTTGACGCGGTCCGCGAGGCGCTCGGTCTCCCGGTACCCCAGCGAGCGGCCGTGAACATCACCGCCACGATGATTGATCAGGGCTGAGCGGCTGTAGCGCGGGGCTTTCCCGCCAATCGGAATTCCAAATGACCTGATTTGCCGGGAAACCGCGCCCCCGTGCCGTTGCCCTGCCCGAAAGTTTGCGGTATCCAGCCATGAAATTCGACTTTCGACTGGGGACAATTCATGGCCGACCATAGCGAAGTGGCGTACAGCACCGCCGACGGCAACGACTACGTTGCCCACGAGCAGACCTACGAGGGCTTCATCAAGCTGGTGAAGTACGGCACGGTCTCGGTCGCGCTTATCGTGATCCTGATGGCGATCTTCCTGACCTGATCCATCCCCTGCAGCACCGCCAGCGTCGTCGGTGCCCATAAAATTTGCAATCAAGCCGGATTGAAAACCGGTATCCAACGTTGCGGGAGTAACGCTAAGTTCGCGTGCGCGCTTCTTCCCGCGTCGCCGGAGGGCCTATGAAGATCGCCGTTGCCAAGGAAATCGATCCGTCGGAGCCGCGGGTCGCCGCTTCGCCGGATACGGTGAAGAAGTTCAAGGCGCTGGGCGCCGAGATCGCCATTGAGCCGGGCGCCGGCCTCAAGTCGGGCCTGCCGGACTCCGAATTCACCGCCGTGGGCGCCACCGTCAGCGCCGACGCGCTGAAGGACGCCGACATCATCATCAAGGTGAAGCGCCCTGAAGCCTCGGAGTTGGCGCAGTACAAGCGCGGCGCGCTCGTCATCGCCATCATGGACCCCTACGGCAACGAGGCCGCGCTGAAGACGATAGCCGATGCCGGCGTCTCCGCCTTCGCGATGGAATTGATGCCGCGCATCACGCGCGCGCAGGTGATGGACGTGCTGTCCTCGCAGGCCAACCTTGCCGGCTACCGCGCCGTGATCGAGGGCGCCGAGGCCTTCGGACGCGCCTTCCCGATGATGATGACCGCGGCCGGCACCGTGCCCGCCGCAAAAGTGTTCGTGATGGGCGTCGGCGTCGCCGGCCTCCAGGCGATCGCGACCGCGCGCCGTCTCGGCGCCGTCGTCACCGCGACCGACGTCCGGCCCGCCACCAAGGAGCAGGTCGAATCGCTCGGTGCGAAATTCCTCGCCGTCGAGGACGAGGAATTCAAGAACGCCCAGACCGCCGGCGGCTACGCCAAGGAAATGTCCAAGGAGTACCAGGCCAAGCAGGCCGCGCTCACCGCCGAGCACATCAAGAAGCAGGACATCGTGATCACCACCGCGCTGATTCCGGGACGGCCTGCGCCGAAGCTCGTCACGGCCGACATGGTCAAGTCGATGAAGCCGGGGTCGGTGCTGGTCGATCTCGCCGTCGAGCGCGGCGGCAATGTCGAAGGCGTCAAGGCGGGCCAGGTCGCCGAGGTCGATGGCATCAAGATCGTCGGCTACACCAACGTCGCCGGCCGCGTCGCGGCGTCGGCCTCCAGCCTCTACGCGCGCAATTTGTTTAACTTCATCGAAACGATGGTCGACAAGACCAGCAAGGCGCTGGCCGTGAACTGGGACGACGAACTCGTCAAGGCGACTGCGCTGACCCGGGACGGCGCCGTCATCCACCCGAATTTCCAGCCGAAAGCGTAAGGAGAGCCGTCATGGAGCATATTGCACAAGTCGTCGACCCCTTCGTCTTCCGGCTGTCGATCTTCGTTCTCGCCGTCTTCGTCGGCTATTTCGTGGTGTGGTCGGTGACCCCTGCGCTGCATACGCCGCTGATGAGCGTGACCAATGCGATCTCCTCGGTGATCGTGGTCGGCGCGCTGCTGGCGGTCGGCGTCGGCATGATCTCGAGCGGTTCGGGCTGGGCGCGCGGCTTCGGCTTCATCGCGCTCATTTTCGCCTGCGTGAATATCTTCGGCGGCTTCCTTGTCACCCAGCGCATGCTGGCGATGTACAAGAAGAAAGTGAAATGAGCGGCGTGCACCTCGGGGTGACGAAGACAAAGGGGACCTGAGATGAACGCCAATCTGGCTGCAGTTCTGTATCTCGTGGCAGGTGTGCTGTTCATCCTGTCACTGCGCGGGCTGTCCAGCCCCGCCTCATCGCGGCAGGGCAATTTCTTTGGCATGATCGGTATGGCGATCGCGGTCGCCACCACGCTCGCCAGCCATCCGCCGGCGGACGGCCTCGCCTGGATCCTCGTGATCCTTGGTATCGCGATCGGCGGCAGCGTCGGCGCGGTGATCGCCCGTCGCGTGCCGATGACCTCGATGCCGGAACTGGTCGCCGCCTTCCATTCGCTGGTCGGTATGGCCGCGGTGCTGGTCGCTGCCGGTGCGTTCTACGCGCCGGAAGCCTTCGACATCGGCAGCCCCGGCAACATCCATCCGCAGAGCCTGGTCGAGATGTCGCTCGGCGTCGCCATCGGCGCGCTGACCTTCACCGGTTCGGTGATCGCGTTCCTGAAGCTGTCCGCGCGCATGAGCGGTGCCCCGATCATCCTGCCGTTCCGTCACATCATCAACATCGCGCTTGCGATCGCCCTCGTCGTCTTCATCGTCGGGCTGGTCATGACGGGCAGCGCGCTCGACTTCTGGCTGATCGTCATCATCGCGCTGGCGCTCGGCGTGCTCATGATCATCCCGATCGGCGGCGCCGACATGCCGGTCGTGATTTCGATGCTGAACTCTTACTCGGGCTGGGCCGCGGCCGGCATCGGCTTCACTCTCGGCAATTCCGCGCTGATCATCACCGGGGCGCTGGTGGGATCGAGCGGCGCGATCTTGTCCTACATCATGTGCCACGCGATGAACCGCTCCTTCATCTCCGTCATCCTCGGCGGCTTCGGTGGCGAGACCGCGGCGGCGGGCGGTGGCGGCGGCGAGCAGAAGCCGGCCAAGCTCGGCTCGGCCGACGATGCGGCCTTCATCATGAAGAACGCGCAGAAAGTCATCATCGTGCCCGGCTACGGCATGGCGGTGGCGCAGGCTCAGCATGCGCTGCGCGAAATGGGCGACATCCTGAAGAAGGAAGGCGTCGAGGTGAAATACGCCATTCACCCGGTCGCCGGCCGCATGCCCGGCCACATGAACGTGCTGCTGGCCGAAGCCAACGTGCCCTATGACGAGGTGTTCGAGCTCGAGGACATCAACTCCGAATTCGCGCAGGCCGACATCGCCTTCGTGATCGGCGCCAACGACGTCACCAATCCGGCGGCCGAAGAGGACAAGACCTCGCCGATCTACGGCATGCCGGTGCTCCAGGTCTGGAAGGCCGGCACCGTGATGTTCATCAAGCGCTCGCTCGCTTCGGGCTATGCCGGCATCGACAATCCGCTGTTCTATCGCGACAACACCATGATGCTGCTCGGCGACGCCAAGAAGGTCACCGAGAACATCGTCAAGGCGATGTAGCGCGGAGGCATGTGGGCGAATGCGACGCGCGAGCACGCGTCGCATGGAGCGCCGCTCAGCAGGCGGCGTGCGGCCGCCGCGCCTTTCCGGCGCGCCCTCGGGCGATGTCATGAAATTGCTGCGGAGCTGTCGCAAGCCCTGAACGGGGGCCGGGCCGCGTCATCATGACCATCGTCAAGTGGATCGCCATCCTGCTCGTGACCGTCTATTTCGCCGGTCTCCTCGTGCTGTATGTCAGGCAGCGCGAGATGCTGTTTCCGATCCCGCCCGTCGGTCGCACCACGCCGGACGCCGCGGGCCTCCCTGAGGCCGAAGAGCACGTCCTGACCACCTCCGATGGCGAGAAGGTCATCGTCTGGCACGTGCCGGCGAGGCTTGGCCGGCCCGTGATCCTGTATTTTCCCGGCAATGGCGATTATCTCGCCGGTCGCATCAGCCGTTTCAAGGCCATGACGGCGGACGGCACCGGCCTCGTCGCGCTGTCCTATCGCGGCTATGCCGGCTCGAGCGGGGCGCCGAGCGAGACGGGCCTGCTGCGCGATGCCGCGGCCGCCTACGCCTTCACCACTGTGCGCTACGCGGCGGAACGAATCGCCGCCTGGGGCTTTTCGCTCGGGACCGGCGTGGCGGTCGCAATCGCCTCGGAGCATCGTATTGGAAAACTCATCCTGGAAGCTCCCTACACATCGACGGCCGACATTGCAGCTTCATCGTTCTGGTACGTTCCGGTGCGCCTGCTGATGCGCGATCCATTTCATTCCGACGAGCGTATCCCGCGCGTCACTGTGCCGCTATTGGTGATGCATGGCACCAATGACCTTGCCATTTCGATCGTGTTCGGAGAGCGTCTGTTCGCGCTCGCGCACGAACCGAAGCAGTTCGTTCGCTTTGCAGGCGGGGGACACGACAATCTCGATGCGTTCGGTGCGATCGAAACGGCGAGGCGCTTCATTGCTTTCTAGACGGCTTGTCGTTCGGCGCGAGAGCGGGTTCATCGCCGCGATCCTCGTCGTGTTGTTGCCACAGCACGCATGGGCTGCGACCGGGCTCGACGGCGCGGCGATGGGCTGGCCCTATGCGCTGCCCTTTGCCGGCCTCCTGCTGTCGATCGCGCTCGGGCCGCTGCTGTTTGCAAAAATCTGGCACCATCATTACGGCAAGATCGCCGCGGCCTGGTCGCTGCTGGCACTCGCTTCGCTTGTCATGCTTGCCGGGAGCATGGCGACGCTGGCTGCGCTCGTTCACGCCATGCTCGCCGAATATCTCGGCTTCATCGTGCTGCTGTTCTCGCTCTATGTCGTGGCGGGGGGCATTCTCGTGACGGGCGACATCAAGGCGACCCCGGCGGCCAACGCCGGCATCCTCGCGCTCGGTACGGCGATGGCGAGCGTCGTCGGCACCACCGGGGCGGCCATGATCCTGATCCGCCCTCTGATCCGCGCCAACCGGCCGCGGCGCTACAACGCCCATGTCGTCATCTTCTTCATCATCCTGGTCGCCAATGTCGGCGGCGCGCTGAGCCCGCTCGGCGATCCCCCGCTGTTCGTCGGTTTCCTGCATGGCGTCGACTTCTTCTGGACCACGCGGACCATCTGGCTGCAGACGGCGATCGTTGCCGGACTGCTGCTCGCGATCTTCGTCGTCATCGACGTCTGGCGCTTCCGTAGCGAACCCTTGCTCGGCGCCGCCGGCGCCGCGAAGCCGGTCCGCATCCGCGGCCTCGTCAACCTGGTGCTGATCGCAGCCATCGTCGCGAGCCTGCTGGCCTCGGCGATGTGGAAGTCCGGCATCGCCTTCGACATTCTCGGAACCAGGCTGGAGCTGGAAGACATTGCCCGCAACGCGGCGCTGCTGGCGATAGCGGCCCTGTCGGTGTGGTTGACGCCGGACGAGCACAGGCAGGCCAACGGCTTCACCTGGGAGCCGATCCGCGAAGTCGCAAAGCTGTTCGCCGGCATTTTTATCGCGATCATCCCGGTCATTGCCATGCTCGATGCCGGCCATCACGGCGCGTTCGCCTGGCTGTTGTCGGCTGTGACCGGGCCGGACGGCGCGCCGCGCGAGGTTGCCTATTTCTGGTTCACCGGCCTGATGTCGGCGTTCCTCGACAATGCGCCGACCTATCTGTTGTTCTTCGAGCTCGCCGGCGGCGACCCGCAGGTGCTGATGCACGAGCTTTCGGGCACGCTCGCCTCCATCTCCATGGGAGCAGTCTACATGGGCGCGCTCACCTATATCGGCAATGCGCCGAACTTCATGGTGAGCAGCATTGCGAGCGAGAACGGCATCGAGATGCCGAGCTTCTTCGGTTATTTCGTGCGTGCCAGCGCGGTGCTGATCCCGCTATTCTTGCTGCTGACGCTACTACCGTTCGCGCCGATCCTGCGCTGGCATTGAATCTGCCGCCCGATTTGCTACTGCTCGGCTGAGACGATTGGAGCCGATGGATGAGCGCGCATAATCCGATGCCTCGGTCGGCCTGGATCTTTCCGGCGCTGGCCGTGCTGCTGTTCGTGGCCGTCAGCGCGACGGACTATGTGTTCACGCTGTCGTTCGGCGGGCTCGTCTTCGCCCTCCTGCTCCTCGTCATCCTGTTCGGCACGGTGTTTGCCGCGGTCCATCATGCCGAAATGATCGCCGAGCGGGTCGGCGAACCCTACGGCACGCTGGTGCTGACGCTCGCGGTGACCATCATCGAGGTGGCGCTGATCACCACGATCATGCTGGGCGACAAGCCTGCCCCGGAACTTGCGCGCGACACCGTGTTCGCCGTTGTCATGATCGTCTGCAATGGCCTCGTCGGGCTCTGCATCTTCATCGGCGGCCTGCGGTATCGCGAGCAGGGCTTTCAGCTCTCCGGCGCCAACGTCTATCTCAGCGTGCTGTTCGCGCTCGCGACCATCACTCTGATCATGCCGAACTACACGACGACCACGCCGGGCCCGGTTTATTCGGCGGTTCAACTCGGCTTCGTCGACGTGGTCACGCTCGCGCTGTATGGGGTGTTTCTCTACACCCAGACCGTGCTGCACAAGGATTACTTCGTTCACGAGCGGGCGGATGGCGGCAGCGGCGAGGGGCATCGGTCGGGCCGGACCATGGTGCTCAGCGTCGTGCTGCTGCTGATTGCGCTGCTGGCGGTCGTGCTGCTGTCCAAGAAATTCTCGCTGGTCGTCGATGCCGTTGGGGCCAGGATCGGTGCGCCGCCTGCCTTTGCCGGACTTCTGGTCGCGCTCCTGATCCTGCTGCCGGAAGGCGTCGCGGCCGTGTCGGCCGCCCGCAAGAACGACCTCCAGAAGAGCATCAATCTCGCGCTCGGCTCGTCGCTCGCCACCATCGGGCTGACCATCCCGGCCGTCGGTGTCGCAACCTATGCGCTCGACAAGGAGCTCACGCTCGGCCTCAGCGACCAGGGCAGCGTGCTTTTGCTCCTGACCTTCTTTTTGAGCATGCTGACCTTCGGTACGGGCAGGACCAATGTCCTGTTCGGGCTGGTCCATATGGTGGTATTTGCCGTCTACGTGTTCATGGTTTTCGTGCCCTGAACCGGTTTTCCGGACGTGCCCCCAGGAGAGTTCCGATGCTTGCCGCCAAGTCCGAAGTTCAGGTCGACAATGAGCAGGTTCGGGTGACCGAGTGGCGGCTCGCGCCAAACAGCGCCACCGGGCATCACACCCACGGCATGGACTACGTCATTGTTCCCGTGGTCGCAGGGGAAATGACCATCGTGGCACCCAGTGGCGAGCGGTCCAAGGCACAGCTCGCGGCCGGAAAATCCTATTTTCGCAAGGCCGGCGTCAAGCACGACGTGCTTAACGAAACCGCAACCGAGATCGTGTTCCTTGAGGTCGAGCTGAAGCCGTAATTCCGGCGTACCCCTTTGCCATTGATCCGTCGCAGTTGATCCCTCACTATGCCTCAAAGTTCCCGCATCAGATCGCGCGGGGAGTGGCCGGAATGCTGAAATACATCGCTAAAATCTCGATGGACATCTTCCCCTCGGTGCTCGCAACGATCATCGGGGCATACATCGTTAATCATTACATCAACGCCAAGCCGGCGGCGGATGCACCCGCGGCCGTGATGGCGCCCGCCGAGGCTGGCAAGAACGGCAAGCCCGCCGATCTGGCAAACCTGCCCGCGCCAGGCGTCAAGGCCAAGGGCATTTCCGAGAAGAAGGTGGCGGACAAGCCGGCGGCCGAGAAGGCTGCCGATCAGCCCACCGCGGAGTCGAAGACTTCTACGGCGGACGTGGCGCCGGCCGAGGCCACCCCGCGCGGCAAGCCGTCCGCGCGCGACAAGGCAGTCGCCAAGTCCACCCCGGCCGTCAGTGCACCCGCTCCCGCCACCCCGGTGGTGGAGGCTAATTCGGCGCCGGCTGCTGCCGCGCCGGCCGCCACCCCCGACGCCAATGATCTCGTGCGCGCCGCGATCGAGCGCCTGCGTAAGTCGCCTGAGGGCAAAGCGGTTGAGGCCAAGTCGATTGAAGCCAAGTCGGTTGAGACCAAGTCTTCGGAGGCCAAGCCGCCCGAGAAGACTCAGGAGCCTGCGGTGCGCGAAGCCGCCCGCACTCCGGAGGCCCCGCGTATCATCCCTCTGGATCCGTCAACGGTGCGTCCGTTGCCGCCGCCGATCACGGTCTCGACGCCCGCAGCCGAGGCCTATGGTAATGGCGGCTCGTCGCAGGCGAGCCCGCCCTACACGGCCTCGGTCGGCAACGAGAACCCGAGTCGGCTGACGCCTCCGGCTGATATTCCGGTCCCGATGATTGCGCCCCCGCTCGATCTACGCGCCGATGCCGGCGGGTCCATGCCGCGGCCGAAGACCAATGTCGCCGAAGACATGCTGTCGGGCGTCAAGTCCATGTTCCACTCCGTTCTGCCGAAGAGCGTCACCCCGGATTAAGACGGCGCCTGCGCTGCGCCAGGATCGTCAGCCGCCGACGCGGGCAAGGCCGCTGCGGGCGGCGTCGTCGCGTGGACGAAGCGAGACCGCCTTGGTGTAGGACGCCGCCGCCTTGGTCCTGTCGCCCAGCCGTTCATAGGCTTGCCCGCGTATGGTCCAGACCTGGGCATTGTGGGGATCGGCCTCGGAAGCCTCATCCAGATCCGCCGCGGCCTCCTTGACCTTGCTGAGGGCGAGATAGCTGATGGCGCGGCCGAGCAGCGGCTCGACCTTCTGCGGGTTGAGTCCGCTTGCGGCGCTGAAATCGGCGATGGCGAAGTCGTGCTGGTTCTTGCCCTGATAGATCAGGGCGCGGCCATAGAGCGCCTGCGCATTGTAGGGATCGAGTCCGACCGCGTGATTGAATTCATCGAGCGCAGCAGCTGCGTCGCCGGACTTTGCCAGGGCCTGGGCCTTTGCCGTATGGGCCTGGGCTTCGCTGACATTGCTGGCGCTGACCACGTTCTCGGCGGTCGTAGCCGCCTTGGGTGCCTCCTGCGGCTTGTCCTTCTCCGGCGTCAGCGACCCCAGGTCGAAGGAGCAGCCGCACAGCGAGATTCCCATCAAAGCCAGCGCAAACGGCTGCAGCAGGATCTGGCGTAACCGCGCCAAGCCGCGCTTGGGGAAAGGGGAGGCCATCTACGGTTCGCTCGCGCCAGTGCCGCATCGGTAGTGCCCCATCCCAGGAAGGCACCGCTCACAAAACAATAACGCGGGCCAGGGGCCCGCGTCATCGAAAACTGATGTGTCTCAAGTCCGGTAAATCAGCGCGGTCCGCGCGGACCGGCACTTGCACCGGCACCCGGGCCGCCGCGACCGCCACGATCACCGCCGGGGCCAGCGCCGAAAACCGGCTTCGGCTTCATCGGCAGCAGGCCTTCGCGCTGCAGCTTCTTGCGGGCCAGCTTGCGTGCGCGACGCACGGCTTCGGCCTTTTCGCGGGCCTTCTTCTCGGAGGGCTTTTCGTAGTGACCGCGGAGCTTCATCTCGCGGAAAATACCCTCGCGCTGCATCTTCTTCTTCAGCGCCTTGAGAGCTTGATCGACATTGTTATCGCGAACGAGAACCTGCACGCGGCATCCTCTTCAGTGGATCGGATTTGAATTCTGGTAAGTCAAAGGGGATGGCGAAACGCACAAGCCCTTAACCTTGAGGGCGCGGATGTATCAGACAAAACCTGGGATGTCCACCGGCCAAGCGGGTTTTCGGGCCAAGTTCAGCCATTAAATGAGGCGAAATACCTCTGTGCGGCCCTGATTTGGGAGATTTGACGCCAAGGGTGGGGCCGTTTTCGGAGCTTTGTTCCGGAATCTTTGAAAGCAGGGGACGACACATGGATATGAAGAAATACGCAGCCGAAGCTATCGGCACCTTTTGGCTCACATTCGCAGGTTGCGGAAGTGCGGTGATCGCAGCCGGCTTTCCGCAGGTTGGCATCGGTCTGGTCGGTGTCTCCCTGGCATTCGGGCTGAGCGTGGTCACCATGGCCTATGCGATCGGCCACATCTCAGGCTGCCATCTCAATCCGGCCGTCACCGTCGGTCTCGCCGCCGGCGGGCGCTTTCCGGCCGGGCAGATTCTACCTTATGTGATCGCACAGGTGGCCGGCGCGATCGTGGCCGCGTGGCTGCTCTACGTCATCGCAAGCGGAGCTCCCGGCTTCGACGTCAGCAAGGGCTTCGCGTCCAACGGCTACGACGCCCATTCTCCCGGCCAGTACAGCATGATGGTATGCTTCCTCACCGAGGTGGTGATGACCATGATGTTCCTGTTCATCATCATGGGCGCCACTCACGGCCGCGCGCCGGCGGGCTTTGCACCGCTGGCGATCGGGCTCGCGCTGGTGATGATCCATCTCGTCAGCATCCCCGTCACCAACACCTCGGTGAACCCGGCGCGCAGCACGGGTCCCGCGCTGTTCGTCGGCGGCTGGGCGCTGTCGCAGCTCTGGCTGTTCTGGGTCGCGCCTCTGATCGGCGGCGCGCTGGGCGGGGTGATCTATCGCTGGCTCAGCGACGAACCCTCTGGCGTCGTCGCGGGCGCGAAGACGGCGTAGCTGCAAAGCGGGATCGCGGCATGTGCCGCGGTCCCGTTACTTGCCAGTCGTGGGTCGCACTTCAGTGACGTGGCCCATCTTGCGGCCGGGACGCGGCGCGCCCTTGCCGTAGATGTGCACGGTCGCGCCCGGCACGCTCAGCCACTTGTCATAGTCGTTGATCTCGTCGCCGATCAGATTGGTCATGGTGACGACTTCGCCGTGGCGCACGGGCTTGCCGAGAGGCCAGCCGGCAATGGCGCGGATGTGCTGCTCGAACTGCGAGACGGACGCACCGTCGAGCGTCCAGTGTCCGGAATTGTGCACGCGCGGAGCGATCTCATTGACCAGCACCTTGGGTCCGGTGCCGTTGGCGAGCACGAACATCTCGACGGCAAGCACGCCGACATAATCGAGCGCGCCCGCGATCTTGCCGGCAATGCTCCGCGCTTCCTCGGCGAGCTCGTCCTGGATCCGGGCGGGCGCACGGGAGATCTTCAGGATGTGATCTCGGTGCTCGTTTTCGGTGACGTCAAAACACTCGACCTGGCCTGTGGCCGAGCGGGCGGCGATGACGGAAATCTCACGTTCGTAGGGCACGAAGGCTTCCAGGATCGCCGATTTGGTGGCGAGACTGGTCCACACTTTCGCAATGTCGTCGCCCTCGCGGATGATGGCTTGGCCCTTGCCGTCATAGCCGAAGCGGCGGGTCTTCAGCACCGCCGGAAGGCCGATCCTGGCGATCGCCTCGCGCAACGACGGGACCGAGGTGACGTCGGCATAGGCTGCGGTGCCGATGCCCAGCCGCGTCACGAAATCCTTCTCGGCGAGCCGGTCCTGGGTGGTCTCGAGGATCTTGCGGTTGGGCAGCACCGGGCGGCGAGCATCCAGCACCATCGCGGCCGCGGACGGCACGTTCTCGAATTCGTAGGTGATGACGTCCACGTCGTTGGCGAACAGCTCGAGCGCTTCGACATCGGCATATTCGGCGCAGGTCGCATTCAGGACGACGTCGAAGGCCGGTGAGTCCGGATCGGGCGAGAACAATTGGCAGCGCAGGCCGAGCCGGGCCGCCGCCATCGCCAGCATCCGCCCTAATTGTCCGCCGCCGAGGATGCCAATGGTGTCGCCGGGTTTCAGCTTCAACTGCTTTGCGTCAGTCACGCCTTGTCCTCCGGGCGCTCGGCAACGGCCTCGGTCTGCGCCTTGCGCCAGGCGGCGAGGCGGTCGGACAAGGCCGGGTCGGACAAGGCCAGCACGGCTGCCGCCAGCAGCGCCGCATTGATGGCGCCGGCCTTGCCGATGGCGAGGGTGCCAACCGGGATGCCTGCGGGCATCTGGACAATCGAATAGAGCGAATCGATGCCCTTGAGCGTCCGGGATTCGATGGGAACGCCGAACACGGGCAGTTCCGTGAGCGCCGCCGCCATGCCGGGCAGATGGGCTGCGCCACCCGCGCCGGCGATGATGACCTTGTAACCAGCCGTCTTGGCGCCCTTGGCGAACGCAAACAGCCGGTCGGGGGTGCGGTGTGCCGAAACGATGCGGGTGTCGGTGACAACGCCGAGCGCTGCAAGCGTGTCGGCGGTATGCCGCATCGTGTCCCAGTCCGACTGGCTTCCCATGATGATGGCGATTGGCGCGGTCATGACGTCAATTGTGCTCGAAAAACAGGAAGATAGGCCAGATTAGCGGTTCCGGCCGGTGGCTCGCAAGGCGGTGGCAAGGAGAAGGGAATGCACTATCCTGTCTTGGTGAATCCCCGCAAGCCTTCATTGAGCAGGATGCCCATGAAGAAACCGAAAAGGGCGAGCGCTGCGAAGGCCAAAAAGGGCCCGAAAATCGGCGCCGGTCGCTCCAAAGTTGCTCTCAAGCGTCAGGGCAAGAGTCCGGCCAAGAGTCCCGCCAAGAGTCCAGCGCGGCGTCCGAGCAGGCCGCCGCGGCGCGAAGCGTCTGCCGATGACGGCGCCAAGGCGACCATCAAGCCGGCCATCAACGCGACCATCCGTGACCTCCGGAGCAAGCTCAAGGGGGCGCTGCGGCGGGTCGCGGAGCTGGAGGCGGCCGCCGACACCGACTTCCTGCTCGAAATTCCGAACCGGCGCGGCTTCGAACGCGAGCTCGCACGCGCCGTCGCCTACATGAAGCGCTACAGCGCCAGCGGCGCCCTTATCGTGCTCGACGTCGATCGGCTGAAGCCGATCAACGATTCCTTCGGCCATGCGGCCGGCGACGAGGTGCTGAAGGCGATTGCCACCACGCTGACGCGGCAGATCCGCGCCTCGGATGTGGTCGGCCGGCTCGGCGGCGACGAGTTCGCGCTGCTGCTCTGGAACCTCAGCGAGACCGACGCCAAGGCGAAGGCCGCGGCCTTCGAGCAGGCCATCGACGAATTGTCCTTTGTCTTTCGCGGCCAGCACGTGAGCGCGGGCGCCTCCGCCGGGGTCGCCCTGCTCGGAGTGCAGTCCGACGCCGCGCGCGCCCTGGAGGAGGCCGATGCTGCCATGTATGTGCGCAAGGCCCATCGGCGACACGAGCCGCGCATCAGGCTCGTCAGCAGCTAATTACAGCGTGCCGAGGTCTTTCGGTACGTTGCCGAAGCTGCGGAGCAGTTTGGCGTCACCGAATTCGCCGGTCATGGGATCGCCGCTGCGGCTGAACGCGACCGCGCCGGTGTGGCCGGCGCCGTGCGACATAATCTCGGCGCGCCGTAACGCGGCCGCCACGCTCTGGCATTCCTCGGCCGCACCTGCGACCGGCGATCCGTCCTCGTCGGTGAGGAAGGGTAATGCAACGTAGTAGGTGACATCGGACATGGTCGGCTCCGATAGTTGACAGCTCAGGCGGCGCTGCTCTTGCTCCGCATCTTGCTGCGCGAGGTCTCCGGAATGCAGCCGGCGGAAATCGCCGCCTGCAATTCCTCCAGCTCGGCCTCCAGATATTCGTTGGCCATGATTAGCGCCTTGATGGTGCTGCGCAGATTGCCGTCGCACATCGCGATCGCCTGATCGCAGGCCTGTTCATAATGGCTGTTGTCGAGAAGGACGGTTGCCGACATCTGCGTTTTCCTTGGACGGTTTTCCGGGGCGTTGGTGCTCAAATGTTCTTATTTTGTTCCTTTCGAGTCAAGCGGATTCAGGTGCGGCGGGGCCGCCCTAAAGTTCTACCTGTGGATCAGGCGATGATGTCGGGCGTGATCTGGTCTTCGATGAACGCGATACGGTCACGCAACAACAGTTTGCGTTTCTTCAACCGCTGTAACCGCAACAGGTCGGGGGCGGGCGATTGATGCAGTGCATCGATCGCCGCATCGAGATCTCGGTGTTCCTGGTGCAACCGGGCGAGCTCGGATTCGAGTTCGCGCGCATCTTCATTGGTCATGTCTGCGGTGGCCGAAAAACCGATAGGCGTGAGATTAAGGCTGTGGATGCCCTGTGGAAACTATCGTCCTTGCGCGCCGTGATCGCAAGCGATCTCGGGCTGTCCCGCGTCGATCTCCCGCGAGATATTTCTGCGGTCGCTCCCGAGTTGCGCAAGCGCATTGATATCACGGATTTATCCCGCGTGGTTCCCTTACTCACGCTTCGTTACATATGAATTTTCAAAAATGACAGTGCGACGACGGATACCCCATCGACAGAACGAATCGGTGATGTACACTTCGTTGTCCGGTCGAATCCAAGGTTCCCCCCTACCGAGGAGGTTTCGAATGACAATTCAGGCACATCTGGTTGAATTGGAACGGAAGCATAAAACTCTCGAAAACGAATTGCACGAAGCTCTCGTGCACCTTTCAACAGACGACCTGCAAATTGTTGAGTTGAAGCGCCGGAAGTTGATGGTCAAGGACCAGATCGAGCGTCTCAGGCACGGCGACACGCTCCACTAGTAACCCCTGCAACAGCGTAGAGTTGAACGTACCCTTTCTGGCAGGGATGGGAGCCTTTGCGCTCATCCCTGCTGCGAGGTGCATCGTGCAAGGATTTGCGCGGCTCTAGATTCGTGTCTGGGCGCGGTTCTTCACGCGCAACCGCAATCCACTTCGCTTTAGAACACTAGATGTTTGCGAGCTCGGCGACGTGATCCGCGATCGCGAGCGATGACGTCAATCCCGGCGACTCGATGCCGAACAGATTGATCAGGCCTTCGACGCCGTGATCGCGCGGACCTTGCATCAAGAAATCCTGCGTGGCCACCGCCGGCGGCACGATCTTCGGACGGATGCCCGAATAGCTCGGCATGAGCGCGCCGTCAGGCAGCGTCGGCCAGTATTTGCGGATGGCCGGGTAGAAGCGTTCGGCGCGCGACGGATCGACCTCATAGTCGATCGTTTCGATCCACTCGACGTCGGGGCCGAAACGTGCCTGCCCTGCCATGTCCAGCGTCAGATGCACCCCTAGGCCACCGGGCTCTGGCACCGGATAGATCAGGTGCGAGAACGGCGCCCTGGCATTGCAGCTGAAGTAGTTTCCCTTGGCGAGGTAGGCCGTCGGAATCCGTTCCAGCGGCATGCCCTCGATGTTGCGCGCCACCGCGGTCGCCGAGAGCCCGGCGGCGTTGACGAGGAGGCTGCATTGCAGCGTCATCGGCGCTTCGCCGCCCGCCTCGATCTCGATCACGCCGGCGGTTGCCTTGGCACGGATCAGCGGGGTGTGAAACGCGAAGGCCGCGCCCGCGTCCTCGGCTTCGCCGCGCAGCGAGAGCATGTAGGCGTGGCTGTCGATGATGCCGGTCGACGGCGACAGCAGCGCGGCGTCGCAGGCGAGCGCCGGCTCCAGCGCAGATGCCGCATCGCCCGCGAGCAGCTGCATGTCGAGCACGCCGTTGGCCTCGGCATGCGCCTTGATCGATTGCAGCTTCTCGGTCTCTTTCGGATTGGTCGCGACGATCAGCTTGCCGCAATTCCTGTGCGGGATGCCGCGCTCGGAACAGTAACGGTAGAGCGCGTGCTTGCCGTCGACGCACATGCGCGCCATCCAGCTTCCGGCGCGGTAGTAGATGCCGGCATGAATCACCTCGCTGTTGCGCGAGGAGGTGATGGTGCCGATGGCATCGGCTTCCTCGAGCACGATCACCTCGCGCCCGGCCTGCGCCAGCTTTCGAGCCACCGCGAGCCCGATCACGCCGGCTCCGATGACAACGCAGTCGACCCTATCCATGGTTGTGCAGGACGTCCGTTCGAAGCGACGATGGCCTCACGCCTGGGGACGGCGGCGCGGGGGCGTTTTCCGTTAAGGAAGCATTTATCATGTCAGGGCAATTGCCGTATTTGATGCCACATTTTTCCGTTGCGCGTACAGGCGTTTACCCGATCCAAACCCGCGAGGCCAGACAATCCGACGTTGAAATCGCGGGTGGCTGATGGCTGAGAAGAACTGGCACGCGGGCAGCGCGCTTCCGATTGCGGTGCAGGCCGTCGTGTGCCTGGTCGCAGCGGTGGCGCCTGCGCGCGCCTTTGCCCTCTCCGACAGCTTCACTCCTCCGAGCTATCTCGGCCACCTCGATCCCGACGTGATCTGGGAAGCCCTGATCGCCGGCGTCGTGATCTGCTCGTTCCTCGTCGCGGTCGCGCTGTGGATCCATTCCTCGCTGCGCCGGACCAGGCGCCTGCAGCTGCGGCGCAATGCCTTCGTCTCATCCGCGATGAACAACCTTAACCAGGGCGTGGTGATGACGGATGCGCAACGGCGCATCATCTTCTGCAACGACCGCTATCTCGATATCTACGGCCTGATGCGGTCGGACATCTGGGCCGGAATGACCGGCCATGACATCCTTGAGCTGCGACGCAAGCGCGGAGTGCTCGGCGGCGCCTCCGACGAGGAGTTTTACGAGGAAGCGGCAAGCACCAACGGCCTGATCACCGAACTGCCGGACGGCCGGGCCATCCTGGTGAAGTATTTCGTGCTGCCCAATGGCGGCTCGGTGGCGACGCATCTGGACGTCAGCGAGCAGCGCAGGCTGTCTCGGCAACTCGCCTCCACCAAGCAGTTCCTGGAAACATTGCTGGACCACGTGCCGGCCTGCGTGGCCGCGAAGAACATCGATGATGGTCGCTACATCTTCGCCAATAGCGCCTATGAGCGCTTCTGGGGATTTTCGCGGGACCAGGTTGTCGGCAAGAACGCGCGCGAGCTGTTCGGGCCAAATTCGGCGGCCACCATCGAGGCGACCGATCGGGCGGCGCTCATCGCGCCCGCCGGCCAGTACCGCAACGAATTCGAGGTCGAGCGCGGCGCGACCCAGCGCATGGTAGCCTCGATCCGGATCGTGGTTCGCAACGAGAGCAACAAGCCTGAATTTCTGCTGGTGGTGTTCGAGGACATTACCGACCGCCGCTCGCTGTCGCAGGAGCTGGAGAGCACGAAGAAGTTCTTGGAGCTCGTGGTCGACAACATCCCGGTGGCCCTGATCGTCGAGCAGGTCAAGGACGGTCGCTATCTGCTCGCCAACCGCAGCGCGGAGACGATCCTCAACCGCAGGCGCGAGGAAGCCACGGGCCTGACCGCGTCCGACATCTTCAATCCCAAGGAAGCCAAGCTGATCATCGCGCGCGACGAAGCCGCGATCAAGAAGCGCGGGATGATCACCGAAGAGCACCCGATTTCCACCAAGGACGGGCTGCGGCTGTTCCTCACCCGCCGTGCCACCGTGCTGAGCGACACCGGCGAGCCGCAATATCTGATCAAGACCCACGAGGACGTCACCGATCGCCGGCAGACCGAGTCGCGCATGGCGCACATGGCCTATCACGACGGCCTCACAGATTTGCCGAACCGTGCCGCTTTCCTGCAGGCTTTGACCCAGATGATCGAGGCCTGCGAGGGCACCGGCGAAGAGTTCGCGGTTCTGTGTGTCGATCTCGACGGCCTCAAGGAGGTCAACGACGTCTTCGGTCATGCGCACGGCGACAAGCTCCTGGTCGAGGTGGCCCAGCGGCTCCAAGATTCCGCGCGCGGCGGCGTGGTGGCGCGCCTGTCCGGCGACGAGTTCGGCCTGATCATCGACGGCAAGCAGCCGGAGGCAGGTCTCGCGCTGGCGCAGCAGATCGGTAAAGCCATCGCCGAGGAATTCCAGATCGACGGCCGCCCGGTCCGCGCCGGTGTCACCACCGGCATGTCGATCTTCCCGCACAACGGCGCCGACGCCGCCTCGCTGCTCGCCAATGCCGGCGCGGCGCTGTTCCGCGCCAAGCAGAAATCGCGCGGCACGATCAGCCTGTTCCAGCCGGAGATGGACCAGCAGATTCGCGATCGCCGCGTACTGCACCAGGACCTCTCGATGGCGATCAAGAACGGCGAGCTCTCGCTCGCCTTCCAGCCGCAGGGAGCCGCGGGCCACAGCGTTGCGGAGAGCGAGATCATCGGCTTCGAGGCGCTGGCGCGCTGGCAACATCCGGTGCGCGGCCAGGTCTCCCCGGTCGAATTCATTCCGATCGCGGAGGAAAGCGGCCTGATCGTCGAGATGGGCGAGTGGATCCTGCGCGAGGCCTGCCGCGAGGCAGCGTCCTGGCCGACGCCGCTTCAGATCGCGGTCAACCTGTCGCCGGCGCAGTTCATGCACGGCGACGTGGTCGGGCTCGTCCATTCCATCCTGATCGAGACGGGTCTCGCACCCGGCCGACTGGAACTCGAGATCACCGAGGGCGTGCTGATCGAGGACTTTGATCGTGGTCTTGCGCTGTTGCGCCGGCTCAAGGCGCTCGGCGTGCGCATTTCCATGGACGATTTCGGCAGCGGTTATTCCTCGCTGAGCTATCTCCAGGCGTTCCCGTTCGACAAGATCAAGATCGACCGCGCCTTCATCATCAATCTCGGCCGCAACCCGCAATCGGCGGCGATCGTACGCGCGGTGATCGATCTCGGCCATGGCCTGGACATGTCGATCGTTGCCGAGGGCGTCGAGACGCTCGAACAACTCGCCTTCCTCGCCGCGGAAGGATGTGACGGCGTGCAGGGCTATCTGCTCGGCAAGCCCTTGCCGATCGGGAAATATGCCGGCCTCGTCGGCCGCGCCGAAGTCATGGAGCTCGCGCTCAAGACCGGCTAGTGAGGGTGGGCGCTTCTTTCGCTCTCATTCGACGGCCTCATGGCGGATTACGACCTTGCGATCATCGGCGGCGGCCTGAACGGTGTCAGCCTCGCGCGCGATGCTGCCGGCCGCGGCCTGCGGGTCATCCTGTTGGAGCAGGGCGATCTGGGCGGCGCAGCGTCCTCGGCAACACCGCGGCTGATCCATGGCGATCTCTCGGTCCTGGAACGGCGCGGCTTCCGACGGGTGCGCCGGGCGCTCGCCGAACGGCGGACCTGGCTTCGGATCGCGCCGCATCTGGTTCGGCCGATGCGATTCGTGATCCCGGCGCATTCCGACGAGCGCCCACCATGGCTGCTGCGCGTTGGCCTGTTCCTCTACGACAGCCTCACCAGCCGGAGCGGCCTGCCTGCAACGGCGGTCCTCGACATCACGCATCATCCGGTCGGCAACGCGCTGAAGCGACCGTTCGGCACGGCCTTCGAATATTCGGACTGCGTCGTCGACGATTCCCGACTGGTCGCGCTCACGGCACTGGATGCGGCCGAGCGCGGCGCCGTGATTCGGACTGGAGCGCGCTGTGTGCGCGCCGACCGAACCGACACATGGCGGCTCGCGGTGGTCGACCGCGGCCATCGCCGCACGATAACGGCCCGGGCACTGGCCAATGCCACCGGCGGCTGGACATCGATGGTCGCCGAGACCGTGCTGCGGCAGCCGCAACCCGCCACGGCGGCGATGCAGATGAGCCAGATCATCGTCCCGCGGTTGTTCGATTCCGATAACGTCTACGTTTTCCAGAACAGCGATGGCCGGTTGATCTTCGCGAGCCCTGTCGAACGCGATTTCACGCTGATCGGCACAGTCACGCACGATTTCACCGGCGATCCCGCGATCGTCGCGATGCCGGGGGCCGACATCGGCTACCTCTGCGAAGCGGCCAGTCGCTATTTCCGCGAGCGTGTCGCCCCGACCGACGTGGTGCGCGCGGTCTCCGGCGTCAACCTGACGCTTGCGTCCGCGCGCCGACGTGACGGCACGACGCTGTTCCACGCGCGGCGGCGCAAGGCGCCGCTGATCACGATGTTCGGCGGTGACGTCACCACCTCGCGCCTGCGGGCGGAGCGCGCGGTGGCGAAGTTGACGCCGTTCTATCCGATGTCGCCGCCCTGGACGGCTGGCGCTGCGCTGCCGGGCGGAGATTTTGCCTGGGATCGTTTCGACACCGAGGTCGATCTTGCGCGCGACCGCTGGCGCTTTTTGTCGGAGACGCAGGCCCAACGCCTCGTCGCGGCCTATGGCTCGCGGTTATCGGCTGTGCTTGCCGAGGCGAAGACCCGCGACGATCTCGGCCCCGCCTTCGGTCCCGAGTTGACCGGCGCGGAGGTGCGCTATCTCGTGACCCACGAATGGGCGCGTTTTCCCGAGGACATCCTGTGGCGCCGCTCCAAGCTCGGCCTGACGATGTCGGCGGAGGGATGCGATGCGCTGGCTGCGTTCATGGCGAATCCGATGTGAACGAACCGCCTCTAACCGGTTGAGTGAGGAACGATCGGCCGCTAGCGTGCGGCGGGATTGGGGTTGGCAGGGACCATGACTGACGAGTTGCCCGGAACAGACGCTATTGCGGAGGCGGTCGGAGAGAGGCAGTTCGCGGCCGGCGAGCCGCTGCTGCGCATTGAGGGCGTCGCCAAGGCGTTCGGGACGTTCCGTGCCGTGGATGGCGTGTCGCTCGACATCAAGGCCGGCGAGTTCTTTGCACTGCTCGGGCCGAGCGGCTGCGGCAAGACCACGCTGCTGCGCATGCTCGCCGGCTTCGAAGCGCCGGATCAAGGCCGTATCCTGCTCGGCGGCAAGGACATCGCGCAGGCGCTGCCGCATGAGCGGCCGATCAACATGATGTTCCAGAACTACGCGCTGTTTCCGCACCTGTCGGTGCGCGACAACATCGCCTTCGGCCTGAAGCGCGCCGGCATGGCGCGCGTCGACATTGCCACGCGTGTCGCGGAGATGGTTGCGCTTGTGAAGCTCGACGGGCTCGAGAAGCGCAAGCCCGACCAGCTCTCCGGCGGTCAGCGCCAGCGCGTGGCGTTGGCGCGCGCACTGGCGCGACGCCCGCAGCTCCTTCTGCTCGATGAGCCGCTCGCAGCGCTGGACAAGAAGTTGCGCGAAAGCACCCAAGGCGAGCTGATGGAGCTGCAGCGCCGGCTCGGCATGACCTTCATCATCGTCACCCACGACCAGGAAGAGGCGATGACGATGGCGAGCCGGATCGGCGTGATGAGGGACGGCAAGCTCGCGCAGGTCGCGAGCCCGCGCGAGCTCTACGAGGCGCCACGCTCGCGCTGGATCGCGGAGTTTGTCGGCGACATCAACCTGTTCGACGCCGAGTCCAAATTGCGCGACGGTCATCGTCTGGTCATCGGCACGCGCGATGCGGGACCGCTGGTGGTCGCGGAGCCGCGCGAGCCGCTCGGCGAGGTCAGATTATCGGTCGCGATCCGCCCCGAGAAGGTCAAGCTGTCGCGCCGTGGTCCCGTGAGGGAAGCCGGTCATGAAACGGCGATCAACCAGCTGGACGGCATGATCGCCGACATCTGCTATCTCGGCGGCACCACCACTTACAAGGTAAAGCTCGACGCCGGCGGGATGCTGCAGGCTTCGGTCGCCAACAGCGCGCGCCTCGACGTCGATGCCTACAGCCTGAACCAGCCTGTCGTCGCCTGGTTCACGCCCGACGACTGCGTGGTGCTGCCGTCATGAGCGCGCGCCGCATTTTTGCGCGACCGGCTCGCCTTGCCGCGATAGCGCCCTATGTCTGGATGGTGCTGTTCTTCCTGGTGCCGTTCGGCTTCGTGCTGAAGATCAGCCTGTCGCAGACGGCGATCGCGCAGCCGCCTTACGAGCCGGTGTTCGACCTGATGGCGGGATGGGGGGCGCTGAAGGCCGCCTTTGCCGCGCTCTCGACCGACAATTTCAAGCTGCTCGCCTCCGACGACATCTACGTGTTCGCCTATGTGCGTAGCCTCACAGTCGCCGTCACCGCGACCGCGCTGTTGCTCCTGATCGGCTATCCCATCGCCTACGGCATGGCGCGGCTGCCGGCGCGCTGGCAGGCCGTAGCGATGGTGCTGGTGATCGTGCCGTTCTGGACTTCGTTCCTGATCCGCATCTATGCCTGGATCAACATCCTCCAGCACGACGGACTGCTCAACCAGATCCTGCTGGCGCTGCATCTGGTCGGCCAGCCGGTGGTGTGGCTCTCGACCGACAGCGCGATGTATATCGGCATCGTTTATTCCTATCTGCCGTTCATGATCCTGCCGCTCTACGCCACGCTGGCGAAAATGGAGCCGGTGCTGGAGGAGGCCGCCTCCGATCTCGGCGCGCCGCGCTGGCAGGTGTTCTGGCTGGTCACCTTCCCGCTGTCGCTGCCCGGCGTCGGCGCCGGCGTGCTGCTATGCTTCATCCCCATCGTCGGCGAGTTCGTCATTCCGGATCTCCTGGCCGGCTCCAATTCCCTGATGATCGGCCAGACGCTGTGGCTCGAATTCTTTACCAACAAGGACTGGCCGGTCGCCTCGGCCGCGGCCATCGTGCTGTTGGTGGTGCTGCTGGTGCCGCTACTGCTGTATGAACGGCTGCAAAAGCGTCAGCTGGAACAGGGTCGGTGAGACGATGCGCAAGGTCTCCCGCCTGTCCCGCTTCAACGTCGCCTCGCTCTCGCTGGGTCTGGCCTTCCTCTATCTGCCGATCCTGATCCTCGTCATCTATTCCTTCAACGCCTCGCGGCTGGTGACGGTGTGGGGTGGCTGGTCGCTGCGCTGGTATCACGAGTTCTTCAATGATCGCGCCATGATCGAGGCGGCCTGGATGAGCCTGCGCGTCGCCGTTTCGTCGGCGACCATTGCGACCCTGATCGGCACGCTCGCCGCAGTGGCCCTGTCGCGCGGCGAGCGGTTCCGCGGCCGCACCCTGTTCTCCGGCATGCTCTATGCGCCGCTGGTCATGCCGGAGGTAATCACCGGCTTGTCGCTGCTGCTGCTGTTCGTGGCGCTGAATGCCGAGCGCGGCTTCTGGACGGTGACGATCGCGCACACCACGCTGACGATGTGCTTCGTCGCCGTCGTCGTGCAGTCCCGCCTCGGTTCGCTCGACCGTTCATTGGAAGAGGCCGCGATGGATCTAGGCTGCGATCCGGTGCGCGCGTTCGTGGCCGTGACGCTGCCGCTGATCGCGCCCGCGATCGTCGCGGGCTGGATGCTCGCCTTTACGCTGTCGCTGGACGATCTCGTGATCGCGAGCTTCACCACCGGCCCGGGCTCGGCGACGCTGCCGATCCGGATCTATTCGGAGGTGCGGCTGGGAGTGAAGCCCGAGATCAACGCGATCTGCACGCTGGTGATCGCCTTGATCGCGGTCGTCATCGTGATCGCCTCGCTCGCCTCGAAATTGTCGAGCTCGCAGGGCGAGAGCGCGGCGCCGCTGTAGCCGTTCGTCCGGTGAACCATGCGCGTACCGCGTCCTGAGCCGCAGCTCCAAGCTGCCGCAGCGCAAGGCTGTCGAGCGGAAATTCGAGCAGGATGTGGATCAGGCTCAGCGCCAGCAGGAAGGTGAAGCCGAAGGCGTAATCGTAGAAGTACAGCGCGGTCGAGACGGCGCTGTCGCCGGCCATCGCCACCAGCCGCGCCTTTGGCACAGCGGTCCAGCGGATCACGTCGGCTTTGATGAACCAGTTGAGATAGTGATAGGTATAGACGAAGGCGAGCAGGCTGGTCAGCCTGACATCGAGGACGAGTCCGGGCATGCCGAACAGCCGGCCGAGCGCCGGGCCGACATTGCCGAAATAATCCTGTCCGACGCGGGCAAAGCTCGTGATCCGGATTTCGGCGGTTGGCGGCAGCAGCAGGATCGTGGCGATCGCGACGAGGTAGACAGCCACCAGCGCGGCCTGCACGCGGCTGCCGGATCGGTAGGCACCGAGCACCATGAAAATCAGCGTGAACAGGCAGACGTGGATCAGGGTCGGAATCAGGATGCCGATGACCGCGAGTGACGACCCGCTCGAATACATGATCGCGGACAGCACGATGGCCGCCATGAACAGCAGCATGCTCTCGATCGCCGAGGTGGTGGCTGCCAGCATGGCGCACACGACCAGCGCGCCCCACATCGCAAAGCCGAACCATGACGCATTGTCGATCAGGGCGGCGACCACGGGACAATCGCCAGGACAGCGGCTATCCCGCGGTGAGGCAGATAGTAGCTGCGATCGTGCAGCCATGGGATCTCGGTGAAATAATGCGCCGGGCCGAGCACGACATAGGCCAGCAGCAACAGCTCGAACGGCACCAGATAGGACGCCGCGAGCGCCCCGAGCATCAGGCCGAGATGGAGTGCATCGTTGCTGCGCATGAGCGCCCCGCTGGCTTTGCGGGACGCAAGTTAGAGCAGACGCGAACAACTTGCAATTGTCCGCTAGCCTGCGCGAGCGCCTTGCTTGTGGCGTCCGGATCCGTCCTGTTGCGTCAGGACTTCACCGCACCTGCCGTGAGCCCGCCCACCATGTAGCGGCGGAAGGCATAGTAGATCGCCGCCGGCGGCAGCGCGTAGATGAAGCCGGTCGTCATCAGCAGCTCCCACGGCGAGTCGTCGGCGGCCAGGAAGTTGCCGAGTGCGACCGGCAGTGTGATCTCGCGGTCGTTCGAGAGCAGCAGGAACGCGTAGAGGTATTCGTTCCAGGCGAGCAGCACCGCGTAGGTGCCGATCGCGACCAACGAGGGCATCATCAGCGGCAAATAGACCAGGCGGAAGATCTGGAGGGTCGTCGCGCCGTCCATCACGGCGGCCTCGTCCAGCTCGACCGGCAGCTTGTCGGAGGCCTGCTTGAGCACCCAGATCGCGTAAGGGCTGGCGATCGTCACCATGGCCAGGATCAGCGACCAATGGTTGTTGAGCAGGCCGTAATTGCCCATGGTGCGATACATCGGCACCGCGAGGAACGCCGCCGGGATGAAATAGGTGAACAGCGCGAGGTTCATCACGATGCGCCCGCCGGGCACGCGCAGCCGCGAGATCGAGAACGCCGCCGCGGTCGCGATGACCAGTGTCAGCACGCCGACGGCCGCCGCGATCACCAGCGAATTCCAGAACTGCACATAGAAGTCGCGCAGGAAGTAATGCTGCTGTTTGAACACGATTTCGAAGTTGTGCAGCGTCGGATGATCCGGCCACAGCTTGCCCGAGAACGCGTCCTCCTTCGGCGAGATCGCGAACAGGAACATGTGATAGATCGGTATCATCGTCCAGAGCAGGACGGGAATGCCGATCAGGAGCAGCCGCGCCTCGGTCGCGACGTCACGGAGAGAGGGAAGCTTCATCGCGACAACCGTTTCATCATGAAGTACATCAGCGGCAGGACGAACGGTATCGCGCAGACGATGGAGGCCATCGCGAGCGAGAGCTGGTCGAGCCGGAGATAGCGGATGCCGAGTGTCGACAACACGTGCGTGAGGTCGGCCGGGCCGCCGCCGGTGAGCAGATAGACGCTGTTGAAGTCGCCAAGCGTCCAGATCATCGAGAGCAGCGTGCAGGTGATGTAGAGGGTCTGCAGCGACGGCCAGGTGATGTAACGGAATTTCTGCCACCAGCTCGCGCCGTCGACCTCTGCGGCCTCGAACAGGTCGTGCGCGATCGCAAGCCGTCCGGTCATCAGAATCAGCGTCCAGAACGGCAGCGACTTCCAGATGTGGACGCCGATCGCCATGGTCAGCGCCACCGTCGGGTCGTTCAGCCAGTTCGGACCGTCATCGCCGGTCAAGGAGAAGATGAGGTGGTTGACCATGCCCCATTCGGGGTTGAACATGAAGCGCACCGACAGAATGGTCGGGATCGACGGCACTGCCCAGGGCAGGATGAAGACCACCGAGAGCCATTTGATCCAGGTGCGCTGCTGCGCGAAGAAGCCGGACAGGAACAGCGCGATCAGCATCTTGATGTTGATGCCGATGACCAGGAAGATCAGCGTGTTGACGGCGGCGCGCGCGAAGATCGGGTCGTGATAGAGCGCGACATAATTCGACGGAGCCCGCGCCAGCCATAGTCCGTAACAGACGGGGTAGACGACGAAGGCGAGGAAAACGAGCAAATAGGGTGCGAGCAGCACGATGCCCCAGATTTGCGCCGGGGTCAGCCGCGACGACAAGGGCGGTGCGGGGATAGACTGATCACCAGAGAGCGTAATCGCCATTCTTTTTGGACTCTTCAAAGAGTTGCCGGCCGCGAAACGCGGCCGGTACTGTTCTTATACCTTCACCCGCAGGGCGGGGCGAGGGGATGATGACTTAACCCGCGACCTGCTTGATGCGGGCGATCAGTTCGTCGACGGCCTTGTCGACTGGAACCTTCTCGCTGACCACCCGGTTCATCGCCTTGGCCCACACGTTCTCGTTGTTGAGAATCGTGAACTTCCAGTTCTTGGTGAAGTCGAACGCAGCCGTGCCGCCGGTGAACTGGGCGTAGACCGCCTTGCGGTGCTTGTCGGCCTGCCAGAACGGGCTGGCCTGGCTTTCCTTCGTCACCGGGAACCAGCGGCCGAGCGCGCCCTCGATATAGGGCCGGACGTTCTCTTCCTGGAGCAGGAAGCTGATGAACTGCTTGGCCTCGGCCTTGTTCTTGGCCGCGGTGAACACCAGTCCGGTCTTGACGTCGGAGCGGTAGCGGATGGTCGAACCATCCGGCGCCTTCGGGAAGGACGCCGTAACGATGTCCTGCTCATAGGCCTTCTTGCCGGCGTCGCGCTGCTCCTGCGTCAGAGACTGATTCTGGGAATCCTCGAACCACTTCGCCGCGATCGAGATCGTGAAGTTGTGGGTCATCACGATGGTCTTGTTGTGGAAGGCGACGTTGTTGTCCGGATCCTTCCAGGTCGTGGAGGACGGCGGCGTGCAGCCCTTGATATAGGTGTCGGTGTAGTCCTTCAGCGCGCCGATCAGGTTCTCGCGCACCTTGGGATCGTCGACCGTGAGCTTGCCGTCGTCGTCGACCAGCTTGACGTGGTAGGCGTCCATGAAAGTGTAGAACGACTGGAAGGCGTCGGTGGATTCGACGCCCATCGGCTGGCCGACGCCATAGATGCGCTGGCCGGTGGCCTTGCGGATTCCCGGCTGCACCTTGTCGCACCAGAACGTCCAGTAGCCCGCCCAGTCGGTCGGGATGTCGGCGAGCTTGAAGCCGGCCTTCTCCAGCATGTCGTTCCAGATCTCGACATGCATGCTCTGCTGTTTCAGCGGGAAGCCGTAATAGGCCTTCTTCTTTGTGACGTCATTATAGAGGATCGACGCATCCAGCGTGTTCTGCACGAACCGATCCTTGATCGGCTCCATGATCTCGGAGAGGTCCTCGAGCTTGCCCTCATAGGCCCACTTGCCCTGCGCCTGCACGTCATAGGAGTCGGAATAGGCGACGTCGGGCACGGTGCCGGCATCGAGCGCGGCCACCGTCTTCGGAATCATGTCCTGGATCGCGTACTGCGACAATTCGACCTTGATGCCGGTCTTGGCTTCGAACTTCTTGATCGTATCGAGCAGCGCGTCGTCTTCGGAGCGGTAGAAGCCCTTGCCCCACCAGACCGTAATCGTCTTCTGCTGCGCAAATGCGGGTGCAGCGGCTGCGAACAGCCCGGCCGCAGCGACCGCCAGTGATACTGCGCCAATAACCTTGGATTTCACGTTTTTCTCCCTCAAACGGCCGGTGTTTTTAACCGGTCGTATAAAACACTAGCGCATGGCCGTGATACGATCTAGCGGCTTGTTGTCAGACATAGGTCGTGGGGGATCGCCCTGTGGAGATGCTTAATGTGCGCATCGATCCAATCGCCGCATCAATGCGCCCTGATCAATTCGCACGATCGGCTGGTGCCGCTTGATCGCCGTGCTTAATTGGACTTCGCGCCTTCCTTGGCGTTCTGCGCCGTCGGCGATTCGGCCGGTGCGGGACGTTTTCCGGTGCCGGTGATGCGCTCGATCGCGGAGCGCACCGCGTCGCCCGGCTTGCGGTCCTTCAGCATGTCGAGCAGGGGCGCAGAGGCCGGCGAGCGGCGGATCAGGCTTTCCGGATCGGGAAAGACGAGGGGATCGTCCCAGGGGCCCTGCACCACGAAGGGCAATTCGAACCCCGACGCGCTGTTGAGGCTGGCCACGCCCTTCATGTCGTATTCGCGCGTCGGCACCGAGGCGGTGCCGGTCATCGTGATCTTCGCTGCCGGTCCTTCGACGCGAATATCCTCGGCGGTGGCGACGCCGTCGGAGAACTTCACCGCGATCGTGAGATTGTCGTAAGGGGTGGAGCCGTTGCGGAAGTTGCCGCCACCGGACAGCGGCCGGCGCTCGAGCCGCTTCAGGAGTTGCTCGGCATTGAAGCCCGAGATCGCGCCGTCATGCCCGGTCACGGTGGCGCTGCCGTCGAGCGACTGCACGAGGCCGAACGGGCTCGAGCCGGACGCGAGGAGCGAGACGTTGATGTTGCCGCGCCCGGACAGCTTGTTGATACCGAACAGCTCGGAGGCGCAGGCCTGAAGGTCGACATCGGTGAACTGGAATTGCGCCTTGATGTCGGCGACGGTGTCGGAGCGCGCGATGCCGAACGAGCCCTTGGCGATGCCGCCATAGACCTGGGCCTCGCCGACCGAGAGCGCCAGCGTGCCGTTGCGTAGATTCGCGCCGATCGCGGTGCGGCCGAGTTTCGACGCCCCGACCGTCAGCTTGGCTGCCGACAGGCGCATGTCGAGGTCGGTGGTCGACAGGGCGTTGAGGTCGAACAGCTGCCTGTTCCAGTCGCGCGCGCCGCTCGCGAGCAGGCGGAAGGTCGAGATGTAGGGTGTGAAGTCGAGCGCGTCGGCTGCGAGCGTCGCCTGCAGCGTCTGCCGGCCGTTATTGGCGTAGGTCATCACGCCCTCGGCGGTGTTGCCGTCGAGCTCGACATTGACGTTGGTGAGTGCGATCGAGGCGCCGACGACATTGGCCCGTGCCTTCAGCGCGAAGCGGCCGAAGCCGCCGCTGGCGGGCTGCGGCTGGCCGGTCCAGCGCAACGCGTTGCGCAAGGACGGGCTGTCGATCGTGAGCGTGCCCTCCATCATCGGGCTGGTGCGGTTGGCGACGTTGCCGTCGAAGGCGAGCTTGAGCGGCGCGCTCGCGATCCGCGCCTTCAAGCCCGAGCGCTCGCCGGAGAGGGCGGCGACGAAATCGGAAAAGCTGATCGAGCCGTCGACCCGTTCGCCGCGCCAGTCGAACTGTCCGGTCGCGGCGAAGGAGCGCGAGATCGAGGGCCAGGCCAGCGACAGGTCGATGTCCTCGAACTTCTCGGTGCCGTGCGTGGCGGCATCCTCGTAATTGAGCACGCCGTCCTGGATCCGGATCTCGGAGAAAGACACCTGATTCTCGGCGCCGGGCTTCATGGTGCGCGCGATGGTCTGGATGAACGGCGTCCAATTGCTTTCGCCGTCCGGCTTCAGGCTGACATGGATGCGCGGCCGCAACAGCGTCAGGTCGGCGATCTCGAACCGTTGCAGCAGCAGCGGCAGCAGTCGCAGGTTCGCGGTAAGCACGTCGACACGGAGCGCGGGGTCGCTGGTGCCGCCGCCCTTCAGGCCGACGTCATGGAAGGAGATGTAGCTTGCCGGCAGCACCGAAATGTCGATCGCGCCTGCGACATTGACCTCGAGCCCGGTGACGTCGCGGATCTGCGTTTCCACGGCCTTGCGCAGCGCGTCGCGGTTGATGAGCCATGAGGTCGCGATCAGGGCGATCAGCGCCACGCCGAGCAGCGCCGCGATCGGCGTCCCGAGGCGCTTCATTCCTTGGGCCATGGTCAATGGCATGTCCTGATCGAGTTGGTCGCTGGAGCCAGAAGGCGGGCCGGGAAACCTGCGTGCCCCACGCCCAAGACCTATTGTGTTAAGTGCCGAAAGTTGATGGGTTTTCTTGTCGCTTTCAAGGCCGCGGGAACGGTTGCGCCCACAGCTTGGGCAGCTTCTATCACCCAGCGGCGGAGCGGAGAACCCCGTATCATTGACGGCTTTGGACGATTTCGCCTAATAATCGCCGCCAATAAGGCGCGACGCCTGCAAGCCGAAGGTTCAGTCGAGGTTTTTTGCATGAACAAGGTCTATCCCGACGCCAAGTCGGCTCTCGAGGGCGTTCTGAAAGACGGCATGATGATCATGTCGGGCGGCTTCGGCCTCTGCGGCATCGCCGACACGCTGTCGGACGCGATCCGCGACTCCGGCGTCAAGGACCTGACGGTGGTCTCAAACAATGCCGGTGTCGACGGCATCGGCCTCAGCCGCCTGCTCGAAACCCGCCAGATCAAGAAGATGATCTCGTCCTATGTCGGCGAGAACAAGCTGTTCGCCCAGCAATTCCTCGCCGGCGAGCTGGAACTCGAATTCAATCCGCAGGGCACGCTGGCCGAGCGCATCCGCGCCGGCGGCGCCGGCATTCCGGCCTTCTACACCAAGACCGGCGTCGGCACGCTGATCGCCGAGGGCAAGGAAGTGAAGGAATTCGACGGACAGAAATACCTGATGGAGCGCGGCCTGTTCGCCGACCTCGCCATCGTCCACGCCTGGAAGGGCGACACCGCCGGCAACCTCATCTACCGCAAGACCGCGCGCAATTTTAACCCGATGATGGCGACCGCCGCCAAGGTCACGGTGGCCGAGGTCGAGCATCTGGTTCCGGCCGGCGAACTCGATCCCGACCACATTCACACGCCCGGTCTTTTCGTAAAGCGCATCGTCGAGGTCGGAACGGCCAAGAAGCGCATCGAATTCCGCAACACCCGCCCGCGCACCGCCGCTTAAGCGTATCAGGAGAACCACATGGCCTGGACCCGTGAACAGATGGCTGCGCGCGCCGCGAAGGAACTGCGTGACGGCTATTACGTCAATCTCGGCATCGGTATCCCGACGCTGGTCTCGAACTACATCCCGGACGGCATGGATGTCAGCCTCCAGAGCGAGAACGGCATGCTCGGCATGGGCCCGTTCCCCTATGAGGGTGAAGAGGACGCCGATCTCATCAACGCCGGCAAGCAGACCGTGAGCGAGCTGCCGTCGACCTCGTATTTCTCGAGCGCGGATTCCTTCGGCATGATCCGTGGCGGCCACATGGATCTGTCGATCCTCGGCGCCATGCAGGTGGCCCAGAACGGCGATCTCGCCAACTGGATGATCCCCGGCAAGATGGTCAAGGGCATGGGCGGCGCGATGGATCTCGTCGCCGGCGTCAAGCGCGTGGTCGTGGTGATGGAGCATTCGGCCAAGGACGGTCCAAAGCTCCTGAAGCAGTGCAATCTGCCGCTGACCGGCGAGCGCGTGGTCGACATCGTCGTGACTGACCTGGCGGTCTTCACCATCGACAAGCACGGCAGCGGCGGCATGGCGCTGATCGAGCTCGCCGACGGCGTCTCGCTCGACGAGGTCAAGGCCAAGACCGAAGCCGAATTCCGCGTCGCGCTGAAGAATACATAAGGTCTTCGCGAAGGGGGCGCGCATGACGATACGGTCTGCGCGTCCCGAAGACGCCGATTTCATCGCACAAACCATCCTGTCATCGCAGCGCGGCTACCGGCTGCGCGGCTGGTTCGACGTTGCGCTCGGCTGGCCTGAAACACAGTGCCGCGAGTTCATCGCGCGTGTCGCGACCGCAGATGCAGTGTCGATGTGGCACGTCTCGCAATTTCTGGTCGCCGAGATCGATGGCAAGCCTGCTGCCGCCTTGTGTGCGCTACCGGCGGCCGGCACGGGACCAGCGGCCTGGCGTGCGATCGAGGAAGTCGCAGCCGCGTCCGGGCTCGCCCCGGCAGAGCTGGAGGCCATTCGCCAACGTGGCGGCTACACGCGCGCCTGCTGGGTTCAGGGCGGCGAGGGCGACTGGATGATCGAGCATGTCGCGACCGATCCCGCCTATCGCGGCCGCGGCCTGGTGCAGTCACTGATCGCGCATGCGCTGGAGAAGGGGCGGGCAGCTGGATTTGCCCGGGCGACGATATCGTTCCTGATCGGCAACGAGCCGGCCGAGCGCGCTTATGCCAAGGCCGGCTTCGTCCTTGCCGAGGAGAAGCGCGATCCTGCCTTCGAGGCGATCATCGGTGCGCCCGGCTTTCGCATGTTCGCGCGGGCGATGTGAATTCCCGGTGTCGTGCTGGCGAAGGCCATGACGCTACGATCCCTCACGACCTCGCTGCCCACGTCTTGCTCCACCGCGCCGACACGCTGGCGACCCACGACGTTTCCTCGCGAACCAGGCGGAAGCCGAGATTGGCGGGCGGGACGCCTTGCGCGCAGCCGCCGGCGCGGGCGTCGCGGATGAAATCGGTGACATAGGCGCGGTGCGCACCCTCGGCGACACGCACGCCGCAATTCACGGTGGGGCGGCCGGCATTGCCGGCCTCGTCGATCCGCGAGCGCACGAAGCAGGTCGAGGTCCACTCCCAGACATTGCCGGCGAGATCCTCGATGCCGTGCTCGTTCGAACCGAACCTGCCGAACTGATGGGCCGTCGTGTCGAAGAGGTCGCGCTCGGATTCACGCTCGTAGCGGCCGATCCAGCGCTTCGATGGATCTGCTGCGTCCACCGGAAGGCCGTCATCCTTGAATCTTGAGCCGGCCGCAAAAGCCCATTCCGCGTCGCTCGGCAGGCGGTAACTGTGACCGGACTTGCGCGAGAGCCAACCGGCATAAGCCTCGGCATCGTGCCAGCTCACCTGCACCGCGGGTCGATCGGAGGCGATTGCTACGTCGCGATCAAGCGCGCGACAAGCTCCCTCCTGCACGCAAATCTGGTAGTCGGATGACGAGACCTGATGCCGCATGATGTGCAGCGGCCTCTCGAAGCGCATCGCGCTCAGCGGCGCTTCCGCCTGCTGCCCGCCACGGGTGAAATCGCCGGCCTCGCGATAGGACAGGCTGCCTGGTGCGACCCTGACGATGGCGGGCTCCGTCACGGTGCCGCCAGGCCCGATGTCCGACACCAGCGGCGCTACCGCGATCGGCCCTGCGAGCCCGGCGGCGCAGGCGAGGAACAGTTTCAGCTTGAATGCGATCAGCATGGTCGTTCCCCAAGGAAAAAGGGGCCGGTCATCACCCGCCCCTCGTCGCGTCTAGTTGGTGTTGGGGGCCGGGATATCGGCAGGGGCCTTCACCTGCATCATCAGATCGTCGTTCCATTTGCCTTCGACCTTGAAGTGCGCGGTGGCGCCGAGGTCGGCGGCCTCGATCAGATTGTGCGTGACATAGGCGTAGATGCCGGGCTGCATGAACTTGTACAGCGCAGCTCCCGCCGAGCCGCCGCGGATGAACCAGGTCTCGAGCCCGGTCTCCGGCGCGTTGGAGAACTTGCCGGTCTCCCAGACATAGTCGCCATGGCCGCCGATCAGATGCGGACGGCTGTCGCGATTGGCCTGCGAATGCACGATCAGCACGTTCTCGCCGACATTGGCGGTGAGCGCGTTCTTGCCGGTGAGCGCGCCGACCTTGCCGTTGAACACGACATGGGAGGGGATCAGCTTCCTCATCACCTCTTCGGTGTCGGTGAAGGCTTCGCCGGGCGATTCATAGGACTTGAAATTGCCCTTGTCGTCGCGCGGCACGTACATGTCCTGCTCGCCGACATAGTAGACCTTGTCGTATTTCAGCGCGTGACCCTTGCCGTCGTTCAGTCCGTCGCGGGGCAGCACCATCACGGCGCCGTTCATTCCGGAGACGACGTGCCAGGGGATCATCGGACCGCCCGGTGCGCAATGGTAGACGAACACGCCGGTCTTGGTCGCCTTCCAGCGCAAGACGACCTGCTCGCCGGGATTGACCAGCGTGAGCGCGCCGCCGCCGAGCGCACCGGTCGCGGAATGGAAGTCGATGTTGTGCGGCATGGAGTTGGTTGCGGGATTGACCAGCGTCGTTTCGACGTAGTCGCCCTCGTGCACGACCATCATCGGACCCGGCATCGAGCCGTTGAAGGTCATCGCCTGGAATGTGGTGCCCTTCTCGTCGATGACGACCTTCTTCTCCTCGATCGTGAGCGTGAACTCCACGATCTTGGGGCCCTGCTTGGTCGCTTGCTCGTGCGCATGCACGAAGGGCGGAGCGACCAGCTCGACCTTCTGGCGCGGCAGTTTGAGATCGTCGGCAGCCAAGGCGGGGGTCGCCAGCATCAGGGCGGTTGCGGCGGCGCTGATCAATGCGGCTCGGCGGGTGAACATTGGAAGCATCCTTCATCTGAAATGGTCTTGATGACGGAATGCAGTGTGCGCCGATCGCGGCAAGTGTGTTTGTGCTGCGACAAGCTTTTGCCGAATTCGCCTCCGGTAAAATGCTTAGGCAGTTTGTTGAAGATCGCACCGGCGATACGAAAGACGCGATGGCGCCCGACGTCAGCCGCATCGGCCGCAAATCGCTCGCATGTTCAGTTGCGTTTATTGTGAATGGATTGTTGTCGACTAGAGCAGCTGGATCGCAATCCAGACCGTGCCCCAAACCGCGAGCGACAGCGCGGCGAAGACGGCGGCCGTGATGATCATCACGCGGACCACGTGGCCGGCGCCAATGGTGGGCGTAGAGGGGACGGGACGAAAATCGTCGAAGCGCGGGATATGGCCGCGAACGCCGGTGAGCCACAGAACGAGATCGAGCGCGAACGACGCCATAACCTGTCTCCAGAGGGCAATCATCAAATGTCACCATGGCTCCGATCCCGTGCTCGGACTTTGAGCGAGCGCAAGGTTTCGCACCCGAAAACGGGTAATTTGGTGCCATCCGGGATGCGCCCCGCTGCGCAGCATTGATTTACGAATGGGTAGGATATGAGGGCCGATCTTGCGGTGAGTTACGGCGAGGAACGACTGCCGCGCTACACGAGCTACCCGACCGCACCGCATTTCTCGCCGGCGATCGGCGCGGGTGCCTACGCCCGGTGGCTGGCGGAACTCCCGTCGTCGGCCAGCGCGTCGCTTTATCTGCACGTGCCGTTCTGCCGCGAGATGTGCTGGTATTGCGGCTGCCATACCCAGATCGTTCGTCGAGACGGTCTCATCGCGGCCTATCTGCGTACGCTGCGCAGCGAGATCGCGCAGGTGTCCGAGACCATCGGCCGGCGCATCAAGGTCGAGCACATCCATTTCGGCGGCGGCACGCCAACGATCATGGCGCCGGAGGCTTTTGCCGAGTTGATGGCGGCGATGCGCCAATCGTTCTTCGTGGCCCCGTCGGCCGAGATTGCAGTCGAGATCGATCCTCGCACGCTGACCGCCGACATGGTCGAGGCCATGCGGCTCTCCGGCGTCAATCGCACGAGCCTGGGCGTGCAGAGCTTCGACCCTGTCGTGCAGCGCGCGATCAACCGGGTGCAGAGTTTTGAGCAGACGGCTTCCGTGGTCGACATGCTCCAGCGTGCCGGCATCAACGGGATCAATTTCGATCTGATCTACGGACTGCCGCACCAGACCGTTGCCTCATGCCTGGCTACGGTGCGACGTTCGCTCGAGCTTGGGCCCGACCGCTTCTCGGTGTTCGGCTACGCGCATGTGCCTGCTTTCAAGAAGCACCAGCGCATGATCAACGAGGCGGTGCTGCCCGACGGCCTTGCGCGCCACGACCAGGCCTGCGCGATCGCCAATGCGTTGAAGGAGGCCGGTTACGTGCAGATCGGGCTTGATCATTTCGCGCGGCCCAACGATGCCATGGCCGTGGCCTTCGAGCAACGCACGCTGCGGCGCAATTTTCAGGGCTACACCACCGACAAGGGCGAAGTTCTGCTCGGCTTCGGCGCGAGCGCGATCGGACATTTGCCGCAGGGCTATGTCCAGAACGAGGTGCAGATCGGCGCCTATGCGCAGAGCATTGCCGCGGGTCATTTGGCCACCGCGAAAGGCTATGGGCTCACCGACGACGACCGGCTGCGCGCCGACATCATCGAACGCATCATGTGCGAGTTCAGCGCCGATCTCGGCGACATCTGCGCGCGTCATGGCGCAGAGGCCGGGGCAATGCTGAAGTCGGCATCGCGTCTGAAGCCGCTGATTTCGGACGGCGTCGTGAGACTGGATGGCGACCGCATCGCAGTCGCCAAGGACTCGCGCTTTCTCGTGCGCAGCGTCGCGGCCGCATTCGACGCGCATCTCGATCCCGCGAAGCAGTTGCATAGCCGGGCGGTGTAGTCCCGTCATTCCGGGGCGCGCCACTTGGCGCGAGCCCGGAATCCATTTCACCTCTTGGTCTGCTGCCCGATGGATTCCGGGCTCGCGCTTCGCGCGCCCGGGAATGACAACCAGCTTGCGCTCCAACAAAGAAACCGCCGCCCACTCCGCTATCGTGGTTTCGGAACGGAGGTGGTGTCCATGCCTTTTGGATCCGACGATCTGGTCGATGACATCATGCGCACGGCGCCGCACACGATCCGCGTGTTTCTCGCCTTCAGGATGGCCTGCGTGGGCTGTCCGATCGCAACCTTTCACACGGTCGATGACGCCTGCCGCGAGCATGGCATCGATCGCGACAAATTCCTCGCCGCGCTGTGCGACCGCGTGCCGGCGTGAACCGGTCTGGACTTCGCGCGGGCCGCGCGCGGATTCCCGGGTGAGGGGCGCTTTCGCCGTAAGCGGACGCGACCCTCACCCCTGGCCTTAAGCCGCGCCGCTGTCCGGGCTTCGCTCCGCCAGCACGACGATCCCATGCGGATCGCGCAGGATAATGCGCTGACGGCCGCTTTCGACCAGCCCCTGCTGTTCCCAGCCGCTCAGGATCCGGCTCACGGTGTGCAGCGTGGTGCCGGTCATCTGCGCGATGTCCTGGCGGCTGATCGGGAAGTCGATCTCGATGCCGCGGTCGAGCTTCTTGCCGGATTGTTTGGCGAGGCGCAGCAGCGCATGCGCGACGCGCTGCTCGACCTGCTGGGTCGACATTTCCAGGATTCGGGTGTGGCTCTCCTGGAGCCGCGTGCCGACAGTCTGGAGCGTGTTGGCGGCGAGCGAGGGAAATCGCTCGACCAGTCGCGGCCAGGCCGAGGTCGGCCAGATCAGGGCGACGCTGTCGTCGACCGCGATCGCCGTGGCCGGATAGCGCGCGGCCCCGATCGCCATCGCGAGACCGAACGTTTCGCCCGGCGCGACATAGCGGACCACGATCTGCTCGCCGGTCGGTGTGGTCTTGGCCGCGCGAACATGGCCGTGCAGCAGCAGGAAGAAGGATTGCGCGTCCGCGCCCCGCTCGAAAATGGCGCTGTTCTTGGGATAGCGCGCCGAGCGGGCTTCGCGCAGGATCTCATCGAGGTCCTCCGGTTTGACACCCCCAAACAGCGGCAAATGCGCAACCAGCGATGTGTCGACCTTGGCCATCCTGCCTCCTTGGCGCTGAAAGTGTGATGACACCTGCAATCGTCAGGGTGTTTGCGATAGCTCAAAAACGAGCCGGCCGGACGGCAGTATTTTTCCAGGCGACGATTTGAATCGACTGGAGTTGACCCATGGCTGGCGCCCGATCCCGTAACTTTGAGGGCTGGCCGCTGTTTGCGAACAGCTTTCGGCCCTTTTTCCTGCTCGCCGCCATCCAGGCAGGGCTTTCGATCCTGGCCTGGCTGCCGATGTTCTACGGCGAATTGTCGGTGAGCTCCGCTTTCGCACCGCGCGACTGGCACGTCCATGAGATGCTCTACGGGTTCCTGCCGGCGGTGATCACGGGATTCCTGTTCACGGCGATTCCGAACTGGACCGGGCGGCTGCCGATCCAGGGGACGTCCTTGGGCGCGCTGCTGGCGGTCTGGCTCGCCGGCCGGGTCGCGGTGACGGTGTCCGCCGATATCGGCTGGGCGTTTGCGCTTGCCGTCGATGCAGCCTTCCTGACGCTGGTCGTCGCTGCAGCAACCCGTGAAATCATCGCCGGCGGCAACTGGCGCAATCTTCCCGTGGTGGTGCTGGTACTGGTGCTGCTCGCCGGCAATGTCGCCTTGCATCTCGAAGCGCATTATGCGGGTGCGGCCGATCTCGGCATCCGCGTCGGCATCGGCGTGGTCGTTTTGATGATCTCGCTGATCGGCGGCCGCATCATCCCGAGCTTCACCCGCAACTGGCTGGTCAAATTCAACCCTGGCCGTCTCCCGGTGCCGTTCGGGCGCTTTGACGGTGTGGTGATCGGCTGCAGCGCGCTGGCGCTCGTCTCATGGATTGTCGCGCCGTTGAGTACGGTCACCGGGGCGGCGATGGCCTTGGTCGGCGGGCTCCATCTGGTGCGGCTTGCGCGCTGGGCCGGTGACCGCACCTTCCGCGAGCGGCTGCTCCTGATCCTCCATGTCGGCTATGTCTTCGTGCCGCTTGGCTTCCTCCTGCATGCTTTTGCCGTCTTCGGCGCGTTGCCGCCGAGTGCGGGCATCCACGCCTGGATGGCGGGCGCGGCCGGGACCATGACGCTCGCGGTGATGACCCGTGCGAGTCTCGGCCATACCGGACAGGCGCTGACGGCTTCGCCGGCGACACAAGCCATCTATGCCGCGATCATCGTCGCGGCGCTGGCGCGGGTCGCGGCGGTGGCTTGGCCTGCGCACAGCGATGCATTGCTGCACCTTGCCGCCTGCGGCTGGATCGTTGCGTTCCTCGGCTTTGCCATCGCGTTCGGCCCGCTGCTCGCCGGCAGCCGTCGCCGCGCACTCGCCATCATGGGCGTGCCCGTCCCGGCACGCTGAATTCAAGCCGCGGTCGCCACGCTCGATGATTCCGGTGGCCGGACGCCTTTGCGCCATGCGGTGATGGTGCAGCCGAAGCGGCCGCGGAACCAGCGGGCCATGGCGCTCTGTGCGGAGAAGCCGAGCTGCACGGCGATGTCGGCCAGCGGCCGGCCGGGGTCGTGGATCAGCTGGACCACGAGATCGGCGCGCTGGGCGTCGAGAATGGCCGAGAAGCTGGTGCCGGCTTCGGCGAGGTGGCGGTGGATGGTGCGGCGGGTGCAGCCGAGGTGCTCGGCGACGCGCTCGACCGTGCAGTCGCCGCCGGCGAGCAGGAGACGCACGACCTCGTCGACCTTCTCCTCCCAGCTTGCCGGCCGCGTCTCGATCGCCTCGATCCGCTTCCGTAGATAGATCGCGATCAGCGGATGCGCGCTCGGGATCCGGCGCTCCATGTCGTGTGCCGACAACAGGATCGAATCGTCCTCCGCGTTGAAGGTCACACGACAGCCGTAGAACTCGCGGTAGCGCTTGCGGTCGTGCGGCGGTGGATAATGCAGGTGCACTTCCTGCGGCCGCCAATCGCTGCCGAACAGCGACTGGATGATGCGGTGGACGCTGCCGAGCGCCATGTCGATCGATTGGCGTGGCGCGGTCGGCTGCCGGCCGCGCAGGTGCAGCGTGACGGTTACGGTTTGCTTGTCGCGGGTGACGTCCAGCTTCATGCCGTCGTGATGGATCGGGATGAAGCGCGAGAAGGCTTCGATGGCTTCACCAACCGTCGCCTGTTCACGCACGATCAAGCCGACCGCTCCGAAATTGGTCAGCCCGCCGCGCTCGGCAAGGCGCAAGCCGAAATCTTCGGCTCCGGACGCCTCTGCCGACAATTCGAGCAGACGTCGCAGGCCGGTGACGGCAATGGGCGTGTCGGGCTTGTCGAGGCAGGCTAGCGGCAGCCTGACCTTGCGCATCATTTGTTTGGGGTCGAGCCCGACCGACCGGGCGACCTCCGGGTAATAGCTCAAGCCTGCGCTACGAATGAGGTCGGTCATGCGACCCGTTCCTGCCAGCCATTCCCGCAGATGTCCCGAAATGTAAAGTTTATGTCCCGATCCGTCAAATCCGGGAACCAGGTGGAACATACATAAGTGAAACCGAAGCACGGGCGCGAATGCCGTGCATATGACGGCGCGGCGCGATGAGGCCCCGCTGCCGTCTCGGACCATTTGACCAAAGACATTGCTGGATCGGAATTATGCCGGGGAACATGCTTTCCAAGGGTGAGGTATTCGTCATCGACACCGATGCCGCCTCCCGCGAACAACTTTCCACCGCGCTTCAACAGAGCGCATACAACGTGATCTGCTTCGCCGACGGCGCATCTCTGCTCTCGGAAGCCAAGGCGCGGATGCCGGCCTGCGTGCTGCTGGAGATGCCGCCCGATCGCTCCGGTCTCGACGTGCTCAAGCGCCTGCGCGAGGAAAACTGCATGGCGCCGGTGCTGGTGACCGCGGCAAACGGCAGCATCGCCATGGCGGTCGACGCCATCAGGAGCGGTGCGGCCGACTTCATCGAGAAGCCGTTCCGCACCCGCGACATCGTCGACCGGATCGGTGCCGCCATCGACGAGTTCGCGCAGCCCGGCTCCAACCGGCAGCGCTGGTTGCCGGGCTGCGAACCCCTGAGCGCGCGTGAAGGCGACGTGCTCGAGCATCTCGCCGCCGGCCTGACCAACAAGGAGATCGCCCGGCGCATGCATCTGAGCGCACGGACGGTCGAGGGCTATCGCGCCGGCATTCTGAGGAAGGCCGGTGCCAAGAACGTGACAGACCTGCTTCGCCGCATCTTCGGGCAGGGTTCGTCCGCTCAGGATTAAGGGCTTCGTCGCGGGCCGACGACATATTGCGGGCCTTGCTGCCGCCGCGGCGACGCCCCACGGAAACCCCAATCGAACCAATTCCTTCCCTGCCGCGTCCAACCATGTTGGCGAGGCATTGGATCGCGCGTCCGGCTGGCGGCGGCGATGAGTTGGAGGAGGGACTTGATGCGCATCACCGCAAAATGTTTGGCAACGACGAGCCTGGTTCTGTTGACCACGGCATTCGCGTCGCCGTCATGGGCCGCAGAATTGGACGCCACATTGGCCATCGATACCGTCACCGTTTACCCCGATGGCGCGACCGTCACCCGCGTCATCGCGGTGGACCTGCCGTCTGGTGACTCGACGCTCATTGCCAAGGACTTCCCGCTTGGTCTCGACACCTCCTCGATCCGGGTGGAGGGCGAGGGGGGAGCGAAGCTCACCATCGGCACGATCGATGCGCGAACACCGCGTGCGGCGCCGGTCAATTTGCCGGAGCTGGACAAGCGCATCGAGGCGCTGAACGACCAGCGCGCCGACCTGCAAGGCGCGATCGACTCGGCCAATGCGCGGCGCAAATTCGCGGAGCATTTTGCGGAAGCGTCGCCCGCGGGCATTGGCGACAAGGGCGAGGCGCGGCCGATTGCCGAATGGCGCACGGCCTTTGCCACCGTCGGTGAGGAAATTGCGAGCGCCGATACCGCCGTCCGCGACGCCACGCGCAAGATGCGCGAGATTGATCGGCAGATCGCCCAGCTCGAAGTCGAGAGGAAGGCCAAGCCGCCGAGCAAGCTCGAAGTCCGCATGGACATCGCCGCGCCGGCAGCAACCAAGGCGACGTTGAGGGTCACCTACAATGTCCGCAACGCCCGATGGCTGCCGCTCTATGACGCCCGGCTCGACACCGGCGCCAAGGACCGCAAGCCGCAGCTCGAATTGGTCCGCCGCGCCGAGGTCACGCAATCAACCGGCGAGGACTGGTCCAACGTCACGCTCGGCGTCTCCACGGTCCGCATCGGCCGCGGCGGCAGCGCGCCGGAGCTGAATTCGCTGGTCGCACAATATCCGCAGGTACCGAGGCCGCGGGCGCTGGGTTCGCTTTCGGATTCGTCAATGCCTGCGGCGGCGCCAATGCAGCAGCGAAAGATGGAAACGTCCGCGGCCAAGGCGGCCGACGACATTCGCGAGCGCGCCGAAGAACAGCAGGCGGTCGCCGAGATCGGGGACTTCCAGGCTACCTACAAAATTCCCGGCCGCGTCAGCCTCGGCGCCGCCGAGGGCGCCAAGAGCCTGCGCATCGCCTCGGTGACCGTGCCCGCCGATCTCACGGTGCGCGCGGCACCGGTGATGGATCCCACCGCCTTCCTCGAAGCCAGCTTCAAGCAGGCCGACGACACGAGCCTGTTGCCGGGCAAGGTCGCAATTTATCGCGATGGAACCTTCGTCGGCCGCGGCAAGCTCTCGCCTTCGGCCAAGGACGATATTGTGCGGCTCGGCTTCGGCGCAGACGACAAGGTCAGGATCGAGCGCGCGGTGCTCAAGCGCAACGAAGGGTCGGCCGGTCTCCTGGTCACGACGTCGAAGACCGACGAGCGATCGTTCAAGACGACGATCCGCAATGGTCACGACTTCCCGATCAAGGTCGCGATCGAGGACCAGTTGCCGATCAGCGAGAGCGAGGACATCCTCGTCGAGATGCTGCCTGCGACCACGCCGCCGACCGCAAGCAACATTCGTGACCGGCGCGGCGTCCTGGAATGGTCGTTCGACGCCAAGCCCGGTGAGGTCAAGGACATCAACTTCGCCTGGCGCATCCGTTGGCCGAAGGACAAGAGTATGGTGATCGTGCCGGCGGGCTAAATTCCCGCCACAGGCGGCACCGCGCGCATCGATTGCGGCAACACGTAAGGTACGCCGTCGTCAGCCTGATGGACGACGGCGTCGATCTCGAAGATGTCGCGGATGGTCTCGCGTGTGACGACATCGGCGCGCGGGCCGTCGGAGGCGAGCCGGCCGCGGTTCAGCACGACCAACCGGTCGGCAAATCGGATCGCAAGATTGAGATCGTGCAGGATCGCGATGACGGCGGTGCCATCCGCCGCGCGGCGGCGCGCGGCTTCGACGAGGTCGATCTGGTGACGCAGGTCGAGGCTCGAGGTCGGCTCGTCCAGCAGCAGAAGGCCCGGTCCGTGCTCGGCCTCGCCGCAGGCGAGCTGCACCAGCACGCGGGCGAAATGGGCGCGCTGCTGCTCGCCGCCTGACAGCGTCGGCAATTGTCGTTCGCGAAATTTCGTCAGGCCAACCTCGTCCAGTGCGGCATCGACAAGCGGACCGGGATCGCGCAAGCTGCGGTCGCCCGCGCCCATCAGCACGATCTCCCCGACCGTGAAGGGGAAGGTGACGTTGATGTGCTGGGACAACATCGTGCGGCGCGCGGCGAGTTCGCGTGGCGTATAGCTGCGGAGATCGCGCTGCTGCAGCCGCACCTCGCCTTCGCTCGGGCGGAGGTCGCCCGAGAGCAGCCGCAGCAGCGTCGACTTGCCGGCGCCGTTCGGACCGATGATGGCGACCATCTCGCCGGCCCCCACGCTCAGGTCGACGCCATCGAGTAGCGTCGCGCGTCCGGCGCGCTTGGTTAAAGCACGGGCTTCGATCACGGCGCTCATAGCGAGGCCAGCCCGCGCTGCCGCAGCAGAATCCCTAGGAAGAGGGGGGCGCCGACCGCGGCGGTCAAGATGCCGATCGGCATTTCCGCCGGCGCCACGATGGTGCGCGCCAGCGTGTCGGCGCCGACCATCAGGATCGCACCGAGCAGCACCGAGGCCGGAAGCAGCAGGCTGTGCGTCGGGCCGATGACGAGGCGCAACAAATGCGGCACGACAATGCCGACAAAGCCGATGACGCCGCTGATCGACACCGCGACGCCGGTCATGGCGGAGACCATGACGATCGAGATCCGCTTCAGCCGCTCGACGTCGACGCCGCCATGAAAGGCGTCGGCCTCGCCGAGCACCAGGAGATCGAGACCGCGCGCGATGTAGGTGCAGGCCAAGAGCCCGACGACCAGGATGGGCGCGAGCACGGCGGCCTTGGTCCAGGTCGCGCCGCTCATCGAGCCCAGCAGCCAGAACGTGATGTCGCGGAGCTGGCGGTCGTCGGCGACGAACACCAGCAGGCCGATGCCGGCATTGGTGATCGCGGTGATGGCAACGCCGGCGAGCAGGAAGATTGCGATCGAGGTCCGCCCCGAGCGGCTGGAGATGCCGTAGAGGGTCGCGGTCGTGACCAGCGATCCCGCAAAAGCCGCAAGCGGCAACAGCTCGGTCTGCAGGAAATGCAGCGTCTCGCCCAGGCGTGAATCGGTGAAGACAATGGCACTTGCGGCCGCGAGCGCGCCGCCGCTGGAGACGCCGACCAGCGCAGGATCGGCGAGCGGATTGCGGAACAGGCCCTGCATGATTGCGCCGGCCGCGGCGAGCAGGCCGCCGACTATCGCGGTCGCCGCGATCCGGGGGATGCGGATCGACCACAGTACGAGCTGGTCACGGGCAGTCATGGCATCGGCGGCTGCGTTGCCGGCAAAGCCGAGCGCGGCAGGCAGCCGCGAGAGGGGAATGCCGGCCGCGCCGACGGTTAGCGCAACGGTCGCCATGACGGCGAGCGCCGCGAGGAGAAGGGGAAGCGCAACCGACCCGAACCTGCGTCCCCTGCCGGCGCGTTGCGCAGCGCTACGCGCTCCAGTCCCGACCGCAACACTCATTGCCGGCAGTTCGCCGCCGACAAGGCCGAGGCGAACGTACCACCCCGGTCGGACAATGCCGGATAGAGCTTGACGGAGAGATCGCGCGCCGCCGCCGCGGTGCGCGGCCCGAAGCCGAGCAGGTAGAGCCCGTTCATCGTGATGAAACTCTTGTTGGCTGCGACCGGCGTCAACGCAAAGCCGGGATGGGCATAGATCGCGTCGGCCTGGAGTGAGTCCTTGCCGCGCTCGATCGAGAGCACGACATCGGGCTTCGCCGCTACGATCGCCTCGTCGCCGATGATCTTGTAGCCGTCGTAGTCGTCCACGGCATTGGCGGCGCCCGCGAGCTGGATGATCTCGTCGGCGGCGGTCTTGTGGCCGGCGACCATGGCGCGTCCGTTCTGGAGCGACATCACGAACATCACGCGGACCGGCTTCGTCACCTTGGCGCGCAGTGCGCGCAGCTGCGCGAGATCGGCGCTGACCGCGGCGCTCAGACATTCGGCGCGCGCGTCGACGCCCATGGCATGGCCGACCAGTCCTATTTTCTCGATCAGGCCGTCCTCAGTGAAAGTCTCCGGCACCAGCACCAGCGGCACCTTCGCCGTCTCCAGCAGGTCCATGGTCTCGCGCGGGCCCGACCCCTGGATCGCCAGGATCAGAGTGGGGTTGAGGCCGAGCACGCCCTCGGCTGAAATCTGGCGCATGTAGCCGACATTAGGTTTGTCGCGCAGCGCCGCTGCCGGATAAAGACTCGTGGTGTCGACACCGACCAGCCGGCTCTCGAGCCCGAGCGCATAGAGAATCTCGGTGATGGCGCCGCCGATCGAGACGGTCCGTGCAAAGTCGGCGACAGCGACATCGCGGTTGCGCGCGTCATGCACGGTGATACCGGCGGCGTACGCGCTGGACGCGAACGCGATCGTGCCGGAGAGCAGGAGCTTCTTGAGGGTGCGACAAAATGCCATTGCAGGTTACTTCGTCAGGATCAGCTTGTTCTGCGAGGTCAAACGCAGGCGATAATTGTCCTCGCCATGCGCGATGATGATCTCGCGCTCGGCCGCAAACAGCTCGCGGCTGTCGATCCGGCTCCCTCGCATAATGAGGGTTCTCGTTGTTGCAGAAGGGCTTTGTGTCGGCCCTGCCGCATCGCCGTCGCTGTCTCCGGACGTTGCTGACATGGTAGGTGTGATGCGCTTTCGAAATTTCAGATGCGTCTTGCTTGTATAAGCGGCGCGAAGCGCATTCCAACGGCGACGATTTACAATCGATATAAACTGCAACCTGATGTCATTGACCGTCGAAGTGTTGCCACGTAACCAATTAAGGCAGCGGACAGCTTGTCCGCGTCTCGAGAACATCAGCCAGCCAGTCGTTCGCTTTGCGAACGCACGCCAGCCAAAAGACTCCAAAAAGTGAAGTGCAGGCTGGGGCTGATATGGCTGACGGGGCTAGGTATTCGCGCGCCCTTATTTTGGGCGCGTCGGTGGTTTCAATTGCGGCATTGGTGACGGAGAGCGGCCTCGCGCAGACTGCTCAGCCGCAAGCCGAGAGTGTGTCGCCGGAGCGGCCGAAGCAGGCCAAGCGCAAGCAGCCCAAGCCGCGGGTCGCGCAGCAGGCGGCGCCCGATGCCATGAACGCCCGCGCCCAGGCCGGCGGCGTCGCGCCCGTTCAAGCGCTCGACACCATCACGGCCGCGGCCTCAAAGACCGAGGAGCGTGCCGTCGATGCGCTTGCGCCGGTCAGCGTCGTGACGTCGGCGCAGATCGAGGCGCGGCAGGCCAGTACCGTCGGCGATCTCATCTACAACGTGCCGGGCGTGTGGGTTCAGAATCGCGGCGACGAGCCGTCGACCTCGATCAACATCCGCGGCTTGCAGGATTTCGGCCGTGTCGCTGTCGTCGTCGACGGCGCGCGGCAGAACTATCAGCGGACCGGTCATTTCGCAAACGGCTCGTTCTTCCTCAATCCCGAGCTGATCGGCGGCATCGACATCGTCCGTGGCCCCACCGCCAACATCTACGGCTCCGGTGCGATCGGAGGTGTGGCGTCGTTCCGTACCAAGGACATCGAGGATGTCGTGCGCGCGGGAGAGCGATGGGGCGTGGACGTCAAGACCATCCTTGGCAGCAATTACGGGCGTGCGCTCGGCTCAGCCTTCGGCGGCGTCCGCGTCAATCCGGATGTCGACGTGTTCGCCGGCGGCACCTACTCCACGCAGGAGAACTACAAGGACGGCACGGGCTTCGAGGTTGCCAATACGGGCAACCGCCTCACGAGCGGCATCGCCAAGCTGACGGTGCGGCCTGCGGACGGGCACGAGGTCAAGCTCGGCACGATCTTCCAGGAAGACATCTACCGCGTGGGCCAGCCGCCACGGCGCGTCGGTGATCCCAACTCGACCAATGCGAACGGCACCAACAATCTCGGCGGCACGTCGATCTACGCATCCAATGTCAAGAACTACACCACGACGCTCGGCTGGAAATATTCACAGCCGGACAATCCATGGGTCGATTGGGACGCGAAGGTGTACTGGAATCGCACCGAGAACGATCAGGTCAAGAGCGCGCATACGAGCGTAACGCCGTCGGTCTATTGCGGCGGCGTGCCTGGAAATGCCGTGTCGGGCTGTATCGGCAGTAATCGCGGATATCTGCTCGACACGATTGGCGTCGACGTGCACAACACGTCGCGCTTCGAGACCGGAAGCTGGCGTCACGCGTTGACCTACGGACTGGACGCGTTCCAGGACAAGGTATCGTCGCGCGACACGACCGGCACGTCGGAGGTCACGACGCCCGGCGGTCAACGCACGGTGTCTGGCGGTTTCGTGCAGTGGAAGGCGAACTATACCTCGATGCTCGAGGTGATCGGCGCGCTCCGGTACGATAACTATCAGCTTTCCTCGGCTTCCTCGTCGTCCGGCGGCGATCGGCTGTCGCCGAAGATCACGGTTGCGCTTGTTCCCACCGCGGTCGTGACGCCGTATGTCAGCTATGCCGAAGGCTATCGCGCTCCATCGATCACGGAGACGCTGGTCAGCGGGCCGCATTCGGGTGCCACGATCAACGACTCCTTCTTCCGCTGTCCGTCAGGCACACCGGGACCGGGCGCGGATTCGACTTTCTGCTTCGTGCCCAATCCGAACCTGCGGCCCGAGGTCGGCAAGAACAAGGAGATCGGCTTCAACATCAAGAAGAATGACCTGTTCACTCCGGGTGATACGCTGCGCGGCAAGATCAACGTATTCCGCAACGACATAACGGACTTCATCGATCAGGTCGCCTACGGAAATCCCCTGGTCGTTCCCACCGGTCCGCCGCCGGCACCGAGCATCACCGTGCTGCCGTTCCTGCAATATCAGAATGTGGCGTCGGCACGCATTCAGGGCCTGGAAGCCGAGGCGATGTACGACGCAAACCTCTGGTTCCTCGGTCTCTCCGGCACTTATCAAAATGGCAAGAACCTGCAGACGGGGTTTGGCCTGTACAGCGTTCCACCGCAGAAGATCACCACGACGGCCGGCGTGCGCCTGCTCGACCGTACCCTGATCCTCTCGGTGATGTGGACATCGGCCATCGCCAATTACGACATCCCACTGAGCTACACTCCGGCGACCTCGTACGATCTCGTGAATCTCTATGCCCAATATCAGCCGACGTCCGACCTCACGCTCAATTTCTCGGTCGAGAATCTCTTCAACCGGTACTACCGGCCTTACGCCATTCCGGTCGGCAGTACCGGCGATACGCAGAACGACGTGAAATGGGCGAGCGCCGGCGCGGGGCTCGTGATCAAGGGAGGCCTCAAGTACCACTTTGGCGGCACCTAAACAGACTGCCGGCGATCCCGATGGGGGCCGCATCGGCCTCCAAAGCCACGCCGATGTCCCCGGCGTGGTTTCGGCGCGTTCTGAAGACCCGATCGGCGTTCGCCGATCTGCATGACTGACAGGAGAAGAGTCGAATGTTCATCGCCATGAACCGTTTTCAAGTGAAGAAGGGCGCGGAGACCGCGTTCGAAACCGTCTGGGCTACCCGGGAATCCTATCTCGGCAGCATGCCGGGCTTCGTCGAGTTTCATCTCTTGAAAGGCCCCGAGGCCGAGGATCACACGCTCTATTCCTCGCACACCACCTGGGTCGACAAGGCGACGTTCGAGGCCTGGACGCGCTCGGATCAGTTTCGTCGTGCCCATGCCCGCGCCGACAATCCGACCGGCGAGAGCCTCTATCTCGGCCATCCCAAGTTCGAAGGTTTCGAGGTGATCCAGAGCGAGCGCAAGGCCGCGGCTGCCTGAGGCAGCGCGAAACACGAAAGGAGCTGGACATGCTGAGCACCGATCTCGCCGATCTCAAGGCGTATATGGCCGACAACCCCGGCGCGGTGATCGAGGACGTCGCGCGCGAGCGCAAGGTCACGTCGCGTGCGGTGATCGAGGCGCTGCCGTCGTCGATGGTTCGGGTGGGGGGCGGCGGGCATTTCGTCGCCGCCATGCAGGACATTGCCGCGTGGGGCGAGGTGACGCTGATCGTGCACACGGATGACGCGATCTTCGAGTTCACCGGCGCGATTCCCGCGGGCGAGATCGGCCGCGGCTATTTCAACCTGATGCAGCCGAAGGGCTTGCACGGCCATCTCCGCCACGAGCGCTGTGCGGCCGTTGTTTTCGTCGAGCGTCCGTTCATGGGCAAGACTTCCGCCTTCGTCGCCTTTGTCAATGCGGACGGCGGCATCATGTTCAAGGTCTTCGTCGGGCGCGACGAGACTCGGGCGCTGCGTGCGGACCAGCTTGTGCGGTTCCGGCAGCTTGCGGATCGCACGGCCGCGCCGGCCGCGTAGCTTTCTCTGTCTGTCGGGAGATCAGGCATGCGAAGCATTTCCAGCCTTCGGCACATGATTGGATCCATCCTGCTGGCGGCGCTCGCACCGACTCCAGCTTTCGCGATCGACGAAGCGCTGTTGCCGCGCAATTTGTCGCCCTGGGGCATGTTCCTCGGCGCCGATATCATCGTGAAGACGGTGATGGTGGGGCTCGCCGTCGCCTCGCTGGTGACGTGGACTGTGTGGCTCGCCAAGTCCATCGAACTACGCCGCAAAGGCGCGCTCGCCTTGCAGCGGACGCGCGCGCTCGAAGGCAACATCAAGCTGATCGAGGCGGCAGAACAGACCGGCGACGCACACGACGCCGTCGCCCAGCTCATCCAGTCCTGCGTGAAGGAAGCAGAGCTCTCCGGCGGTATCCTCGACGACGGCCTTCAGGAACGCGTGGCGTTGCGGCTGGAGCGGGTCGAAGCCGCGATGTCGCGGCAGATCGCGCGCGGCACCGGCGTGCTTGCGACCATCGGCGCCACGGCGCCATTCGTCGGTCTGTTCGGCACGGTCTGGGGCATCATGAATTCCTTCATCCGTATCTCCGAGAGCCACACCACGAGCCTCGCAGTGGTCGCGCCCGGTATCGCGGAAGCGCTGCTCGCGACCGCGCTCGGCCTCGTCGCCGCGATTCCGGCGGTCGTGATCTACAATCACCTCGTCCGCGGGATCGCCAATTACCGGGCGCTGTTGGGCGATGCCTCGGCGCAGCTCATGTTGCTGGTGAGCCGGCAGCGCGACCACAGGGAGTTCCGCATGGCGCGGGCGGCGGAGTAGGCCATGGCCGCGAAGCTCGGCGCACGGTCGGGATCGCCGCTCAAGCGCGGCGATCCGGATGATCTCGACGTCACCCATGAGATCAACGTCACGCCGTTCATCGACGTGATGCTGGTGCTGCTGATCATCTTCATGGTGGCTGCCCCACTTGCCACCGTCGACATCGGGGTCGAGCTGCCGGCGACCGCGGCCGAGCCGGCGCCGCGGCCGGACAAGCCGGTCTTCCTCACCGTGAAGCCGGATCTCTCGATCGCGGTCGGCGAGGACGTCGTCGCCCGCGATGCGCTCGGCACCTCGCTCGATTCCGCCACCAAGGGCCGCAAGGACGAGCGCATCTATCTGCGCGCCGACAAGGCCGTCTCCTATGGCGACCTGATGGAGGTGATGAACAGCTTGCGCAACGCCGGCTATCTGAAAGTTGCGCTGGTCGGCCTCGACGGACGCAGCTGATGGTCGCGAACGCCTTTGCCCTGCACGAGCCGCTCGGCGAGCGGGAGGGGGCACAATGGAGCGTAGCGGCCGCGGTGATCGTGGCGTTGCACGTCGCGGCCGCGCTTCTTGCGACGAGTTGGCTCAAATCGCAGCCCGAGCGGGGCGTCAGCCTGCCGGCGATCATGATCGATATGGCGCCGGTGACGTCGGCACCGCATTCGGTGCAGGACGACGTCGCGCCGGGACCGGTGATGCAGGAGGCCGACGCCTCGCCGCCGGAGCCGGTGCAGCAGCAGGCCGTCGAGGAGACCATCGCGCCGACGCCTCCGCAGGAGAAGCCGGACGTCGTCGCGCCGCCGGAGCAGAAGCTGGAGCCGACACCGGCCAAGCCCGAGCCGGCGCAGATCGCGCCGGTCGAAAAGCCTGCGCCGGCGAAGCCGAAGCTGGTTCGTCGCGAGGCCAGGAAGCCGTCGGAGGCGATGCCCGCACCGCGCACCAGCGCTCCGCCGCGCGCCGAGCGTGAGGTGCCGATGGCATCCGCGATGAGCGCCGGCGCGGTGGCCGCCGTGATCGCATCCTATAATCAGCGGGTTCGCGCGCATCTGATGCGCTTCCACCAATATCCGTCCGGCGGCGGCGGTCAGCGCGGCGTTGCCAGGCTCAGCTTCACCGTCAGCCGCAGCGGACAGGTCACGTCGAGCCGGCTCAGTGGCTCGTCCGGTGTTGCCGCGTTCGACGCCCAGGCCATGTCGATGGCCCGCCAGGCCTCGCCATTTCCGCCGATCCCGGACGAGATCAAGAACGGCGTGATGAGCTTTACGATTCCGGTGGAGTTTACGGTGAGGTAGCTCGGTCTCTTCACCTCGCCCGGCTCGCGGGGAGAGGTCGGCGCGAAGCGCCGGGTGAGGGGGGACTCTCCGCGCGTCGCACTATTGCCTGCTTCGTGGATAGAGCCCCTCACCCCAACCCTCTCCCCGCAACCGCGGGGAGAGGGAGAGGAGAGAGCGTCAGCTTATTTCGCCTTCAGAAAATCCGCGACATCGAGCAGCATGAACTCGTCGTCGTCGGCCTTGTTGGGATCGCGGCTGGACGAGAACGGCAGATTGTTGTCGTTGCCGACGATGATGTGGGTTTCATCGACACGATCGACGTTCTCGATGGTGAAGAACGGGAAGGTGTAGACGCCGTCATTGAGCGGCTTCTTCGCCTTCTTGTCGGGATCCCTGATCTTCAGGAGGTCGATATAGCCGATCTTGCGCACGGGCTTGCCGACATTGGCCTCCGTGAGCTCGATCTTGTAGACGCGCTTGAACTTGGCCACGTCAGGGAAGCAGTTCTCGCCGCGGGTGCCTTGCGGGCAGGCCTTGTCGGGCGTGCCTTCGCCGTTGTCGCGCTCGATGATCAGGCCGGCGCTCGGATCGATCATGTTGAAGTCGCCGATGGCATTGCCGTTCTGCTCGAACACATACTGCCAATAGCGGCCGGTGAACTTCTCCGCGGCGACGTCGAATTCGAGGATGCGCGAGGCTTCCTTGCCGTCGACTTTCTCCCAGTCCTTCTTCTCGGCATCCCACAGCGGGCCCTCGAGCAGGCCGTAGAGAAACTTGCCGTCCTTCGAGGAGGCGAAGCCCTCATAACCCTTGGAGCGACGCAGGTTGACGTTGCTGTAGGTTGCGCCCGGCGCGGCCGGGGTCGCCACCGCCCAATGATCCGGCGAGCGCACCGGCTTGCCGTCGGCGACCGTCTCGAACAGCCCGAGAATCTTGCCGGTCTTGTCGGCTTTCAGGATGTAGGGGCCGAACTCGTCGCCGATCCAGAAGGTGTCACCGATAATCTGAAAACCCTCGGTGTCGAAATCGGAGCCGGTGAGATAGCGCCTCTCGGTGTCTTCATGCACGATGCGAAACGGCACGCGTCTGTCGGGATCGTGCAGGAACACGGTTTCCATCCGCTCGATCTTGCCGCTGGCCCAATCCATCTTGTAGCGGTTGAGGTACAGCATCGAATCCGGTGAATTGGCGCGCGCGCCCATGCCGTTGTCGGTGATGACCCAGAAGGTGCCGTCCGGCATGGTCTTGATGCCGGAATGACCCTGCAGCGGCTGGCCCTTGAACGGCAGCGACACGCCGGTCGCCCGCTCATAGGACTTGCCCATCACCGTGCCGAGCGCGTCGACCCGCTTGCCGGTGGTGTATTTGCCGGATGTCTTGAGATCGGCGGGCGCGTCTGCCGGCGCGTCGATGAACGTGGCAGCCGGCATCACCACGTGGCCGGCGAGCTTGGCGGGGAATTCACCTTCGCTCTGCGCGAGCGCGGAGCTCGCGGTAAGAATGATCGTTGCGACGGTGCCAAGAAAAGTCGCGCGCATGTGCGTCTCCTGTTAACGGAGACCGTCTTATGCGGACTGCGCATTGCAGATTTGTGAAGCCGGGCCAAACGCCGCGGCCGACGGTTATTTTCTTCCGGAATGATCAGGCGATCTTGCGGGAGAGGAAGCCGCGGATCAGCGGGACCATTTCGTCGAACTTGTCCTCGAGCGCGAAATGGCCGGTGTTGATGAGGTGAAATTCCACTTGGGGCAGGTCGCGTTTGTAGGGATGGGCGCCATCGGCCGGGAAGATGAAATCGTTCTTGCCCCAGACGATCAGTGTCGGCGGCTTGTGCTTGCGGAAATAGGCCTGTACCGCGGGATAGAGCGGCAAATTGGTCCGATAGTCGTAGAACAGGTCCATCTGGATTTCGCTGTTGCCGGGACGGTCGAGCAGCGCCTGATCCTGCACCCAATTGTCGGGTGAAATCCGGCTGACGTCGGACATGCCGTCGGTGTACTGGAATTTCGTCGTTTCCAGCGTGACCAACTTCATCAATGCCTGCCGGCTGGCATCGGATCCGTCGGCCCAGTATTGCTTGATCGGATTCCAGAACTCCTTCAGCCCTTCATCATAGGCGTTGCCGTTCTGCACGATCAGGCCGCTGATGCGCTCCGGATTCTTGAGCGCGAGGCGCCAGCCCACGGGAGCTCCGTAATCCATGACATACATCGCATAACGGGTGACGCCGAGCTGGTCGAGCAGGCCGCCGACAAGCTCGCCGAAACGATCGAACGTGTACTTGAATGTCGCGCGCGGTGGCATCTCGCTCTGGCCATATCCAGGATAGTCGGGAGCGATCACGTGGTACCTGTCGGCCAGTGCCGGGATCAGGTTGCGGAACATGTGGGAGGAGGTCGGGAAGCCGTGCAGCAACAGCACAACCGGGGCGTCCTTTGGGCCCGCCTCGCGGTAGAAGATCTTGATCCCGTCGACGGTCGCGGTTCGATGATAGGTGACCGGATAGGCACTGGCGGTGTGTGCGTCGCGCTCCGGCTTCGCGGATGCTGCCGTCGAAGAAAATGCGACAGCCGCTCCGGACAACCCAAGAACGAGACGGCGACGATCGAGGAGCGATGGCTTGCGTGTGGTCTCCGCGGTTTTCATGTCAATGTCCTTTCAAAACGATGAGTTCGCCGATGGCCGCGAGGCGTTTTTCAAACGCCCTGATAGACCAGCCGGGTGAAGAAGCCGGGATCGATCACGAACTGCCCCCATATCGCGTCGAACGCCGCTGTCGGCTTCGCCGCAACGGTTTCATCCCGCGTTCGTCCCTGCTTCTTGAGGCGGGCGACGTTGTCGCGAATCCCGACGAGCATGTCGCGAAAAGCCTGGAACTCGGCTTTGTTGCCGACGGGTTTGCCATGCCCGGCGATGACGATCGTGTCCTTGTCCATCGCCGCGAGATTGGCGTCGCATGCAGCGATCATCCCGTCGATGCTGCCGCCGGTCGAATAGTCGATGAACGGATAGATGCCGTTCCAGAACATGTCGGCGACGTGAACGATGTTGGCTTCCGCGAAGGTGACGGAGATATCGCTGTCGGTGTGCGCGGGCCCGTAATACTTCAGGCCGATCGAGCTTCCGTTGAGCTTGAGCTCGCGGCTGTCGGCAAAGACTTCGCTGGGGATTCCGCCCGCGCCGAGCGGAAGGAAATTGTAGTCCCAGTCCTCGACCCGCTGCACTTCGGCAAGGTGTTTGCGGGTGTTTTCCTGCGCAATGATTTTGGCGCCGGCTGCATGCAGCCATTCGTTGCCATCGGCATGATCGAAATGCCAGTGGGTGTTGACGAGATGGGTGACGGGATCGGCGCCCAGATCAGCCAGCGCTTTGGTAAGCTGGGGGCGTGAGACGCGGATGCCCGCATCGATCAGGACTTTGCCATCTGGTCCGGTCAGCACGGCGATGTTGCCGCCGGAGCCTTCCAGCACGGTGATGTTGTTTCGGAGCTTGTGCGTGACAATCGGCGATACCGCAGCACTGTCCTTGATCAGGCTGACGATGCCTCGCGCTTCTGCGTAGGCTTGCCTGGGGCTGAGCCATCCCGAAGCAGCGGCGGACGCAGCGGCGCCGACGCAACACAGGCAGAAACCGCGTCGAGATAACGACGGGAGCTTTGGCGAACGCATGCAATTCTCGCTTTCTCGAGCGACAATCGAGGCGCCAATGATCGACCCCGCTGTCACGATGGAGCGTGGGGCCAATACAGCAAGCAGTCTATCACGATAGCACGATCGACTGCGCTTGCGCGCAGCCGCGGGTTACTCCTTTACCGCCCCCGTCAGCGACGACACGTAGTAGTCGACGAACAGCGAGTAGAAGATCGCAACCGGCAGCGAGCCGAGCAGCGATCCCGCCATCAGCGCCCCCCACTGGTAGACGTCGCCGGTGACGAGCTCGGTCAGGATCGCGACCGGCACCGTCTTGTTGGCGCCGCTCTGGATGAAGGCGAGCGCGTAGATGAACTCGTTCCAGGACAGCGTGAAGGAGAAGATGCCGGCCGAGATCAGGCCGGGCACCGCCAGTGGCAGCGTGATCCGGCGCAGGATCTGGAGCCGTGTGGCGCCGTCCACCAGAGCGCATTCCTCGAGCTCGTAGGGAATCGACTTGAAATAGCCGATCAGGAGCCAGGTGCAGAACGGCACCAGGAAGGTCGGATAGACCAGGATCAGGGCGAGCGGGCTGTCGAACAGGCCGAACTGCACGACCACGGTTGCGAGGGGAATGAACAGGATCGACGGCGGAACGAGATAGGCGAGATAAATGCCGAGGCCGACATAGGGGCTGCCGCGGAAGCGCAGGCGTTCGATCGCATAGGCGGCAAGCGTGCTCGCGATCAGCGACAGCGTGGTCGAGCCGATCGCGACCAGCATCGTCGTCCATAGCCAGCGCGGATAGGCGGTGTTGAACAAGAGGTGCTTGATGTGCGCCAGCGTCGGCGAGGAGATCCAGAACGGATTGTGCTCCTTGTAGTTCATCAGCTCTGCGTTCGGCTTGAATGACGTGATCGTCATCCAGTAGAACGGAAACAGGAGGATCAGCACGAAGCAGCCGAGCGGCAGATAGATCATCATCAGCCGCCGCAACCCGGAATCCCAGGCCATGGTGTCCGGCGGTGTGGTGGCGACGGCGGCCGGTTGGGCGGCGGTATCAGTCATTGCTCTCTCCCTGCTGCCATTTGCGGCGCGCCAGGCCGAAATAAGAGAACAGCGTCGCGAACACGAGGAACGGGATCATCGACACCGCGATCGCCGCGCCCTCGCCGAGCTCGCCACCGGCAATGCCGCGCTGGAAGGCCAGGGTTGCCAGCAAATGGGTCGAGTTGCCGGGGCCGCCGCGGGTGATGGCGTAAACGAGCTGGAAGTCGGTGAAGGTGAAGATGATCGAGAAGGTCATGACGATGGCGAGGATCGGCATCATCATCGGGAAGGTGATGTAGCGGAACCGCTGCCAGGCGCTGGCGCCATCGAGCATCGCGGCCTCGTAAAGCGAGGGCGAAATGGTCTGCAGGCCCGCCAGCAGCGAGATCGCGACGAAGGGAATGCCGCGCCAGATATTGGCGGCGATCAGCGAGAAGCGCGCCGGCCAGGGCGAGCCGAGGAAGTCGATATTGGTGGTGCGCCAGTGCAGCACGTCGACCAGAAGGTAGGAGATGATCGAGAACTGCGGATCGTAGATCCACCAGAACGCCAGCGCCGAGAGCACCGTCGGCACGATCCAGGGCATCAGGATGATCGCACGCAACAGGCTCTTGAACGGAAAATGGTTGTTGAGCAGCAGTGCGAGCCAGAAGCCCAGCGCGAACTTCCCGAAGGTCGCGATCCCTGTGTAGACCACGCTGTAGAACACCGCGTTCCACCACAGGGAATCGGTCAGCAGATACTGGAAATTCTCGAAGCCGACGAAGACGCCTTTCCTGCCGATCGTGGTGTCGGTGAAGGCGAGCCAGATGCCGAGGCCGAGCGGATAGGTCAGAAACACCGTGAGCAGCCCGATCGCGGGTGCGAGGCACATCACGATCAGGACCGGCTTGTAGTCGAACAGGCGCACCAGCCAGGACGGCTGCCGCTGTGCGAGGGCGAGAGTGGGAAGTGTGGTCACGGACATCGGTTTGTTGTCCCGTCTCTGGAAGTCACCACGCCCGTCATTGCGAGGAGCGAAGCGACGAAGCAATCCAGGCTGTGACCGCGGGAACAGGCTGGATTGCTTCGCTTCGCTCGCAATGACGTGCTTCTGTGCAGCGTTACTTCTGCCGCCGGAAGTACCGCTTGCAGCGCTGCTCGGCTTCCGCGGCCGCGGCTTCCGGCGTGGCAGCGCCGGTCGCGACGGATGCGAACATCTGGATCAGCACGTAGTCGGCGCTCACGGCACCGGTCGCAGTCGAGATCGGGCCCGCGTAACCGTCGTAATAGGTGCTGTTCATGGTGTTCTTGAACAGCTGCACCTTGGGATCCTGCGACCACACCGAGGCCTCGGCATAGGCGGCCAGCGGCTGGGACCAGTAGCCGGAATTGGCGTTGAGCCACGGCTCGTACTGGTCCTTTTCGAGCATGTATTGCAGGAAGGCCTTTGCGGCGTTGGGGTACTGGCTGTGCTTGAACACCATGGCGTTCAGCGTCAGGCCCGCCATCGGAGAGACCTTGGCCAAGCCCTTCGGCAGCAACTGATGCTCGCTGTCGTCGGCGATCGCCTTGGTCGCCGGATCGTTCTTCAGCGAGAAATACAGCGAGACGCCGTTGGCGGTCAGCGCGATCTCCTGCGCGGCGTAGGCGCGGTTGTTGCTGACGTCATTCCAGGACGTCGTGCCGGCGATGAACGTCGGGTAGAGCTGCTTGACCCAGTTCAGCGCGGCGATGGTCTCCTTGCTGTTGATGACGACGTTGCCCTCTTCGTCGAGCAGGGCCGCGTTGTGCGACCATAGCGCCCAACTTGCGAACCCGTTGCCGTCTCCCTTGGCGTTGCCGAGCGCGAAGCCCGCCGGCTTGCCGGCCTTCTGGAGCTTCTGGCAAAGGTCGAGAATTCCGGCATGGTCTTCCGGCACCTTGTCGAAGCCGACCGATTGCAGGATCGACTTGCGGTAGATCACGGGGCCCGCGGTGGCTCCGAACGGCAGCCCGATCCAAATGGGGCTCTTGTTCTTCTTGCCGTAGCGCTGCGCCAGCGGCAGCCAGCCGCCGTACCGCTTGCCGAGATAATCGGCGACGTCGGTCAGCTCGACCAGCTTGTCGACATAGATGTGCGGTGCGTCAGAAAAGCCGATGATGATGTCGGGACCGGCGCCGGAATTCGAGGTCACCGCGGTCTGCTGGTTGATGTCCTCCCAGCCGACGAAATCGACCTTGACCTCGACGCCGGTCTCCTTGGTGAATTTCGCCGCATTGGCGCGGAATACATCTTCGTCGGCCTGGACGAAGCGTACCGGTCGCAGCATGCGCAGGGATGCGCCTTTCTCGATCGGCAGTTTCGGTGTGGGGACGTCCGCGGCCTTGATCGCGGATTGGGCATTTGCCGGAGCACCGGTTGCCGCGATTGCCGCAGCGGACAGGCCCAGCGCCAAGGCATCACGACGTGTGATGTCGTTCCTCATCGGTTCCTCCCTATATGTTTCCCTTCCCGGCGTTGGTCGCCGGTGAAGGGTCTTTCCGGTTGCCGGCGCGCCTTCGCGGCCGCCCGCCTAGCTGTTCGGGCCGCGGTCCATGCTGACAGGCTGCCAGCGGCGGAGCGCGGTGTCTTGCAGCACCGACGGATTGACGCAGCTTACCGGCCACATGCCCTGAAGCACCAGTGACAATTCGTAGCCCACCCGGCGCTTGCGCGCCTCGTCAAACCGTGCCGAGGCGGAGGCGACATGGGCGGTCAGGGTGACGTTTTCCATGCCGAGCAGCGGATTGTTGTGCGAGGGCGGCTCTTTCTCCAGCACGTCGAGGGCGGCATGGGCGATCCAGCCCTCCTGAAGCGCCTTGATCAGGCTTTCCTCGTCCACGGTGGCGCCGCGGCCGGTGTTGATGAAGACCGAGCCCTTCTTCATCTGCCGGAAGTGCTTCTCGGTGAGCATGTGATGCACCTCGGGCCGTGCGGGGGCGTGCATCGAGAGGAAGTCGGATTGCGACAACACCTCGTTCAGCGTCGCCGGAATCACGCCGTGGTCGGACATCAGCGTTTCCTGGATGAAGGGATCGTAGGCCATCATCCGCAGGCCGAACGGAGCTGCGCGTTTCGCAACTGCACGCGCGACGCGGCCGAACGAGATGAAGCCGAGCGTCTGGCCCATCAGCCGCGGAATCTTCGACAGCGCCGGCCGGCCTTCGGCCCAGCGGCCGCTGCGTACCATCCGGTCCTGCTCGACCAGCCGGCGGAAGCCCGCGAGCAGCAGCATCATGGCATGGTCGGCGACCTCCTCGATGAAGGTGTCGGGGATGTTGGTGACGGGAATGCGGCGCGCGGTTGCGGCCTTGATGTCGACGCTGTCGACGCCGACCGAGCCGAGCGTAATGACCTTGCAGCTCTCCAGCGCGTCGATGATGGTCCTGGTGATCGGGATGCCCTTGGCGTAGATGGCGTCCGCTGTCTTCGCGGCGGCAATGAACCCGGCCTCGTCGGCCGGCGCCTCGACGATCTCGGCGTCGATCGGATCGAGCGCTTCGCGCTCGTAGGAATAATCGCTGCTCGCGACCGTGAAGCTCGCGCCCTTCGGCGTCACCACCCTGTATTTCGGCATATCCTGCTCCCGATTTGGTTTCTTGTTGTGACCCGGACTTTGCGCGGGCCTTTGCGTCTTTTACGCGAAATCAGGGCGGTTGCGTACAATCGGCGGTTGCCGTGGCGGCGATTTGTACGACGGCGCCGACGTTTCCTCCGGGCTTTTACGGGGCGCTCCGTAACAGGTTGCTAAGGGCTCGCCACTAAAAGTTGATTCAATTGCGATCGATTCCCTCGCGCGTCCTTATCCCTTTGTTGCCGGAGCATCCCGTGAAATTGAGCAATCTGAAGATCGCCCCCAAGCTCGGCATTCTCGTCGGCGTCACCTTGTTCGGCCTGTGCATCTCCGGATTTCTGGCCGGCTATTTGATGAAGCAGGAGATGGTGAACGCGCGTATCGAGCAGGCCAAGGCCATCGTCGACATGGGCCGTAACTATGCGGTGGCGCTGAAGAAGCGGGTGGATGCGGGCGAGATGACGAAGGACGCCGCGATGGCTGATCTTCGCCGCTACGGCAACGCGATGACCTATGACAAAGGCGCCGGTTATCTATTCGGGACGTCCTATGACGGTATCACGCAGCTGGCACCAGATCCAAAGCAGATCGGCACCAACCGCATGGAAGTTCTGACCAATGGCCGCAAACTGTCCTTGGAGCTGATGAACGGCGCGAAGGCTAACGGTTCAATCCTTTTGACCTATGAATACGCGAAACCGGGCCAGGAAGGCTTGATCCGGAAGATGGGCTACGCGGTGGCCGTCCCCGAACTCGAGATGTATCTCGGCACCGGCGCCTATCTCGACGACATCGACGCAAAGATGGGCCCGGTCTACTGGCTGCTCGGTCTCGCCATGTTCGGTATCGTCATCGTCGCCGGAAGCGTCGCCTGGCTGCTCGGCCGCAGCATCAGCCGTCCCTTGGCGCTGCTCGGCGCCCGCATGAAGGATCTCGCCGAGGGCAAGCTCGAGGGCGACATTCCCGGCGTGGGCCGTGGCGACGAAGTCGGCGCAATGGCGTCGACCGTCCAGATCTTCAAGGACAACGCACTGCGCATTCGCGACCTCGAGAGGACCGAAGCCGATGCGAAGGATCGTGTCGCGGAGGAGCGTCGCAGCGCGATGGAGGGCATCGCCAGCGAATTCGAACGCAGCGTCAACGGCATCGTCCGATCGGTCTCCTCGGCCGCAACGGGCATGCAAGCCACTGCGCAATCCATGACCGCGACCGCTAGCGACGCCTCTTCCCGTGCGGCGACCGTCGGCGCGGCCTCGCAGAGAGCGTCGGGCAATGTCGGCACGGTTGCCGCGGCGGCCGAAGAGCTGTCGAGCTCGGTTGCGGAAATCTCGCGCCAGGTCACCCGCTCGACCGAAGTGGCGAGCCGTGCCGTCAACGACGCCGAGCGCACCAATGCCACGGTGCAGGAACTCTCCACCGGCGCCGAGAAGATCGGCGAAGTGGTCAAGCTGATCCACTCCATCGCGGCACAGACCAATCTGCTCGCCCTCAACGCCACCATCGAGGCGGCGCGTGCCGGTGAATCCGGCCGCGGCTTCGCCGTCGTCGCTTCCGAAGTCAAGGCCCTGGCCAACCAGACCGCCAAGGCCACCGAGGAAATCTCCGCCCAGGTCGCGGCGATGCAGACCTCGACCAGCGATGCGGTCGCCGCCATCGGCGGCATCACCCAGACCATCGCCGAGATGAGCGAGATCACCGCGGGTATTTCCGCGTCGATCGAGCAGCAGGGCGAGGCCACCCGCGAGATCGCCCGCAACATCCAGTCGGTCGCCGCCGGCTCGAGCGAGATCAACGCCAATATCGGCAGCGTCACCTCGGCCGCGGAAGCGACCGGCACGGCGGCAAGCGACGTGCTCACCAATGCCCGCGACCTCGACAGCCAGTCCGGCGCGTTGCGCAGCGCAGTCGACGGCTTCCTCGCCAAGATGCGCGCGGCGTAAGCCGCCACACCAGAGCGATCCATCTACTCCATCGTCATGCCCGGGCTTGTCCCGGGCATCCACGTTCTGGGACACCGTACGCGTCGATAGGCGTGGATGGCCGGGACAAGCCCGGCCATGACGGAAAATGCGGAGCGCGCAGCTTCGCGAGCCCCTACTGCTTCTCGATCCCCGCCTCCCGGATCAGCTTCTCCCACAACACCAGCTGTTCGTTCACGAACGTGCCGAGCTGCTCGGGCGTGCCCGAGAAGGCGTCCATGCCGAGGGTGGCGAGCTTGGCCTTGATCTCCGGCTGCTCGATGATCTTCCGGATCTCTGCATTGAGCCGCGTCACGATCTCCCTGGGCATGCCGGCGGGTCCGAAATAGCCCTGCCACGACGAGATGTCGAAGTCCCGCACGCCGGCCTCCTGCATCGAGGGCAGGTTCGGCACCAGCGGCGAGCGGTCCTTTGTCGTGACGGCGAGCGCGCGTAGCGCGTTGCCCTGGACATGCGGCAGGCCGGTCAGGATGTCCACGAACATCATCGAGACGCGGCCGCCCATGACGTCGTTGAGCGCCGGCGGCGAGCTCTTGTAGGGCACGTGCAGAAGATCGAGCCCGGCATTGTGCGCAAAGGTCGCGCCCGAGACGATCGCCGAGGACGAGCCCGAGGCGTAGCTCAGCTTGCCCGGATTTGCCTTGCCATAGGCGATGAGTTCGCCGACGGTCTTGGCCGGCACCTCCGGGTGGATCACCAGCATGAAGGGCAGGTCGCCGGTGCGCGCGATCGGGGTGAAGTCCTTGACTGGATCGTAGGTCAGGCTTTTGAGCAGATAGGGATTGGCCGAATGCGTGGTGTTGGTGGTCACCAGCAGCGTGTAGCCGTCGGGCGCGGCGCGCGCGACATAGGTGGCGGCGATCATGCCGTTGGCGCCCGCCTTGTTCTCGATGACGATGCCGACGCCGAGTGCCTGCGACAAATGCTGCGAGATCAGCCGCGTCGTGGTGTCGGTGCCGCTGCCGGCCGCGAACGGCAGCACCAGCGTGATGTTGCGGCTCGGATAGTTGTCGGCCTGCGCAGCGGATGCGGCGGCGAGACAAACGGCGGCCGTGCCGATGGCACGCAGGTTTCGGATCAACGCTGAAAGCATGTCTGTTCGTTCCCTCTTTTTTCGTTGGCGGGGAACCTAGCGTCTCCTCGTCGAAATCGGAAGGCGCGAGTTTGTCGCCTCGTCTCGCGGCGCGGAATTACTTCACCGCGGATCCCTGGCGCGAGGCGATCACAACGCCGGCGAGCACCAGCAGGTAGCCGATCAGGTGGAATGGCTGGATCTTTTCGCCCAGCAGCAGGATCGCCATCGCCGAGCCGAACACCGGCACCAGATGGAAGAACGGCGCGGCGCGGTTCGGGCCGATCAGCGCCACGCCCCGGTTGAAGAACAGATAGGCCAGCGTCGAGGGAAAGATCAGGATGTAGCCCAGCGTCGCCAGCGTCACCCCGTCGAGTTGCAGGACGCGGCCGCTCCAGGCCTCCCAGATCGCGGTCGGCAGCAGCATCGTCGCGCCGCAGCAGGTGGTGAAGGAGAGAAAGGACAGTTGGTGGATCTTCGGCCGCCGCGGGATGAAGGCGGAGTAGATCCCGAACGCCACCAGCGAGGAGGCGAACATGATGTCCCCCCTGTTGAAGCTGATGCTCGCGAGCGCGGCGAGATCGCCGCGCAGGATGATGATCAGCACGCCGAAAAGCGAGATCGCGATGCCGGCGAGCTGCGCACCGGTCAGCCGCACGCCGAACAGCACCAGCGACCACAGCGCCACGAACAGCGGTCCGGCCGACTGGATCAGCAGCGCGTTCAGCGCCTCCGTGTACTGCATCGCCCAGTACGAGATCGCGTTGTTGAAGGCAAAGCCCACCAGCGACAGGAACAGCATCAGGGGCAGGCTCTTGCGCAAATTCGGCCAGTCGCGCTTCAGGTGCGGCCAGGCGAAGGGCAGGAGGATCAGGAACACGCCGAACCATCGGATCGTGGTCACCGTCAGCGGCGGCACATGCGCACCGACGTGGCGCGCGAGCACGATGTTGCCGGCCCAGAACAGTGAGCTCAGGCTAAGCAGCAGATAAGGCTGGTTGTTGAGCCAACTGGCCGGATTGGAGGCCGGTGGCGCGGGCGAAGCGATCGTCATTGGCGTTGGATACAAGCTTGCGCCGGATGTACGTCGTGACACAAGTCACGCGGCCGCAATGCTACAATGCAGGCATGACCAGAGGAGGCGGGATTGGCGGTTAATATGTTGAACATCGACGGCCTGGAGCGGCTCGATCCGCATGCACCGGTGGTGATGTTGAACCTGATGCGCTTCCACGCGCGCTCGGGCGACGGCGACGGTTCCGGCTGGGACGCCTATTTGCGCTACAGTGCGGTCACGGTGCCGATGATCAAGGCGCGCGGCGGCACGCTGCTCTGGACCGGCGACGCCAAGGCGGTCGCGCTCGGCCCGCAGCAGGGCAACAACTGGGATTTCGCGGCGCTGGTCTATTATCCCACGGTTGCGGCTTTCGTCGACATGATGACGTCGGAGGCCTATGAGACCGAGGCCGATCCGCATCGCCTCAACGCCTGCGCCGAGCACGTCATCATTGCGACGAACGAAGCGTACAGCAAGTTCAAGACGAAATAGCCCTCGCTGCCGCGCCGCGCTTTTCCCTCTCCTACGGCGGAGAAGGAGGACCTATGCCGCCTGCTTCCGTGACGCCACGAACACGCCGGCCAGCACCAGCGCGAAGCCGATGAAGTGGAACGCCTGCGGGTGCTCGCCCAGAAATGCCATTGCCATGATGGAGCCGAACACCGGCACGACATGGAAGAACGGCGCGGCGCGGTTGGCGCCGATCAGGCGGACACCGCGATTGAAGCAGAGATAGGCGAGCGTCGAGGGGAACACCGCGACATAGAACAGGGTCAGGAGGTTCGGCCCGTCGAGCTTCATCACGGGGCGCGCGGACAACTCCCAGATCTCCAGTGGAATGAGACAGGCAGCACCGCAGCCGAAGGTGAAGGCGAGGAACGACAGGCCGTGCATCGGCGGCCGCTTCAGGGTCAGCACCGAATAGAGCGCGAAGATGATCAGCGCGACGACGAAGATGAGGTCGCCCTTGTTGAAATCGATGTTCGACAGCGTGGTGAAATCGCCATGCAGCAGAATGATCAGCACGCCGCACATCGACAGCAGCACGCCGAAGGCCTGCGCCACGGTGAGCCTGACACCGAGGATGGCGAGCGACCACAGCGCCACGACGAGCGGCGCGGCCGACTGGAGCAGCAACGTGTTGAGCGCCTGCGTATGCTCCAGCGCCCAATATTGCAACGTGTTGAAGGCACCGATGCCGGTGATCGAGAGCGTGACCATCAGGCCGAGCTTGCCGCGGATCGCGGGCCAGTCCTGCGCGAGGTGTTTCCAGGCGAACGGCAGCACCAGCAGGAAGGCGAAGAACCAGCGCAGGAACGACAGCGTCACCGGCGGGATGTGACCGGCGGCGAGCCGTCCGACGATGGCATTGCCGGCCCAGCACAGCGCGGTGATGCTGAGCAGCAGATAAGGCTGGTTGGCGATCCAGTTGTGGCCGGATGTTTCCGTGTTCGTGGTCTGGCCGGTGGCGGACATTGTGATTGTTGTGGCCCCGCGTCATGCGCCAAGCCTCCGGCCCGGCGGCACCCGGGCCGGCTCGTAACCCGGCTCCCTCAAAGACACGGAAATCGAGGTTGCATCAACGGGGGCCGGATGCATCGCGACCATGCAGCGGTGGAAGCAGCCTCTCACGCTTTGGTCGAAGCCATTGCGCTTGTCGCGAAGGGTTCTGAATTTTCCGGGGATATCAAAGGCTTGGAGCGCGCTCGCGGCCCCAAAAAGGCCCCGTTCTTGCTTGCTTACAGAGGCTGCATCCTTTATCCGGTTGGCTGCCTCGCGTTCGAGCGGCCCCGGCCGTGATTGGGCTGGGCGCATCTAACAGATTGCATAGGGATTACCCGCGAATGGCCAATGTTGTCGTCGTCGGCGCCCAGTGGGGCGACGAAGGAAAGGGCAAGATCGTCGACTGGTTGTCGGAGCAGGCGGACATCGTCGTCCGTTTCCAGGGCGGCCATAACGCCGGCCACACGCTGGTGATCAACGGCAAGACCTACAAGCTGGCGCTGCTGCCCTCGGGCGTGCTGCGCGAGCAGAAGCTGTCGGTGATCGGCAACGGCGTCGTGTTCGATCCCGCCGCCTTCCTCGACGAGGTCACCAAGCTGCGGTCGCAGGGCGTCGCGGTCAGCCCGGACAATCTGCGGGTCGCCGAGAACGTCACCCTGATCCTGCCGCTGCATCGCGAGCTCGACGCGCATCGCGAATCCGCCAATGCGGCGACCGCGATCGGCACCACCCGCCGCGGCATCGGCCCGGCCTACGAGGACAAGGTCGGCCGCCGCGCCATCCGCTTGATGGACCTCGCCGATCTCGACACGCTGCCGCACAAGATCGACCGGCTGCTGGCGCATCACAACGCATTGCGCCGCGGCCTCGGCCTGCCGGAGTTCGACGGCAAGGAGATCCTGAAGGAATTGACTGCGCTCGCGCCGCAGCTCCTGCCCTATGCCGAGACGGTGTGGCGGCTGCTCGACACCAAGCGGCGCGAGGGCAAGCGCATGCTGTTCGAAGGCGCGCAAGGCGCGCTGCTCGACGTCGATCACGGCACCTACCCTTACGTCACCTCGTCCAATACGGTGGCGGCGCAGGCCGCGACCGGCTCGGGCCTTGGCCCCGCCGCGGTCGGCTATGTGCTCGGCCTCTGCAAGGCCTACACGACCCGCGTCGGCCAGGGCCCGTTCCCGACCGAGCAGGACAACGCGACAGGCCGCAAGATCGGCGAGCGCGGCCGCGAGTTCGGCACCAATACCGGGCGGCCGCGCCGCTGCGGCTGGTTCGATGCGGTTCTGGTTCGCCAGGCGGTCCGGACCTGCGGCATCAACGGTTTGGCGCTGACCAAGCTCGACATTCTCGACGGCTTCGACACGATCGAGGTCTGCACCGGCTACAAGCTGGACGGCAAGGAGATCGATCATTTCCCGGCGGGCGAAGGCGCCCAGGCCCGGGTCGAGCCGATCTACGAGACCATCGAGGGCTGGAAGGAGCCGACCGCCAATGCGCGGTCCTGGGCCCAGCTGCCGGCCCAGGCGATCAAATATGTCCGCCGGATCGAGGAATTGGTGGGGTGCCCGGTCGCACTGCTTTCCACCAGCCCCGAACGCGAGGATACTATCCTGGTACAAAATCCGTTTGAGGCTTAACGATCTCTTACCGGGACGCGCGTATAATTGAGTAGAAATGGCTGATTACTATCCGCTGATCGCCCGCGCTATTGCCGCCCTGGACCCCAACGCTCCCGGCGAGAGCCGTCGCGCGCTCTACGAGCGGGCGCGTACGGCGCTGATCGCGCAGCTCCGCAGCGTGCAGCCGCCGCTCTCCGAATCCGAGATCACCCGCGAGCGACTTTCGCTGGAAGAGGCCGTCCGCAAGGTGGAATCGGAGGCTGCCCAGCGTGCCCGCGAGGCCTCGCGCCCGGGTGGCGGTGCCCGCAGCAGCGGTAGTGGCGATGCCTTCCGCCGCGCCAGCACCCGCGCCACCGAGGGCAACGCGCCCGCGCCCCAAACTTCTGCCCCGCCGCGCACCCGTCCGGCTCCGCCGCCGCCGCGCGCCGACCGGCCCTCCTTCAACGTCGATGACCAGGGCGAGGCCCCGCGCGCGCCGCGGGCTCCGCGTTTCGACGCGCCGCGGCAGCCGGGTCCGTCGGCACCGCCGTCGATGCCGGAGCCTCCGCCGCCCGGACGTGATCGCGCCAGCGGGCGCCGTCCGCCCGACATGGGACCTCCGCCGCCGCTGCCGCCGGCACCGGGCGTGCGCGGCTTCCGCGACATCACGGCCGACGCCAACGATCTCGGCGGCGCCGCCGCGCAGGCCAACCGTGCCGCGCGCCGCACTTACGCCAACGTGCCCTCGCCCTCGCCGGAATTCGACCGGCTTGAGCCGAGCCTGGAGAATCGCGCCGCCGGGGCGGACGCGCCCTACTCCTACGACGAATCGATCGAGGAGGCCGAGCGCTACGCGCCGCAGTCGCAGCCGCCGTCGCAACGTCCGCACATCCCCGTTCTCGACCGCGACACGAAGAAGAAGCGCGCCCGCACCGGCCGCGCCTTTCCGTTCAAGAGCGCGATCGCCGTCGGCATCGTGCTGATCCTGGTCGGTGCCGGCATCCTCTGGGGCAAGCAGCTGGTCCAGACCGCGACCAACCTGTTGAAGTCTTCGCCGACGCAAGTGGTGGAGGCGCCCAGGGATTCGTCTCAGCCGCAGAGCAAGCCCAAGATACCGGATCGCGTCGGCCAGCCCTCGGCCAGCGACCAGCCGGTCGCGCCGGTGGCGCAGAAGGTCGTGCTCTATGACGAGGATCCATCCGATCCGAAGGGCAAGCAGTATGTCGGCTCGGTGGTGTGGCGGCTCGAGCCGATCAAGGCGTCGGGCAACCAGAAGGCCGACGTCGCCGTGCGCGCCGACATCGAGATCCCGGACCGCAAGTTCAAGATGACGATGTCGTTCCGCCGCAACACTGACTCCTCGCTGCCGGCGAGTCATACCGCGGAGCTGACCTTCGTCCTGCCGTCGGACTTTCCGGGCGGCGGCGTCGCCAACGTGCCGGGCATCCTGATGAAGTCGAACGAGCAGGCACGCGGCACGCCGCTCGCAGGGCTCGCGGTCAAGGTCACCGACGGCTTCTTCCTGGTCGGCCTCTCCAACGTCGACGCCGACCGCAGCCGCAACGTCCAGCTCCTGAAGGAGCGTTCCTGGTTCGACGTGCCCCTGGTCTATGCCAACCAGCGCCGCGCCATCATCGCCATCGAGAAGGGCGCTCCCGGCGAGCGCGCCTTCAACGACGCCTTCGCGCAGTGGGGCGACTAGATCTCTACTCCGTGAGACCTCGGCCTGCATGGTTCGAGACGCCCGCCTAGGTGGGCTCCTCACCATGAGGGTTTGATATCTCGCCGCGAAACGCGACCTCATCCTGAGGGCCCGTCCTTGGGCGGGCGTCTCGAAGGATGGCCGCAGGTACGCTCTCTCTCTACTGCGCCGTGGCTTCCCGCTTGCGCGATCCTGTCGCGGCTGCGTGCTCGCGGTCCATCACGGCGCGACAGCCCGGGCTGACCTGAGCCTTCTTCTGCACCATGCAGGCCCTGATCCTGGGGATGTCGGGGATCTCACTCGAGCACAGCCGCATGGCATCGCCGGAGCACATCTGCTGCGCTTCGGACGAGAAGGAATGGCCGGGCGATGTCTGGAATGCGATGGCTGCGGTTGTGACGGCGAAGAGAGTTGCGATGGTCTGGTAGCGTGTCATGCGGAATGCGTCCCCGAGTTCCGTGGGTTGAGCCACTTGGTTTTGGGGCGCCGCACGCGGCTTGATCTGCCGCATGTCACAGCCTTCACGCCGGGACCTCAATCCCGCATGTGGTCGCTCGATCTCTCGTGATGTTCGAATCGAAAAGTGCTGCGCCGCCCGAATCAAGTATGCGCCATTGTCGCGCAGCTGCAATGGCGGGCAAAAAGGAATTCGCAATTGTTGCGCGCACGTCACGCACAATGCGACTCGCGTGCGATCAGATCAACCGATCGGAGGACACGCTCGCTTGTTCCGCATCGCTTGCGCCAAGCGCTGCGTGCTCCTCGACAGCAGTAACGCCCTTTGCCGTGAGCTCGAACAGATCGCCGTCCTTCATCACGTAACCGTCGGCGATCAGCTCGCCTATCTTGCCGTGCCGGTCGTCGGCAAAGGCAATGGATTGGCTGATGTCCCTGAGAATCGAGAGCTGTTCGTCGCGCAACATGGCTTCACTCTCCATTATCCGGGAATTGTTCCGGTCCTTACATGCCGTGGCTCTGAAACACCTTGCTGCAAGAGCGCGACAGCTTGGCTCTGTTGGCTTGCAAGCAGCCTTGCACCGCCATGTCATTGCCGAGGTCCTTGCGGCAGAAGCGCGAGGCGTCCCGCGAACAGGCCTGCTGCTCCTGCGGCGAACCCATATGGCCTTGTGCGAGAGCGGGCGCGTTCGACAGGCCGCTCACGGCCGTCAGCGCGATCGTCGCCAGGAAGAACAGTTTGCGGGACATCGGCGGCTCCAAATCTGACAGGTGAGTTTCAGGTCCTGTCTGAACTCGTCGCTGTGCCGCTTGTTCCCGACGCAGTGCCGTACCCCCGCTATTCAAGGTTCCCGCGGCCCTGCTATAAACGGGGCCAAGGATGAGGGTGCCTGATGAAACGCTATCTCGTGTTTGCGCTGGTCGGCCCGTTCGTGGGCGGGTTCCTGCTGCTGCTGACGACGACCTACCAGTCCGGCTATTGGACCCAGACCAGTCTCGGCGAGGTCGGCAAGCTGTTCGCGGTGTTCTTCAAAACCCTGCAATACAGCTATCTGTTCGGCTTTCTGCCCTCGCTGATGATCGGTGCGGTCGACGACATCCTGATCCACATCCGCCGGATCGGCCCGGTGCTGCGGATGCTGCTGGTCGGCGTGTTCGCCTTCATCCTGGCCTCGCTGACCTACAGCTCGCGCGGGCCGGACTCGGGCGCGGTGCAGTTCATCCTGTACGGCCTCGTCGGGTTCGTGCCGGCGGTGATTTCATCCTGGCTCGTGCATAGATATGTCGAGGAGCCGCAGCCGGCGGCGGCACAGACTTGAGGGCGCGACCTTCGATCACGCCGCAGCAACCTCCGCCGCGCTGGCGCGTTCCCTACAGGCCATGACCATGTCCGATGACGATATTCTTGCTCCGCGTCGATCCCGTTCGGGAAACCGCTCGGGTGCGGCCTCTTCGGGCATCGGGGGCCGTGGGCCGATCATCGATCAGGACGGTCACGAGATCCGGCCCGAAACGCTGGAGCAGGGCTTTCGCGAGTTTCGCTTCGAGTTCGGCAAGGACAGTCCCTTCGCTGGCAACCCGTTCGGCAATCTGACGCGCGAGCAGCGGATTGCGCGGATCGAGGCGATTGCAAAGCTGCTCGATGTCGCCTTCGTGCTGCCCGGGACCAATATCCGCTATGGCATCGATGGGTTGATCGGACTGATCCCCGTCGTCGGCGACATCATCACCACCGCGATCTCGCTCTGGCTGGTGCGAGAGGCGAGGGCGCTCGGGGCACCCTGGTACATCACCGCGCGCATGCTCGGAAATGTCGCCCTCGATGGCGTCGTCGGCATCGTTCCGTTCGCGGGCGACGCCTTCGATGTCATGTTCCGTGCCAACATGCGCAACGTGCGCCTGCTCCGCCGCTGGCTCGACAAGCAGCCGCGCATCTGACACCGCCCAAAACGCAAAAAGCGCGACGGCCTTTCGGCCATCGCGCCCTGAGCGCACATCGGAGTGGGCTTACGGAAACTTACGCCGCGTCAGCAGCGTCGGTGCTGGCTTCTACCGGCTTGCGGTGGCGGGGCAGCGGGAAGGCTTCGCTCTCATAGAGCGAGCGGATGCCGTTCTGGTCGAAGCGCGCTTCCTCGACCTGGAGATAGGCGCCGTTCAGCGAGTCCGTCGGCAACTGCTCCATCGCGAACTGGACGGCTTCGGCCGCGGTGCCGAACCGGCGATAGGTGAAGCCTGCACGCTTCTTCTTGCGGATCGCAGCGGGGAAGAGTTCGGCGGAAGTATTGAAGTTGAACGGACGCAGTGGACGCATGGTCAAAGACCTCGTGATCTCTCTGGGGCTTTAAGCGCGTGGGGTTTAGACGGGCAGAGGCCACGATTGAGTGGGCGCCGCACATGTCATTTTCGTCCTCTAATATAGCCCGTTTTGACAAAATTGCGACCCCCGCGATGCGAGATGATGAATCCGCGCATGGCAGCTCCGCAACCGAAAAAATCGTAATAATATCAGTGACTTGATTGGTTATAGCTTGCCAAGGAGCAGGAGCACGAGCAGCACCACCAAAACGAGGCCGCCGATCCCCATGCCGGAATGACCCATTCCGTAGCCGTAGCCACCGAGGCGGCCCGACAGGCCGCCGACGAGATAAATGATCACCAGGATGATCAGGATGGTCCCAAGCGTCATGGCATCCTCCCTGGCGGCCGCCGCAAGGCCATGGCCGGCCGCACCACCGGGGGAAGAAAAGCACATCGCGCCGCCGGGTTCCATGACGGAACCCGGCGGCGCGCAAGGTTTATTTGGGTTCGAGCTTCATCGCCGCGGAATTGATGCAGTAGCGCAAGCCCGTCGGTCCCGGGCCGTCGGGGAAGACATGGCCAAGATGGCCGCTGCATTTGGCGCACAGCACCTCGGTGCGGATCATGCCGTGGCTGACGTCCCGCTCCTCGTCGATATGGCCCTCGACGGCGGGCTGGGTGAAGCTCGGCCAGCCGCAGCCGGAATCGAACTTCGCGTCGGACTCGAACAGCACATTGCCGCAGCCGGCGCAGGTATAGGTGCCGGCGCGGTGGTCGTGCTCATATTCGCCGGAGAAGGGACGCTCGGTCGCCTTCTCGCGCAGCACCGCGTATTGCATCGGCGACAATTCGCTGCGCCATTGCTGTTCGCTCTTGATGACCTTGTCGTCCGTGGTTTTCGTCTTGGTGTCGGGCATGGGTCTCCCGTTTTTCGATGATCTTGTTTCGATGATCTCGCGATCAGTTGGTGGCCTTGCTGGCGCTCACCAGCGTCGGCTTCTCGATATAGTTATCCGCAAACAGCTTTTTCAGGTTCTCGACCTTCGGGAGGTCGTTGTAGGCGATATAGGGCTGGTTCGGGTGCAGGGTCAGATAATCCTGGTGATAGGGCTCCGCCGGATAGAACGCCTCAAGCGCGCCGACCTTGGTCGCGATCGGCTTGCTGAAGACCTTGGCGCCGTTGAGCTGGGCGATATAGGCCTCGGCCACCTTCTTCTGCTCGTCGGAGGTGGTGAAGATCGCCGAGCGATATTGCGTGCCGGTGTCGGGGCCCTGCCGGTCGAGCTGGGTCGGGTCGTGCGCCACCGAGAAGTAGATCTGGAGGATCTTGCCGTAGGAGATCTTCTTCGGGTCGTATTTGATCTCGACGGATTCCGCGTGGCCGGTCCGGCCGCTCGATACGGTCTGGTAGTCGGCCGTCGCCTTGGTGCCGCCGGCGTAGCCGGAGACCGCGTTGACGACGCCTGCGGTGTGCTGGAACACGCCCTGCACGCCCCAGAAGCAGCCGCCGGCGATCACGGCGGTCTGGATCCCGCTTGCGGGCGCCGCGTCAACCGCGGGAGCGGGGATCACGACCGCATCCTCTGCGGCCCGGGTCGGCGCGGCAAAGGCCAGCGTCAGGGCGGTGGTTGCGGCGAGCAGGGACAGGAGGGCAGGTCGGCGCATGGCGATCCTCTTTCCGAAGGTCTGACAGTCTAGGGCGGTTGGGGCCGGGCGAACAGCCTGCCCGGCATTTTCGGACATTCGAGATACGGGCGGACCGGGCGATTGTTACGGTCGGACGGACACGAGTCTGTGAAACGCGCCGCCTGGAGCAGCCCGGCTTGGCGAGGACAGGAACTCCGCGCTAGATGAACCGGCGCGATCGGTGATCGACTTAAAAGAATCGTGGCTGGAGCTGACCTGACAACATGCTGCGCGTCGCATCCCTGACCCTCGTCGCTGTGCTCGCCGTCCTGGCCGGCTGGAGTTCGATCGCGGCGGCCGATCCGAAACCCGGCGACGACCTCGCCCTTTGCCGCGACCGCCAGGCGGATGCGCAGGCGAGGGCGCAGGCCTGCGACAATTTGCTCAACGCCGACCGGCTCACCGGCAAGGACAAGGCCATCGCGCTCTCCGTGCGCGGCAATACGCTGATCAACAAGCGCGACTACATCCACGCGATCGAGACCTTGTCCATGGCCGTCGACCTCGATCCCGACAACGTCGTCACGCTCAATTTGCGCGGCCTCGCCTATGAGCGGACGGGCCAGGACGACCGTGCGATGGCGGACTACAACCTCGCGCTCCAGAAGCGCCCGACCTACGGTGTCCCCTATAACAACCGCGGCATCATCCAGGTGCGCCGGGGGGCGCTGCAAAGCGCGCTCGACGATTTCAACCTGTCGATCAAATACGCGCCCAAGTTTCTGCTCGGCTACACCAACCGCGCCCGCGTGCGCACGCTGATGAAGGATTTTGACGGCGCGCTCGCCGATTTCGCGGAGGCCGAGAAGATCGAACCGGCCGCGCCGCAGATCATTAGCAATCGTTGCATCACCTACGGCATGATGGGCAAGTTCGACCAGGCCTTCGCCGATTGCAACGGCTTGATCGAAAAGCAGCCGAAAAACGTGTACGCGATCAACAATCGCGCCGACGTCAACATGTTGAAGGGCGATTTCGACGCCGCGCTGAAGGACTACAACATTGCGATCCAGATCAACCCGAACAACGTCCGGGCACATTCGGGTCGCGGCCAGATCTACGAGCGCAAGAAGGATCTTGCCCAGGCCCGTGCAGACTATCGCGCGGCGGCCTATTCGTTGACGAAGTTCGACGAGTTCGATGTCGCGCGTGCCCGCGCGATCGCACAGGAGCGATTAGCCGCGCTGACCCCGCAGCCGTCGGCTGGATCCACGGGACGCCGCGTGGCGCTTGTGATCGGCAACGGTGCCTACAAGAACGTCCACGCCTTGCCCAATCCGCCACGTGACTCGAAAATGATCGCAGCCGTGCTGCGCGATGTCGGCTTCCAGACCGTGATATCCGTCAGCGACCTGACCCGCGACAAGTTCTTCGAAGCGTTGCAAACGTTTGCGGCCGAGGCGGAGAAGGCGGATTGGGCGGTGGTCTATTACGCCGGCCACGGTTTCGAGATCGGCGGCGTGAATTATCTCGTTCCCGTCGATGCCAAGCTCGCCGCCGACAGGGACGCCGAGACCCAGGCGGTTGCGCTGGAGCAGGTGATCGCGGCGGTGGGCGCTGCGCGAAAAGTGCGTCTGGTGATGCTGGATGCCTGCCGCGACAATCCGTTCGCGCCGACCATGCAGCGCACGCTGTCGCTGAAGCTGGTAGACAAGGGCTTTTCCAACATCGAGCCTGGCGCCGGCTTCATGGTGGTCTACGCCGCCAAGCACGGCGAGACCGCGATGGACGGCGACGGCGGCGCCGACAGCCCGTTCGCCACCGCGCTCGCCCGCGAAATCAAGGTGCCGCGCGTCGAGATCCGGAAACTGTTCGACATCGTCCGCGACGATGTCTGGCTTGTGACCAAGCACGTGCAGCAGCCGTTTTCATACGGCTCGCCGCCGGGAAGAGAGGATTTTTATTTCGTCGCGGGGAAGTAGGGATCGTAGCGTGGGTTAGCGAAGCGTAACCCACCACTGTTGCGATCCGAGGAGACAGAAGAGGTGGGTTACGCCTTCGGCTAACCCACCCTACGGGCCTCACACCACGATGCTCAGCCGCTTCGCCGCCCGCGTAATTCCCGTGTACAGCCACCTGGCGCGGCTCTCCTGAAAGGCAAAGCTCTCGTCGAACAGCACGACGTCGTCCCATTGCGAGCCTTGCGACTTGTGCACTGTCAGCACGTAGCCGTAGTCGAACTCGTCATAGGGCTTGCGCTGCTCCCAGGCGATCGCCTCGACGCCGCCCTCGAAGCAATCGGCGCGCACCGAGACCTTCGTCACCTTGTGGCCGAGATCCTCGTCCGGCGACAGCCTCATGCTGAGAATGCGGGATTTCGAGCGCGAGGTGTTGCGCGACTTCACGCGCCACAGCCCGCCGTTGAACAGGCCCTTCTTGCGGTTGTTGCGCAGGCAGACCAGCTTGTCGCCGGCGACGGGGAAGACGTCTTCGATGTTCTGGCGCTGACGCACCCGCATATTATACGCGCGCCGCGTGTTGTTGCGGCCGACCAGCACCTGGTCGGCGGCCATGACGCGATCGGGGTCGAGCTCCTTGCGCGATACCACCTCGCTCTCGCCGTAGCGGCCGATGTCGAGCTCGCGTCCCTCACGAACGTCCATCGACATCCGCACGATCGGGTCGTCCTGGGCCTGGCGGTGCACCTCTGTCAGCATCGCGTCCGGCTCGGTATTGGTGAAGAAGCCGCCGCCCTGGATCGGCGGCAGCTGCGCGGGATCGCCCAGCACCAGCAGCGGGCAGTCGAACGACATCAGGTCGCGGCCCAATTCGGCATCGACCATCGAACATTCGTCGATCACGATCAGCTTGGCCTTGGAGGCCGGGGCGTCGTCCCACAGCTCGAAGCTGGGTTGTTCCTCGCCGGATTCGCGGGTGCGGTAGATCAGCGAATGGATGGTGGAGGCTTCGTCGCAACCCTTGTTGCGCATGACCAGCGCCGCCTTGCCGGTGAAGGCGGCGAACTTCACCTCGCCGTCGACGCCGTCGGCGATGTGCCGCGCCAGCGTGGTCTTGCCGGTGCCGGCATAGCCGAACAGGCGGAACACCGGCGGCGTGCCGTTGCGCCCGGGTTTGGCCTTGAGCCAGTCGCCAACGGCCTTGAGCGCGGCATCCTGATGCGGGGTGAATGTGGCCATGTCTGTCTTGAGGAGGGGGCGAAACGGAGCGATTCGCCAGCCCCAAAACTAACCATTCGCACCGCCGGTTCAAGCCGCGCAAATCCGGTTGCCAGCGCCCCTATTGCCAGCCGGGAACGCCGCGCATGTCGGGCAGATGGTGGGCGATGCCCTTGTGGCAGTCGATGCAGGTCTTTTCCTTGGTGAACAGGAAGCGCTGGTGGGCGACCGAGGCCCGCGGCGACTGCTTGGTGATGTCCATGGAATCGGCGCTGTGGCAGTTGCGGCATTCCAGCGAATCGTTGGACTTGAAGCGCGCCCATTCATGCGCCGCCAGCTCGAGCCGGTGATCTTGGAATTTCTCGCGGGTGTCGATCGTGCCGAAGATCTTGCCCCAGACCTCCTTGGAGGCTTGCATCTTGCGGGCGATCTTGTCGGTCCAGTTGTGCGGCACATGGCAATCCGGACAGGTCGCGCGCACGCCGGAACGGTTGGCGAAGTGGATGGTCGACTTCAGCTCGGCATAGACGTTGTCCTTCATCTCGTGGCAGCCGGTGCAGAATTTTTCGGTGTTGGTCAATTCCAGCGCGGTGTTGAAACCGCCCCAGAAGATCACGCCGGCCATGAAGCCCGCCAGCACCAGCACGCCGAGCCCGAACACCGAGCTCGGACGGATCAGCACCTGCCAGAGCTCGCGCGCAAAGTCCAAGCTTCGCGCGACGAAACCGCCCTTGGCCTTCATTCCCTCCTCGGGCTCATCGGCGGTCGTCGTCATCGGCGGCCACCGGGGCTTGCGCGCGACAGCAGCGTGTCGATGTCGGTGAAGTCGTTGCTGACGGGTGGATTGGCGGTGTTCTGCGGCACGTGGCATTCGGTGCAGAAGAAGCGGCGCGGCGAGATCGAGGCCAGGAACTGGCCGTCGCGATCCATGAAGTGGGTGATCGAGACCATCGGCGCCTGCGATTCCGCGATGCGCGCCCGCGCATGGCAGGACAGGCACTTGTTGCCGTTGAGATCGACCTGATAGCCATCGATCGCATGCGGGATGACAGGCGGCTGCTCCGGATAGTTGCGCACTTCCCTTTCGGAGGTGTTGCGGTTCGGCAGCATCGGCGGCGCCGGCCCTTCGTCGTTGAGCGGCGTCGGGCCGCGCAGGCCTGACGTCACCGTCTGCGCGGTCAGCGAGCTCGCGCCAGCCGCGATCGCGATTGCGAGCAGCGCTACTCCAAATCGTTTCATCATGACACGTTCACCCGCTCGATGCGCACGGCGCACTTCTTGTAATCGGTTTGCAGCGAGATCGGATCGGTGGCGTCCAGCGTCACCTTGTTGATCAGCTTGGATTCGTCGAACCACGGCACGAATACGAGGCCACGCGGCGGCCGGTCGCGGCCGCGCGTCTCGACGCGAACACGGATGAAGCCGCGGCGGGAGACCACCTTCACCTCGTCGCCGCGGCGGATCTTCGCCTCCTGCGCGTCGTCAGGATGCATGAAGCACACGGCCTCGGGGAAGGCCTTGTAGAGCTCGGGCACCCGGCGCGTCATGGTGCCGGAATGCCAGTGCTCGAGCACGCGGCCGGTCGAGAGCCAGTAGGGATATTCGTTGTCGGGCGATTCCGCCGGCGGCTCGTAAGGCAGAGCGAAGATGCGCGCCTTGCCGTCGGGATAGCCGTAGAACTGCACGTCCGTTCCCTGCTTGACGTAGGGGTCGCTACCCTCGCGGAAACGCCATTTGGTTTCCTGGCCGTTGACGACAGGCCAGCGCAGGCCGCGCTCGCGGTGATAGGTGTCGAACGGCGCGAGGTCGTGGCCGTGGCCACGGCCGAAGGTGGCGTATTCCTCGAACAGGCCCTTATGGACGTAAAAACCGAACGCCTTGGACTCGTCGTTGAGGTAGCCCTGCTCGATGTCGGAGACCGGAAACTTGTCGACCTGGCCGTTCTTGTAGAGCACGTCGAACAGCGTCTTGCCGCGCACGTCCGGCTTCTTGGCGATCAGCTCCTCCGGCCAGACCTCCTCGATCTTGAAGCGCTTGGAGAATTCCATGAGCTGCCAGAGATCGGACTTCGACTCGCCCGGGGCAGCGACGAGCTGATGCCAGAACTGCGTACGCCGCTCGGCATTGCCGTAGGCGCCCTCCTTCTCCACCCACATCGCGGTCGGCAGGATCAAATCGGCGGCGAGCGCCGTCACCGAGGGATAGGCGTCCGAGACCACGATGAAATTGTCGGCATTGCGGAAGCCCGGATAGGTCTCCTCGTTGGCGTTGGGACCGGCCTGCAGGTTGTTGTTGACCTGCACCCAATAGGCGTTGATCAGGCCGTCCTTCAACATGCGGCTTTGCAGCACGGCGTGGGCGCCGGGCTTGTCGGGAATGGTGCCCTCGGGCACCTGCCAGATGTGCTCGGCCTTGGTGCGGTGCTCCTTGTTGGTCACGACCATGTCGGCCGGCAGACGGTGCGAGAAGGTGCCGACTTCGCGCGCGGTGCCGCAGGCCGAGGGCTGGCCGGTCAGCGAGAACGGGCTGTTGCCGGGCGAGGAGATCTTTCCGGTCAACAGATGGATGTTGTAGACGAGGTTGTTGCACCAGACGCCGCGGGTGTGCTGGTTGAATCCCATGGTCCAGAACGAGACCACCTTGGTCTTGGGGTCGGCATAGAGCTCGGCGAGGGCCTCCAAGCGATTGAGCGGAACGCCCGACATCTCGGCCGCCTTCTCCAGCGTGTACTCGGAGACGAACTTGACGTACTCGTCGTAGCTCATCTCGGTGGAATCGTTGGCCTTCGCCGCGCCCGTCGCCTTCTTCTGCAGCGGATGTTCGGGCCTCAAGCCGTAGCCGATGTCGGTCTGGCCGCGCCTGAAGATGGTATGCGCGGCAACGAAGTCCTTGTTGACCCGGCCGGTCTTGATGATGTGGTTGGCGATGGCATTGAGGATGTAGAGGTCGGTCTGCGGCTTGAAGATCATGCCGATGTCGGCGAGGTCGAACGAGCGGTGCTCGAAAGTCGAGAGCACGGCGACGCGGACATGCGGCGCGGAGAGCCGGCGGTCCGCGAGGCGCGTCCACAGGATCGGATGCATCTCCGCCATGTTGGAGCCCCACAGCACGAAGGCATCGGTGGCCTCGATGTCGTCATAACAGCCGGCCGGCTCGTCGATGCCGAAGGTGCGCATCATGCCGGCGACGGCGGAAGCCATGCAGTGGCGCGCATTGGGATCGATGTTATTGGTGCGGAAGCCGGCCTTGAACAGCTTCACGGCCGCATAGCCCTCCCAGACCGTCCACTGGCCGGAGCCGAACATGGCGACGCCGTTCGGGCCGCGCTTCTTGATCGCCTCCTTCCACTTCACCTCCATGATGTCGAAGGCTTCGGTCCAGGAGATGGGCGTGAATTCGCCGTTCTTGTCGTATTTGCCGGCCGTCTTGCGCAGCATCGGCTGCGTCAGGCGGTCGTGGCCGTACATGATCTTGGAGAGGAAGTAACCCTTGACGCAGTTGAGGCCGCGATTGACCTCGGCCTTGATGTCGCCGTGGGTGGCGACGACGCGATTGTTCTTGGTCGCGACCATCACGGAGCAGCCGGTACCGCAGAAGCGGCAGGCGGCCTTGTCCCATTTCAGTTCGGCGACGTCGCGCTCGGCGACGAGGTTGGCGGCGAGCACCGGTGCCGGCATGCCGGCGGCGGCAGCTGCGATTGCTGCAGCCTCCAGCTTGAGCATCTGGCGACGGTCGAGTTTTGGCGATGTCATGACGGCTCTCCCGGCCCTAAGCCGTTTCGATGGCGTGGAAGACCAGCGCTGCGGAATAGACGTCGGGCAGCGACTGGATGGTGTTAAGCAGGGTGCCGAGGCTGCCGGCATCAGGCGCCTCGGTCACGACGATGAGCTTGCCGCGCGCGTCGCGGCCGTGAATCTCGCAGCCGGCAAGGGCGGTGATCGCGGCTTCCAGCTGGTCCAGACGCTCGGGGCGAGCCTGCACGATGATGCTGGCGATTTCGCAACCGGGCGGCGCGACGATGCGGTCGGCGCTGAGCACCCGGCCGGTAATCAATGCGCGGCGGTTGAGTTTGGATTCGGCCATGATGCCTGTCTTTCGCTTCGAGGAGATCAATGCGGGGAGGGCGGCGGGCCGGGAGGGCCGGCGAACATCTGGTAGATCCAGACGCCGAGGCCGTATGAGCCGACCGTTCCGACCGCGAGGACGGGCATCACGATCGCGGTCAGGAACAGGAATGCGAAAATCTCCATGCGCTTGCGGCGCACGCGCGAAGTCGCGTCGTCGGGGGCCGACATATTCGGTCTCGTCTGAAATGTGGGGATTGGGACGGCATCCGGGCCGTTGCCTTGCTGCATTTTAGATGCAGCAGGGCCACCGACGCCTTGATCTGGATCAATCCGTCAGGTCGCCGGATTGTCGCAGCACGGCTTCTCGGACGGCGCGTTGCGACGCATGCGCGAAATCGATCTCCCGCACGGCGGAATTGTGTTCTCGTAGACAGCGCTGCCTCGCGCATTAAGATGAGCGCAACAAAGTAAGCGGGCAAAAAAATTGGGAGAGACGGCGTCATGAAGTTCGGCATCTTCTATGAGCTGCAACTGCCACGTCCCTGGGTGGCCGGCGACGAGCTCAGCCTCTACCAGAACGCGCTCTCGCAGATGGAACTGGCAGACCAGCTCGGCTACGATCACGCCTGGGTCGTCGAGCATCATTTTCTCGAAGAGTACTCGCACTCGCCTTCGCCGGAATCGTTTCTCGCAGCCGCGAGCCAGCGCACCAGGAACATCCGGCTCGGCCACGGCATCCTCCAGCTCACCACCAACCACCCTGCACGTGTCGCCGAGCGCGTCGCGGTGCTCGACCTGCTCTCCAACGGCCGCTGCGAATTCGGCATGGGCGAGAGCGCCTCCATCACCGAGCTGACGCCGTTCGGCCGCGACATGGAGACCAAAAAGGAGGTGTTCGAGGAGGCCGTCGCGGCGATCTTCCCGATGTTCAAGGACGCAGGAAGCGAGCACCACGGCAAGTATTTCGACATCCCGTTGCGCAACGTCGTGCCGAAGCCGGTGCAGAAGCCGCATCCGCCATTGTGGATGGCCTGCTCGCAACTCCAGACCATCGAACGCGCGGGACGGCACGGCTTTGGCGCGCTCGGCTTCCAGTTCGTCAGCGCGGACGCCGCGCATGCCTGGGTGCACGCCTATTACAACGCCATGACCAAGCGTCTCGCCAAGCTCGCCGATTACGAGATCAACCCGAACATGGCGCTAGTGTCGTTCTTCATGTGTGCAAAGACGGACGAGGAGGCCCGCGCCCGCGCCGACGGCGCCACCTTCTTCCAATTCGCGTTGCGCTTCTACGGCGCCTCGCAGAATCGCCAGCGTCCGGCGCCCTACACCGTCAACATGTGGGACGAGTACAACAAGTGGAAACGCGACAATCCGGAGGCCCAGGAGGCCGCGCTGCGCGGCGGCCTGATCGGCTCGCCCGAGACGATCCGCAGGAAGCTGAAGCGCTTCCAGGGCTCGCATATCGACCAGGTCATTCTGCTCAACCAGGCGGGCAAGAATAGCCACGAGCACATCTGCGAGTCCCTGGAGCTGTTCGGCCGCGAGGTGATGCCGGAATTTCAGAACGATCCCGCGCAGGCGGCGTGGAAGCAAGGCGTCATGAGCGGCGAGATCAAGCTCGAGGAAATCGACACGGAGGCCTTCACCGACCGCTACGGCAAGCTCGCCGTCAGCGTCGCGCCAGCGAAGGCGGCGGCGGGGTAGGGTGTCACGTCCTGCAACAAGCAATCCCGGAATGCTCATGACAAAACACCGGATCTATACCACCAGCTTCGCAAGCGTTTACCCGCTTTACGTTGCGAAGGCGGAGAAGAAGGGACGCACCAAAGCAGAGGTCGATCAGGTCATCTCCTGGTTGACAGGCTACGATCAGAAGCAACTGGAAGCTCAACTGGAGCGGGGGACGGACTTTGAAACCTTCTTTGCGAAAGCCCCCAAAATCAATCCTTCGCGGGCCCTGATCGAAGGTGTGGTTTGCGGCGTCCGGGTGGAAGATGTCAAAGAGCCGACGATGCGAGAGATCCGCTACCTGGACAAGCTGATCGATGAGCTGGCCAAGGGAAAGGCAATGGACAAGATTTTGCGAAAAAGTGCCGACTGAGGCGCTCCCTTCGTCCGCCTGCCTCGGCGACGTTGCGGCAGATATCCGGCGACACCCGCCTTCCGCTGCGCGGCCATTGCTGATAAATTTCATCAAAAGGCGATGGGGAGAAAACGATGCGCCCTCACGGGACGCCCGCAAATCCGGCAGCTGGCGATGTCACGCCCGCGGTGCTCGCCATCGGTCGACCGAATTTCCCTGATATCCTGATCGATACACTGCGCCGGGAGGCCGGGGTCGGGCATTGCATGGTGTTTTCGCTGAGCCGCGCGGGCGCCGCACACTGCCTGCTCGATGCCGGCAACATCCCGATCGGCGGCGATCTCGGCGCCGCCTATGCCGGGCAGTTCCACCAATCCGATCCCAACCGCGATGCGCTGTTCGAAGGCGAGGGCCGCGCGACGCTCGTGCTGCCCTCCTTCGCGCCGCGCATGTACGGCGCCCACTACCGAAAACTGTTCTTTGTGGATTCCGGCATCGTCGACAAATGCGCGACCGCGATCTGGGTCGACGACACCTGCTTCTACGTCAACTTCTATCGCATCGCTGTCCAGGGCCGCTTCAGCGACGTCCAGCGTGCGCGGCTTCAGGCCATCGCACCGGCCATCAGTGCGAGCGTGGCACGCCATTTCCAGCACAGCTCGGCGGCAACGACCGAGCAGTCTCTCGCCGCGCTCTTCGCGACGCGCGCGCCGCTCGCCAGCCTCACCCCGCGCGAGCAGGACGTTTGCCGGCGGATCCTCTCCGGCTTCAGCTCCGAGGCGATCTCGCAAGCGCTCGGCATCAGCCTGCATTCGACGCTGACCTATCGCAAGCGCGCCTATGAGCGGCTCGGCATCTCCTCGCAAAGCGAGCTGTTTGCGATCGTGCTACGCCTGCTCGCCGGCCCGCGCAGCCTGAACTGAAGCTGTCCCAATCGCTGGGGACAGACGGCGCCTCCTGAAGCCGCTAGCCTTGGCGGTGAACAGCAATGGAGCGAAGCTTGAGCACGGCGCCGCGCATCGACATCGACCCGGCCGCATTCTGGGCCGATCCCTATCCGATGCTCGCAAAGATGCGGAAAGAAGCGCCAATCGCCTTCGTGCCGCAGCTCGGCTCGACGCTGCTGACGTGCCGCGACGACATCTCGATCTCCGAGAAACAGATCGACGTCTTCTCCTCGCACCAGCCTGCAGGCCTGATGAACCGGCTGATGGGCCACAACATGATGCGCAAGGACGGCGAGGCGCACCAGGTCGAGCGCCGCGCGATGTTTCCGACGGTGTCGCCGAAGACGGTGAAGGCGCACTGGAGCGCGCTGTTCCAGGCCCATGCCAACTGCATCATTGACGCGATCGAGCCCGGGCGCATCGATTTCATGCGCGACTTCGCGCTGCCGTTCTCGGGCGAATGCCTGAAGTCGATCACCGGCCTCACCAATATCGGCTTTGCGGACATGGACGCCTGGTCACAGGGCATGATCGAGGGCATCGCCAACTACGCCGGCGATCCCGCGGTCGAGGCGCGCTGTCATGCGGCGACGTCAGGCATCGATGCCGCCATCGACGACATCCTGCCGGTGATGCGCAAGCATCCCGACCAGAGCATCCTCGGCGTGCTGCTCGCGTCGGGGATGGCGATGGCGAGCGTGCGCGCGAACGTGAAACTGGCGATCTCAGGCGGTCAGAACGAGCCGCGCAAGGCGATCGCCGGCACGGTGTGGGCGCTGCTGACCCATCCCGACCAGCTCGATCTCGTGCGCAAGGGCGAGGTGACGTGGCTCCAGGCCTTCGAGGAATATGCCCGCTGGATCTCGCCGATCGGCATGTCGCCGCGACGCATCGCAAAGCCGTGGACCATCCGCGACGTCGCATTCGAAACCGATGAACGCGTATTCCTGATGTTCGGCTCCGCCAATCGCGACGAGAAGCATTTCGAGCGCGCCGATCAGTTCGACGTGCGGCGTGACACGGCCAAGAGCGTCGCGTTCGGCGCCGGCCCGCATTTCTGCGCCGGCGCCTGGGCCTCCCGTGCCATGATCGCCGACGTCGCACTGCCGACATTGTTCGCCCGTGCGAGCCGGCTCGAGATCGCCGACGACGAACCGGTGCGGATCGGCGGCTGGGCGTTTCGGGGGCTGCAAAATCTGCCGGTGAAGTGGCTGCATTAGTCCGGCAAGGACCGGTCCATCCGCAACGCCGCCATGATGACATCCTGCTCCTGTTTTGCCCGACGAGTCAAACGCATTTCGGATAATACGTAAGTCATTGTTTTCGCACGGCCCGGCTACTGTGCATGGGGTTGTTTTCGCGATTTTTTTTATCTCGGCCGGGCGCGCGCGTTTTTTCACATTCGCGTGCGGAAAAATATCCGCTGCATTCGCTCCGTGGATTGAAAGATTAATCATGCGCTCCGCCACACCTGCAGTGCTTGCATCGCTATTTTTCCGCGCGTCTCGACACCTCCGATCAGCCGCACCATCATTCCCGAGCACGAATGAAGGACGGCCGCACGCGGTCGGGAGTGTCGGATGCAACGTCGGGACTTTCTCAAACTATCCGCTGGAACTGCGGCAGCCGCCGCATTCGCTTCAAGCGCCAAAGCACAAGGCGCGGTGAAGGAAATTCGTATCGGCTACCAGAAGACGGGCGTGCTGGTTATCACGCGTCAGCAGGCCGCCCTGGAAAAACATTTCGCGCCCTTGGGCATCGACGTCAAATGGGTCGAATTCTCGTCGGGACCTCCGATGATGGAAGCGATGAATGTCGGCAGCGTCGATTTCGGCGCGGTCGGGGATTCCCCGCCGGTGTTCGCCCAGGCTGCGGGCGCGGCGATCGTCTATGCCGCCGGCCAGCCCATCACCAACGGGCAGGGCATCCTGGTGCCGAAGGACTCGCCGATCCGCGGCATCGCCGACCTGAAGGGCAAGCGCGTCGGCTTCACCAAGGGCTCCAGCGCTCACAATATCGTGGTGCAGACGCTGGAGAAGGCGGGCCTCACCTATGCCGATATCACGCCGGTCTATCTGACGCCGCCGGATGCAGGGCCTGCCTTTGCCAATGGCAGCATCGAGGCCTGGGCGATCTGGGATCCGTATTTTGCGATCGGCGAGACCAAGCAGGGCGGCCGCATCCTGATCAATGCGCGCGACGTCACCAAGACCAATTCCTTCTTCATCGCCAATCGCGATTTCGCGAAGAGCCACGGCGCCATCCTGCAACAGATCATCGATGTGACGACCGCGGCTGGACAATGGGCCGAACAGCACCGCGATGAGGTCGCCAAATCGCTCGCCGCGATCACCGGCGTCCCGCTGGACATCCAGACCGTCGCCGCCAATCGCGCGAATTTCGTGGTCGGCCCGCTCACCGACGACATCATCACGACCCAGCAGGGCGTCGCCGACCGCTTCCACAAGCTCGGCCTGATCCCGAAGCCGATCGTCATTCGCGACATCGTCTGGCGCAACCCGGCAGCCTGATCGTGCCAACCAATCTCCCCATCTCAAAGGGTTTGAACATGAGGCGTATCGTTCAACGCGTAATCGCAGCCATCGTTATGTCGATCGGCATCGTCGCTGCCGCGGTCGGAACGACTTACGGCTAGGTTATCGGAGCACATCGATGAGCAACGCCAACATCCTCTGGTTTCTGCCGACCCATGGCGACGGCCGCTATCTCGGCACCGGCATCGGCGGCCGCGAGGTCAATTTCAACTATCTGCGCCAGATCGCGCAGGCCGCCGATCAACTCGGCTATTTCGGCGTGCTGCTGCCGACCGGGCGATCCTGCGAGGATTCCTGGATCGTCGCCTCCTCGGTCGCGCCGTTCACCGAGCGACTGCGCTATCTCGTGGCGGTCAGGCCGGGCCTGCAATCGCCGAGCGTGGCCGCGCGCATGACCGCGACGCTCGACCGCATCACCAACGGCCGGCTTCTGGTCAACGTCGTCACCGGCGGCGATCCCGTCGAGAACAAGGGCGACGGCATCATCCTGGCCCATGACGAGCGCTACGAGGTCACCCGAGAGTTCCTCAACGTGTATAGCGAGCTGCTCGCCGGCAAGACCGTCAATGTCGAGGGCAAGCACATCCATGTCGAGGGCGGCAAGCTGCTGTTTCCGCCTGTTCAGGCGCCGCGTCCGCCGCTCTATTTCGGCGGCTCCTCGGATGCCGGCATCGACGTCGCTGTCGACACCGTCGACAAATATCTCACCTGGGGCGAGCCGCCGGCGCTGGTTGCGGAGAAGATCGCCAAGGTGAGGGAAGTGGCCGCCGCACGCGGCCGAAAATTGTCCTTCGGCATCCGGCTCCACGTGATTGTCCGCGAGACCAGCGACGCGGCCTGGCGCGCGGCCAATGAGCTGATCAAGCATGTCAGCGACGAGACCATCGCGACCGCGCAGAAGAACTTTGCGCGGATGGATTCGGTCGGCCAGCAGCGCATGGCGCAGCTGCACGGCGGCAAGCGCGACCAGCTCGAGATCGCCCCGAACCTGTGGGCCGGCGTCGGCCTCGTGCGTGGCGGCGCCGGCACGGCGCTGGTTGGCGACGCCCAGACGGTCGCGGCCCGCATTAGGGAGTACCAGGACATCGGCATCGATACCTTCATCATGTCGGGCTACCCGCATCTGGAGGAAGCCTATCGTTTCGCCGAGCTGGTGTTTCCGCTGCTCTCGCTGGAGCAGCCCAGCAACGTGACCAGGCTTCACTTCAACGGCGGTCCATTCGGCGAGACCGTCGGCAGCGATTATCGTCCGCAGCAGCAGGTGTCGCAATCATGAGCCTGATCGACAGCGTTTCGCTTCCGCGCGGCTTGCGCCTGCCGCGCGTCGACGGCCTGATCCAGTGGGTCGTGCCGCTCGTCATCATCGCGATCTGGCAGGTCGCCAGCGTCACCGGCTTCGTGCCGACCCGGGTATTGCCGGCGCCGAGCGACGTCTTGCTTGCCGGCTGGAAGCTGCTGCTCTCCGGCGAGCTCGTGCGCAACATCTGGGTCTCGTTCTGGCGCGCCTCGATCGGCTTCCTGATCGGCGGCAGCATCGGCTTTGCGTTCGGCCTCGCCAACGGGCTGTCGCAGCTCTCGGCCAAGCTCACGGATACGACGCTGCAGATGGTGCGGAACGTGCCGCATCTGGCGCTGATCCCGCTGGTCATCCTGTGGTTCGGCATCGACGAGAGCGCGAAGCTGTTTCTGGTGGCGCTCGGCGTGTTCTTCCCGATCTACCTCAACACGCTGCACGGCATCCGCACCGTCGACCCGCAGCTGATCGAGATGGGTCGCATCTACGGCATGACCGATGGCGAGCTGTTCCGCCGCGTGATCTTCCCGGGCGCGCTGCCCTCGATCTTCGTCGGCATCCGCTTCGCGCTCGGCATCATGTGGCTGACCTTGATCGTCGCCGAGACCATCGCGGCGTCCTCTGGCCTCGGTTACATGGCGATGCAGGCGCGCGAGTTCATGTTGATCGACGTCGTGGTGCTCTCGATCCTGATCTACGCGCTGCTCGGCAAGCTCGCCGACAGCGCCTCCCGCGTGCTGGAGCGCCTGACGCTCTCCTGGCACCCCGCGTTCCAGAAACGTTGATCAGACATACTGGAAATCACATGCAGACAGCCCTTCGTACCTCCCTTCCGGAAACCGAGCTCGCCAGCCGCGCCAATTTCGCGCCTCACGCCCGCGTGGTGCGCGAGGAGCGCCCGGTGCAAACGAGCGGCCTGCCGCTCAGTATTCGTGGCCTGCGCAAATCCTATGGTGACAACGAGGTGCTGCGCGGCATCGACCTGCACATCCCCGCCGGCCAGTTCGTCGCCATCGTCGGCAAAAGCGGCTGCGGCAAGAGCACGCTGCTGCGCCTCATCGCCGGCCTGGAGAAGTTCGATGCCGGCAGCATCTCGCTCGGCGACGCCGTGAAGCCGGAGGATATCCGCGTGATGTTTCAGGAGCCCCGGCTGTTGCCGTGGGCCCGCGTTCTCTCGAATGTCGAGGTCGGCCTCGGCCGCGATCGCGCCTCGTCAGACGCGCATTCGCGCGCGGAGAAGGCGCTGACCGAAGTCGGGCTCGCCGACAAGCGCGACCAGTGGCCGTCGGTGCTGTCGGGCGGCCAGAAGCAGCGCGTAGCCCTTGCCCGCGCGCTGGTCTCGCGCCCCCGTGTGCTCGCCTTCGACGAGCCGCTCGGCGCGCTGGATGCACTGACTCGCATCTCGATGCAGCGGTTGCTGGAGCGCGTCTGGCGCGACCAGGGCTTTACCGCGATCCTGGTGACCCACGATGTCGCCGAGGCGGTCGCGCTGGCCGACCGGGTGCTGGTGATCGAGGAAGGGCGGATCGCCCATGACGTCGTGGTTAACACGGCCCGGCCCCGCGAACGCGGCTCGGCCGAGCTCGCGGGTCTCGAAGGCTCGATCCTGAGCCACCTTTTGTCGGCGGACGATCGTACCTAAATAGAGGGAACCCCGGTTCGGGGAGTATGCCATGAATGTAGTGCCCCGCGATCTCATGACTGAAATCCCCGTCTCGTCCGCCGATTTCCGCGGCGCCATGCGCCACCTCACCGGCGGTGTCAGCGTCATCACCGCCGGGCGGGGCAAGGACATCACCGGCATGACGGTCACCTCGGTCAGCTCGTTCTCGGTCGATCCGCCGACGCTGATCGTCAGCATCAACCGCGACGCCTCCTCCTTCCCGCTGATCCGGCGCCACGGCGCCTTCGGCGTGAACATTCTCGCGGCCGATCAACTCGACATCGCCGAGCGCTTTGCCGGCAAGGGCGGGCTCAAGGGTGCCGATCGTTTCGCGGGCGCCAGATGGGTGACCGCGGTCTCGGGTGTTCCGCTGCTGGTTGGCGCATTGTCCGCCGTCGATTGCGAAGTCGAGGAGATCATCGAGCGCCATTCGCACGGCATCGTCATTGGGCGGGTGCGCGACGTCAGGAATTCGACCCGCAACGCTGCGCTGGCCTATTGGCACGGTCAGTACGTGGCGGTGGATCAGGACGAAGACGCGGTCAGGCTTGCGGACGTCAGCGTTCCCACCCAGGTCCGGCGCGGCATTTGATCGCCGCCGGCCACAGTCCGTGCAGGCTGGCCTTTTCCCCGTCATCGCTCTAGAAGCGCTGCCTCAGCCTCCCGCCGGGACAGCAATGGAGCAATGATGAAACGCGTCGCGACCTGGGCCTTCTACGCGGTTGGCGCGCTCGCGATCGCCTATCTCGCGCTCTACGCCTATGCCATGTTCAGCGGCCATCCGATCGTGCCGGGCGACCCCATCCAGATCTTCCGCAGGCCGGATGCGCCGAGCTATTCGTGACGGCTCTCTCCTCGTCATGGCCGGGCTTGACCCGGCCATCCACGCGCAGCCGCGATTCCCGGAGAGACGTGGATGCCCGGGCTTCGCCTCGCCGAAGCGGCTTCGGCCGCGCAGGCGGGACAAGCCCGGCATGACGGCGGAGTGTGTGCGACTACCCCCGCAAAATCGCCAGCGCCAGCGCCTGCGCGCGCGGCACGATGCTGTCGAGCTCGAGATATTCCTCCGGCGTGTGCGCAAGTCCGCCGACCGGGCCGAGCCCGCAGATGGTCGGCGTCCCGACCGCGGCGGTGAACCCGGAATCGGCGCAGCCGCCGGAGAACTCGCCCTGAAGCGTGGTGAGGCCGGCCTGCTTTGCGGCGGCCTGATAGTTCTCGAACAGCGCCTTTGAATCGGCGCTCTGCACCACCGGCACGAACTCGCCCTTGACCGTCAACATCGCGCTGGTGCCGGGCACGTAAGGTGTCGCGATGATCGTCTCGATCGCAGTCATCACCCTCGCGCGATCCGCGGGATCGACGTAGCGCAGGTCGATCTGCCCTTCCGCGTAAGGCGCCGTGGTGTTGACGGATTGCCCGCCCGAGACGAGGCCGACATTGAGCGTGATGCCCTTGTCGAGATCGGTCAGCGCGTGGATATGCACGATCTTGTGCGCGAGCTCGCCGATCGCGCTGAGGCCGGCGGCGAAATTCGCGCCGGAATGCGCGGCCTTACCCGTGATGGCGAAATGCATGAAGATGCCGCCCTTGCGTCCCGTGACGATATTGCCGGTCGGGCGGCCTGGCTCGGAATTGAACACGGCGCGCGCGCTGCGTCCTTCGCGCTCGATCACCGGCCGCGAGGACGGCGAGCCGATCTCTTCGTCCGAGGTGATCAGCAGCTTGATCGGGTGCGGGTTGCCGCCGAATTTGTGAAAGGCGGTTGCCACGAATATGTTCATGACGACGCCGGACTTCATGTCGGCAACCCCAGGACCATAGGCGCGCGTGCCCTGGATCGTGAACGGACGCCGTCCGGCCTCGCCCTTGCCGAACACGGTGTCGCGATGTCCCATCAACAGCACCGGCTTCTCGTTGCTGCCGGGCTTTGCCACCTCGGCATGGATCGCATCGCCGAAAGTACCGTGTCTTTCGCGCCGGAACGGAATGCCGTGCTCGGCGAAATGCCGCTCGAACCGCGCCCCGACCGCATCGACGCCTTCCTTGTCATAGGATCCGGAATCGATGTTCACGACATCGCGCAGCAGATCGATCATCGCCTGCCGCTGTGTCGCCAGCCAGTCCGTGATTTGAGCTTGAGACATGTTGACCCTCGCGTGGTTTCACGCGGAGTTATAGGGCCTTGCGGGGGCCTGACCTAGTCGCCGGATGCGGTGCGGCTATGTTGCGGTTCAAGGTGGGATATCTCTCCACCGTCGTCCCGGCGAAGGCCGGGACCCATACCGCGGAATCTATCGAGTACGGACGATAGGAGTACCGAACGACTAATCTTCGCCAAACTGCTCCCTGTGGCTATGGGTCCCGGCCTTCGCCGGGACGACACAGGGGTGTGGCGCGCGGTGGCGTTCTTCTCAAAGAAAAATGCCCGGGACCAGCCCGGGCATTCGTTTCTCTCAGTCAGCGTAGAGCGCCTACGCCCCCACCATCGGCATGCGCGGATATTCACCCGGCGTGCCGGCGGGGGTGATCGGAATGCCTCCGTCGGAATATTCGTTGAGCTTGTTGCGCAGCGTGCGGATCGAGATGCCCAGGATGTTGGCGGCATGGGTCCGGTTGCCGAGGCAGTGCTTCAGCGTCTCCAGGATCAGGTCGCGCTCGACATCCGCGACAGTGCGGCCGACCAGCGCCCGCGTCACCTGCTCGGCAGCCATGGTGGCATGCGCCACGGCCGGCGCGGTTTTGGCGAGGTCGAGGCGGTCGCCGTCGGGCGTGAGGATCGCATCGGCGCCGATCTCGTCGCCCTGCGCCATCAGGACCGAACGGTGCATGGTGTTTTCGAGTTCGCGGACGTTGCCCTGCCAGCGGTTGGTGGAGAGCACGCGGCGGGCTTCCGCCGAGATCGGGCGCATCGGCACGCCATTGGCTTCGGCGTATTTCTTCACGAAGTGCTGGGCGAGCTCGAGGATGTCGAGGGGACGCTCGCGCAGCGGCGGAATCTTCAGGTTCACGACGTTGAGCCGGAACAAGAGGTCCTCGCGGAACGTGCCTTCGCGCACGGCCTCGACCAGGTTGCGGTTCGAGGTCGCGATGATGCGGATGTCCACCGGGACGGGCTTGGTGCCGCCGACGCGGTCGATCACGCGCTCCTGGATGGCGCGGAGCAGTTTGGATTGCAGGCGGACGTCCATCTCCGAGATTTCGTCGAGCAGCAGCGTGCCGCCGGTTGCCTCCTCGAACTTGCCGATGCGGCGGGCGATCGCGCCGGTGAAGGCGCCCTTCTCGTGGCCGAACAGTTCGGACTCCAGCAGATGCTCGGGGATCGCGGCGCAGTTGATCGAGATGAACGGGCGCTTGGCGCGCGCCGAGCGGGTGTGGACGTAGCGGGCCAGCACTTCCTTGCCGGTGCCGGATTCGCCGGTGATCATCACCGAGGCGTCCGAGCCCGCGATCTGCTGGGCGAGCTTGATCACCTTGGCCATCGCCTCGTCGCGATAGACCAGCTCGCGGGAATCGTTGGCGACGGCAGCCAGCACCGCCGCGATCAGCTCCGGGTCCGGCGGCAGCGGGATGTATTCCTTGGCGCCGGCGTGGATCGCGGCGACCGCGGCGCGGGCGTCGTTGGTGATGCCGCAGGCGACGATCGGGGCGTGGATGTGCTCGGCCTCGAGCCGCATCACGAGATCGCGGATGTCGAGGGCGACGTCAACCAGCAGCAGGTCGGCGCCCTTGCCGCCGCGCAGCACGCGCATCGCCTGTTCGTTATCCTCGGCGTGGGTCACGGTGGCGCCGTTCGCCATTGCGATCTTGGTGGCGGTGGTGAGCTGGCCCTTCAATGTGCCAACGATGAGAAGCCGCATGTCAGTCTCCTGTCCGTCTGGTCGCGCTGCCGCGCGTCGTCGCTTTAGGCGCGTTCAGTCTTGATGATTTCGGTCATGGTCACGCCGAGCTTGTCCTCGACCAGGACGACTTCGCCGCGGGCGACCAGCTTGTTGTTGACGTAGATGTCGATGGCCTCGCCGACGCGCCGGTCGAGCTCAAGCACCGTCCCGGGTCCGAGCTTCAACAGCTCGCTGACGTCCATCTTGGAGCGGCCGAGCACGGCCGAAACCTGCACCGGCACGTCGAATACGGCCTCGAGGTCGGCGGCGGCGCGCGTCGCATATTCGTCCTCGTTGTAGCCGACGTCGGTGCCGGCAGGCGGCATCGGGCCGTTGAGATCGGGCAGCGGGACCTGTCCGTCGGTGTCGCTCATGGCTTAGCTCCCCCTGCGGGACGCAACATAGCGTCCCACCATTTCGTCAATCTTGGCCGCGATGGCGGCGCGCTCCAGCACGACGCCGCCATCGGCCCATTCGATCCGGCAGTCGCCGGTGGCAATCTCGGGCTCGGCCAGGATCACCAGCCGGCCTTCGAAGCCGTTCTGCCTGGCCAGCCGCTCGATGTTCTCGCGCGCGGAATCGTAGAGCGCGTCGTTGATGCGGACGACCAGATGCGGCGTCGCGACCAGATGCGAGAAGCAATCCTTGACCAGCGCGACGATCTCGCCGAGCGGCTCGGCGGCGACCAGATCGGCGCACAGCTTGCGCGCCACCGCGACCGCGACGTCGACCGCCTCGGTTTCCATCTTGGATTCGATGTTGCCGATGCCCGAGGCGATGCCCCGGATGGCGATGTTGATCTCTTCCATGGCAAGCGCGACACGGCGGTCGCTCTCGGCCTTGGCCTCGCGCTGGCCGGCGGCGAAGCCGTCCTGATAGGCGCGCGCCTCGGCTTCCGCGACCTTCTGGGCGATCTCGGCCGCGGTTGCGGCCTTCTCCCGCGTCCGGTCGGGCGCGGCGAAGTCGTTGTCGAACAGGAATTTTGCCGGAGCGGCCATCAATACACCAGCTCGTCGTCGGCGCGGTTCTTGGTCAGCATGATCTCGCCCTTGGCAGCGAGATCCTTGGCGAGGTTGACCAGCAGAGCCTGGGCCTCGTCGACGTCGCGCAGGCGGACCGGACCCATCGCCGCCATGTCGTCCTGGAGCATTTTTGCCGCGCGCGAGGACATGTTGCCGAAGAAGAAGTTGCGGACGTCCTCGTTGGCGCTCTTGAGCGCGACGCCGAGCTTGTCCTTGTCGACGTTGCGCATCAGGGTCTGGGCGGAGCCGGAATCGAGCTTCACGAGGTCGTCGAAGGTGAACATCAGCGCCTTGATGCGCTCGGCCGATTCGCGGTTGTCCTCTTCCAGCGAGGTGATGAAGCGGGTTTCGGTCTGGCGGTCGAAATTGTTGAAGATTTCCGCCATCACCTCGTGGGCGTCGCGTCGGCGGGTCTGTGACAAATTGGACATGAACTCGGTGCGCAGCGTTTTCTCCACGCTCTCGATCACTTCTTTCTGCACCGCTTCCATCTTCAGCATGCGGTTGACCACGTCGAGGGCCAGATCCTCCGGGAAGATGCCGAGCACGCGCGCGGCGTGTTCCGGCTTCAGCTTCGACAGCACCACCGCGATGGTCTGCGGATATTCGTTCTTGAGATAATTGGCGAGCACCTCTTCCTGCACGTTGGAGAGCTTCTCCCACATGTTACGGCCGGCGGGGCCGCGGATTTCGTCCATGATGCCGTTGACGCGCTCGGGGGCCAGGTATTGCTGGAGCAGCCGCTCGGTGGCGTCGAAATTGCCCATCAGCGCGCCGGAGGCCGACATCCGCGAGACGAATTCGAGCAGCATGTCCTCCACGGTGTCGACCTCGACGGTGCCGAGCGTCGACATCTCCAGGGAGAGCTGGCGCACCTCGTCGTCGTCGAGCAGCGACCAGATCTTGCCGCCATACTGCTCGCCGAGCGCCAGCATCAGGATCGCGGCGCGCTTCGGACCCGCCACCGCTTCGACCTTCGCGCCTGCACGGCTGCCGGCACGCTGACCGAGCGTGGAGATCACGCTGGTGATGTCGTTGGAATTGGCGTTTTGCAGGGCAGCGGCCATGTCAGATCACTTCTCGATTATTTCGTGGGTTCGGTCAGCCATTGGCGGATGATGGCGACGGTCTCGTTGGGATTGCGTTCGGCGAGTTCGCCGACGCGATGGACGGATTGGGCATGGACCTGGCCCTGGACGGTGGCGACGTCGATCGCGCTGGCGGCGCCGCTCGGCAGCAGCGGCTGGCCGGACGGGGCGGCCTCATCGCTCGCGGCGGGACCGGTGAGGACGCCGGAGATGGCGGCCGCGACTTCGTCGGATGCCAGGATGCGCCTGACCAGCGGCCGGATCACCAGGAACAGCACGACCAGGCCGAGCAGCATCATCACGCCGAGCTCGACGAAGTACATGACGTCGTCCTTGGTGAACTGGAGCATGCCGAGCAGGCCGCTTGGCTCCGCGATCGGGGTGGTGGAGGGGGCATCGGCAAAGCGCAGATTGACGACCTCGACCTGGTCGCCGCGCTTCTGGTCGAAGCCGATCGCCGAGCGCACCAGCGTGGCGATGCGGTCGAGCTGCTCCTTGGTGCGGTCCTGGTAGGCCAGATCGCCCTTCTCGTTCTTGGAGTAGATGCCGTCGACCAGCACCGCGACCGAGATGCGGTTGACCCGACCGGCCTCGGTCACCTCGGTCTTGGTGGTGCGGGAGATCTCGTAGTTGTTGGTCTCTTCGCTCTTCTTGCTCTGGTCCTTGGCCGCGACGCCGCCGTTCTGCTGGTTGCCCGGCAACTCGTTGTTGACGGTGACCTGGCCGTTGTTGTCGGCGGTCATGCTCTGCTCTTCGCGGGTCTGGCTCGAGCGCAGCACGCGGCCTTCGGGGTCGTACTTGTCCGAGGTCTGGGTGATCTTGTTGAAGTCGAAATCGGCGGAGAGCTGGACCCGGGCGCGCCCCGTGCCCACCACGGAGGAGACGATGTCCTCGACCTGCTTGCGCATCCGCTTCTCGAAGGCGGTGCGGCGCTCGTCGCCCATCGCCTGCTCCGGATCGGTCTGGGCGCCGTCGGCGAGCAGCTGGCCGGTCTCGTCGACGATCGAGACCCGCTGCGGCTTCAGCCCGTTCACGGCCGAGGCGACGAGGTGGCGGATGGCGCGGATCTGCTGGGCCTCCAGCGCGCCGCGGACCCGAACCACGATTGAGGCCGACGGCTCCGGCGCCTCGCGCGAGAACAGCGGGCGCTCGGGCAGCACCAGATGGACGCGGGCGGCCTGGATGCGGTCGATGGCGCGGATGGTGCGGGCGAGCTCGCCTTCCAGCGCGCGGAGATGGTTGATGTTCTGGACGAAAGAGGTGGTGCCGAGCGCATCCGACTTGTCGAACACCTCGTAGCCGACGCCGCCGCCCTTGGGTAGGCCGCCCTCGGCGAGCTTCATCCGCAGCCGGGTGACCTTGTCCTTGGGCACCATGATGATGGTGCCCTCGTTGCGCAGCTCGAACTGGATGCCCTGGCGCTCCAGGTCCTTGATGATGCCCGAGGAGTCCTCGACGCTGAGGTCGGTGAACAGCGTCGTCATCTGCGGCGTGGTGACGCGCATGATGACGAACGCAAAGAAGCCGACGAGCGCGGCGGTGACCGCGATCATCGCCCCGAACCGGGCGGCTCCGATACCCTTCAGAAAGTCCGCAAGACCTTGCAAGCAACCGCCCCGACAGATTCGGCTGCTTTCACAGGAAAGGCCGACTGGGCAATTATTGCCTAGGTGATGGTTTCGATATGGTTAACGAAGGTTAAGAGCTGCGACGAAAGTCGCGCCAAAACGAAACATGAAAAAAATCGGCCTCGCAAGGCGAGGCCGATTTTCGTCAAAAGCCGCAGATTTCCGGATTGCCTACTGGCGATATTGCTGGATACGGGTGGTGCGAAGTCCCGCCAGACCATGCTGGTCGATCGAAAACTGCCAGGAGAGGAATTCGTCAACCGTCAGGGTGTAACGGCTGCAGGCCTCCTCGAGGGAGAGAAGACCGCCACGGACTGCGGCGACGACCTCGGCCTTGCGGCGGATGACCCAGCGTTTGGTGCCGGGTGCAGGCAGATCCGCAATCGTCAACGGACTACCGTCCGGCCCGATGACGTATTTTACCCTCGGGCGATGGGGTTCTGTCATGGCGTACTCACAAACTCTCAACCACTGAACTCACTCAGGAACCCTACGCCCGCCGGCTTAAAAATCCGCTAAGCCTAAGGCTTCAATACAATTCTCGTTGAAAATGGCTGGAACGCAGCCGTCTCGACCGGCGGGACGGTGCGTCCAGGCGGGCCGAGGGGGTGTTCGTAAATACTTTACTAACGAACGAGGCCTGCGCGGGGTGTCGCAAGGCTCCAATTGTCGTCCTGGCGAAAGCCGGGACCCATTACCCCAGGGAGTAGTCGCTACGACGACTCGGGGTCACGTCCTCGCACCAAAACGGCTTGCGGTGGTTATGGGTCTTGGCTTTCGCCAGGACGACACCGATTATCCAGCGGCATTCCGCCTTTAATTGCTGGCCGTCGCGATGATGCTCTTGACCTGGCTCAATGTGTAGCTGGCGCCGTCGATGGTCAGCAGCGGCGGCGACTGGGTCAGGTCGACGGACGACACCGTGCCCTGCACCTGCGCGGCGATACCGACATTGTTGTTGGCGACATCCTTACCCGTGGCCGAGATCGTGTACTTGCCGTCGGGCCATTGCGTGCCGTCATTGCCCATTCCGTTCCAGGTGAACGGCACGTCGGTGCCCGCGCCGGCGGTGTATTTGCCGGTGAACACGGTCTGGCCGCTGGCATTGGCGATGGTGATGTCGACGGTGGCGTCGCTGGGCACGTTGAGATGCCAGGTCGCCGACGAATTCGTCATGGTCCCGGTCGTGCCGTCGACCAGGGCGGTCTTGCCGACGAAGCCGAGCGCCTGGGTCGCCTGCGTGGTCTGTTGCAGGGTGACGAGTTGGGACAGCGAGTCGTTGGTCTTGAGCTGCTGCTCAACGCCGGCGAACTGTACCAGCTGCTGGGTGAACTGGTTGGTGTCGAGCGGATCGAGCGGGTTCTGGTTCTGCAGCTGCGTCGTCAGCAGCGTCAGGAAGGTCTGGAAGTTGCCGGCCAGCGTCGCGCCGGTGTTCGAGCCCAGGCTCGTGTTCGACGAGGATTTCGGCAGGTCGGTCGTGCCGGAGACGACGGATGGGGCGGTGGCGGAATTCGTGGTGGTCATGTCTCGATACTCCTCACACTCTGATGTCGACGCCGCTGCTCGATCCGAGCATGCGGCCGTAGCTGCGCCCGACCGGGGCCGCGGGAACTGCGTCCTCGTCGCTGATGATCAGCCGGCGGGCATTGCCGCCATTGTCATTGTTCTGGCCGGAGTGCTGGCCCGATGAATTCTGGTCGCGCAGGCTGAAGGACAGCCCGTTGCTGCCGGTCTTGAGGCCGGCATCGTCGAGCGCGCGCTGCAATTGCGGCGCGTCCTGCCGCAGCATCTGCAGCGTCTCAGGCTTCTCGACGGTGAGATGCGACGTGACCTGGCCGTTGCGGTCGACATTGATGCGGACGTCGATGCGGCCGAGGTCGAGCGGATCGAGGCTGATGTCGAACTGGGTCTTGCCCGCGCGTGCGGCGGCGGCAATTTCGATCGGCACGCCGCTGATTGGAATGGCGTTGGCATTCGCCGCGGTCGCGGTGAGCGTCGCGGTCGAAGCGGTCGCGGCCGAAGTCGTATTGGTCAGCGGCGCTTGAATGGCGGAGGCCGCCTGCGCGCTGCTGTCGGTGGTGGGGACAGCGGCCTGCGTGCCCGCATGGGCATGATGAGTTGCCGTCGCCGGTGCCGCATCGGCGGTGCGGTCGGAAGTCCCAGCCTTGGCCTCGGCTGCGTTCGCGTCGATTGTCGGCTTGTCGGCTTGCGGATGCGCCGTGTTGGCGGACGCAGCCGTCGCCGAGGTCTGCGCGGCGTTTGCCTTGCCGGTGTCCTGGCCGATGTTGGAGACATCGCTCCCGCCTTGCGCGAGGGCTGCGGCCTTGAACGAGGTTTTTGGCGTGCCTTGGTCGACGGCGGCGATCAGGCCGCCATTGGTCTTCGCATCCGCCGCGGTCGAATCGGTCGCCCCGGTCGCGGCATCGGCCAGCGTTGCCGAGGTGTCGGCATCGACTTTGGCGCTTGCGGTCTTGGCGCTCTTGTCGCCCGGCGTCGCGGTATCGATCTTGGTGCCGGCGATCTGCGCTGCGATCGACGCACTGGCGGCGATGCCGGCGGCGGCGATCGCCAGCGGCGAGGAGGCAGCGCCGGCGCCCTGGTTCGCAGCCGCGTTGGGATCGACCGGCACGACCGCCGCGAGGGCGTTTGGATCGGGCACGCCGGCCAGCGTCGCGTCAATCTGCGCGGCGGCGGCGGTATCGACGGCGGCGGCGAGGCCATCAGTGCCGCCGGCCTCGTCCCCCTTGGTCTCGTCGGACTTGTCCGCAGACTTGTCGGCCGATTTGGCGTCGGACGCCTCCGGCTTGTCCTTGGTCTTGCTATCAGCCTTGGCCGCATCAGTGGTCGCGTCGTCCTTGGTGTCGCTCTTGGCGTCGTTTTTGGCGGACGCGGAATTGTCGGCGTCGTCGCTGGCCTTGCTCTGCGAGGACTTGTCGGTCGCAGAGCGATCGCGCGGGCTCTTGTCGGAGGCGGAGGACGATGAATCGGTCCGGCGCGGGGAGTCCTGCGCGGAGGACGCCGCGCTGTCGCTGATCGCCTGGGTGTTGCTGTCCACCAGCGAGCCGAAGGAATCGTTGGCGGAGCTCTCTTTCGGTGCTTGCGACCGGGCAGGCTTTTGCGGCGCGCTCTGGACTTGCACGCTTGCCACGACATCTGACGTACGACCGACCACAGGCAACCCCTTGGAAACATCTTCGCCATGAGAGGTAGCAAGGAGCGGGCCACCCTCGCGCGCAGCAATTTTATCAAGCAAAATCAAAGACTTGATTATTTGACGCTCTGCCGCTGGCCCTTCCCAAGCCCCGCCATTTCTGCCTCCCCGGCAAGAATTGCCGTAAACCTTGCGGGGTCCGTGATTGCTTCACCGGAAGGCCGCCTATATTAAAGAGACAGCTCTCAGCCGCTTTCGACCGGGCAGGCCGCGCCCTTCGGGAACTCTAGGTTCCCGGGGATCGCTTTTGTCCCGCCGGAAGCATCCAAGCGGATCGCCCAACGCGCCGTCCACAACGCTTTAAGGCCCATGCTCAACAGTCTGGATCTCGAAGGCCGTCCTGAGGATACCAGGGTCGTCGTTGCCATGTCGGGCGGCGTCGATTCATCGACGACGGCTGCGCTTTTGAAGGCGGAAGGCTACGACGTCGTCGGCATCACGCTGCAGCTCTACGACCATGGCGCTGCGACCCATCGCAAGGGCGCCTGCTGCGCCGGCCAGGACATCCACGACGCCCGCGACGTCGCCGCCAAGCTCGGCATTCCCCATTACGTGCTCGACTACGAGGATCGCTTTCGCGAATCCGTCATCGATAATTTCGCCGACAGCTACGCGCTCGGCGAGACGCCGGTGCCGTGCATCGAGTGTAACCGCTCGGTCAAGTTCCGCGACCTCCTGAAGACCGCGCGCGAACTCGGCGCCACCGCGCTCGCCACCGGCCATTACGTCGCCTCGCGCCGCCGCGCGGACGGCTCGCGCGCGCTGGTGTGTGCGGCTGACGCCGATCGCGACCAGAGCTACTTCCTGTTCGCGACCACGCAGGAGCAGCTCGATTATCTGCGCTTTCCGCTCGGCGACATGACCAAGCCCGAGACGCGCGAACTGGCGCGGCGCTTCGGCCTCGCGGTCGCCGACAAGCACGACAGCCAGGACATCTGCTTCGTGCCCACCGGACGCTACACCGACATCATCACCCGCCTGCGGCCGAACGCGATGGACCCCGGCGACATCGTCGATCTCGACGGCCGCGTGCTCGGCCGTCACAACGGCATCGCCAATTTCACCATCGGCCAGCGCCGCGGCCTCGGCATCGCAGCCGCCGCACCGCTGTTCGTGGTGCGGCTGGAGGCCGCCAACCGCCGCGTCGTCGTCGGCCCGCGCGAGGCGCTGAAGATGCACCGCATCGTGTTGCGCGACGTCAACTGGATCGGCGATGGCGACATCGACCGCGCCATCGGCAATGGTCTCGAAATGTTCGTGCGCGTGCGCTCGACCCGCGCGCCCCAGCCCGCTTGGCTGCGCGGTGCGAACGGTCATTACGAGGTCGAGCTCGTCGCCGGCGAAGAGGGCGTTTCGCCGGGACAGGCCTGCGTGTTCTACGACGCAGCCGGTGGCCAGGCCCGCGTGCTCGGCGGCGGCTTCATTCAAAGCGCCGCCGCGAAGGCCGCAAGCAGCACGACGAGGCCGCTCGCAGAAGCGGTCCGCGGCTAAAAAATATATAGGGCAGGGGGCATGGCAGCAGACATCTCGCGGGCCGGGGTCGAGAAGGCCTATGGCCGCTGGGCGCCGGTCTACGATCTCGTGTTCGGCAAGGTGTTCGACGCGGGAAGGCAGTCGACCATCGCCGAGGCCGACCGCATCGGCGGCCGCATCCTCGACGTCGGTGTCGGCACCGGGCTCTCGCTCTCCGACTATGCGCGCACCACAAGGATCTGCGGCGTCGACATCTCCGAGCCGATGCTGCGCAAGGCGCAATCGCGCGTGCGGAGCTTGCGGCTCTCCAATGTCGAAGTGCTCTCGGTGATGGACGCGAAAAACCTCGCCTTCCCCGAAAACTTCTTCGACGCGGTGGTCGCGCAATACGTCATCACCGCCGTGCCCGATCCCGAGGGCACGCTCGACGAGTTCGTGCGCGTCTTGAAGCCCGGCGGCGAGCTGATCCTGGTCAACCACATCGGCGCGGAAAAGGGTTTGCGAAAACTCTCCGAGCTCGCGTTTGCGCCGCTCGCCCGTCGCCTCGGCTGGCGCCCCGAGTTTCCATGGCAGCGCCTGGTCGACTGGACCGCCAAACACGGCGGCGTCACCCTGGCCGAGCGCCGCCCGATGCCGCCGATGGGACACTTTTCGCTGATCCGCTACCTCAAATCGTGATCGGGGGCGCGGAACACGCGGCGGCGCCCGCGCGTTTCCCTCCCATGCGCACCACATCAAAAATCATTCTGGCCAGCCTCCTGATCGCCGCCTCCGGCAGCGCGATCGCGCAGGCCCCGCCCGCCCCGGCGACGCCGCCGCAACAAACCGCGCCGCCATCCCCGCAACACGCCACCGGTTGTACGCCGCAGGACCGCCCGAACCGCTCCGCTGACGGCACCACCACCGGCCAGTCCCGGGAACCGCTCGGCGACAAATTGGCGAAATCGGACGGCGTGCTCTGCCCGCCCTCCGGCGTCGACCCCGAGATGCACGCCCCGGCGCCCAGCACGAACGGCGCCATGCCCGTCATCCCGCCCCCCGGCAGCCCCGGAGGCGACCCGACCGTACGGCCGAAATAGCTTGTCGCGCCGAAGCCTTGGCGTAGGCGGAGGCCTGTTCCGCATCCCCAATCTCGTCGTCATGCCCGGGCTCGTCCCGGGCATCTACGTTCTTGTGGCCCGCGAAGGTCGTGGATGGCCGGGAAAAGGTCGTGGATGGCCGGGACAAGCCCGGCCATGACGAATGTGGCCCGAGATTCGGTCCCAAAACACACCATCCATGCCTGCCCGCGGACTTGTCGCGCCGTAGCCTTGGCGAAGGCGGAAGCTTTAGCCAAAGCGGAAGCAAACTCGGATTGACAGCCCGCCGCCCCCTTCCTTATATGCCGCGCGTTCGCGAGATCGGCTGTTTCGGCCCTCGCGACCCTGTGGCGGGGTAGCTCAGCTGGTTAGAGCACGGGAATCATAATCCTGGGGTCGGGGGTTCGAGTCCCTCTCCCGCTACCAAAAAATCAGGCACTTCCTGCTAATCTGGGATCCTCGAACTTTCATGGTACCACATTAGTATCACGAGTTTTTCGCGAAGGCGGCGGTGGTACAGCGTTTGACGGTTCGGCGCCCGGAGTTGAAGCGTGGGCGCGCCTCAGCGGGCAGAACCCTTGCGATCTATTCTAAGGATGGGCCAGACCCACCAAGCACCGGGAAGCCAAGCGGGACAGCTATTGGTCCGAGTTTAGGATTTCCGGGAGTTTACGAACTGATCGAAACTTTCCGCGGCCTCTTCGGCCGAGCCGTGCTGCAGCCGAACGCGATCGTGCCAGAGCGCGGAACACGGGACAAACCTGAGCTCTGCCGATTGCGAATCCCTGCTGCGTGCTAACCGCTCGGAACGAGAAGACGGGCAAAAGGATTCGTCCGGGCGGAGCAAGTTCGATGCTGATGACGAAGGAAAGGCGGCCAGCGATCCGAACGCTGCGCGGATGGGCGCTCAGCGTGCTGCAGGAGGCGGGCGCCATCCACGAATGCGAGGAGCACGGCTGGGCGAAGGACCGGGCCGACCCGCATGCGCGCGAGCACGCATTGGATATCGCCAGGCAGGAACCACCCGAGGGCTTGTCTCCGGATCAGGCTGTCGGGCAAGTGGGCGAGGTTTTGCATTCGATTGGCGATACGTGCCCGGAGTGCCCGCCACGTTCCGATTAGGTCGCCTGCGCTGTCGCGCCGCTCGGATGGCAACGGATGCGTGCGAGCCTCAAAGCCTTCGACGAAGTTGGAGGACGTGAGGGATATCAACTGGCCGCTGCAAAGCCCTTCAAGCGAGCAAGTCTAGTGCGTTCTCGAGTGCTGCCCCGGCGGCGGTGTTGTCGAAGATGCACCAGGTCTCACTCGACAAAGACGCAGCACCGAGCCGCCGCTTCAGGGTCCGAAGGAACGCGCCGTCGTACGCGGAGTAGTAGATGCGCGGCGCTCCATGCAGTCGAAAATAGCACAGGCACGGCCACCCGCCCGGCAGGTCGGCATCGGGCACCCGCGCCGGATCCGCGGCGACGCGGCCAATCTGACGTTCCCTGAGCCAAGCGCCGACCTCGGGCGTGAACCAGCTGACGTGACGCGGCTCGCAAGCGAGAGCGGCCGAGGTCCTTTCCTGCAGTGCGCGGAACAGGAACTCCGCATCGGACTCAACGAACATTCTGCGAGGCGCAAACTGAACGAGCAAAACCCCGAGCTTCGCGCCAAGTCCGGCGCTCTCTTCGATGAATCGATCGAGTTCACCCCGCGCAAGCTGTGACGAATGAGTAACAGACTTCGGCACCTTTACCGAAAAGCGGAAATCATCTGGCGTCGCGTTCGCCCACTTCTCATAGGTCGAACGCCGGTGTGGCTTATGAAATGATGAGTTGATCTCCGTGGCATTCAACACCCGCGCGTAGCGTTCAAGTTGGCTACCTACCCCGCCAACTCTTTCCTTCGAGACTCGCGGAACATTCCATCCCGCTGTGCCGAGCCGCAGCTCAGCCCTGACATGCGCGACCTCTTCCATGTCAGTCCGTAACTGCCATCGGGCATCACCGGATGTTCACAAACTCACGCCGACTTCCTCCGCGCGCCTGCTGTCGGCTTCTTCGCCGCTTCCTTACCCGGCTTCTTACCGGCGATCGGCATCAGCATCTCCTTCTGAGCCGCGGCAGCCTTCTTCGTCTTCTTGGCAGGCTTTTTCGGAGCCTCGGTCTTGGCTGCTGCCCCGCCGACGCTCTTGCGTAGCGCGTCCATCAGATCGACGACGTTCTCGCCTTTCGGCCGATCCTTCGGCACGATCGGCTTGCCGGCACGCTTCTGGTTTATGAGCTCGATCAGCGCGGTCTCGTAGTGGTCCTCGAACTTCTCCGGCTCGAACGATCCGGCCTTCTGGTTCACGATGTGCTTGGCCAGATCGAGCATGTCCTTAGTGACTTTGACGTCCTGGATCTCTTCGAAGTATTCTTGCTCGCTACGGACCTCGTAGGGATACCGCAGCAAGGTGCCGACCAGGCCCTTGTCCATCGGCTCGAGCGCAATGATGTGCTCTCGGTTGGTGAGCACCACGCGCCCGATCGCAACCTTGTTCATCTCGCGGATGGTCTCGCGGATGACCGCGAAGGCGTCGTGGCCGACTTTTCCGTCCGGACGGATGTAGTAGGGGCGGATTAGGTAGCGCGGATCGATATCGGCCTTGTCCACGAACTCGTCTATCTCGATGGTCCGCGTGGATTCCAGCGCGATCTCCTCAAGCTCCTCCTTGGTCACCTCGATGAACTGGTCCTTCTCGAGCTGGTAGCCCTTGACGATGTCCTCGTTGGACACCTCGTCCCCGGTGTCGGCGTCGACTTTCACGTACTTGATCCGATGACCGGTCTGACGGTTGAGCTGGTTGAAGGAGATCTTCTCACTCTCCGACGTAGCCGGGTAGAGCGCCACGGGACAGGTGACCAACGAGAGACGCAAAAAGCCTTTCCAGTTCGCGCGGGGGGCCATGCTACGCAACACTCCATTACGGGGACTTGGACTCAAGACGAACGGCGCGGCACAGTTCCGACACCGCCCGCAGGTGTCCACCGCAAATTGATGCCACGTCCCGGTCAGGCGCTCGGAATACATGGCGGGCAGCCTTGACCGGCACGAACGAAATAAGAACACAGCGGTGACCAACCCATGGCAGATCCCTCGGTCATTAGACCTCCGTGGAAATCAGCCAATCCGTTGCTCTAAGGGGAGCGGCACCAGCCCCGTCGGGCAACACACCCCCGTCAACCCCTCTCCATAAAAATATTCCACTTTACCGAAATTCGGAATTGGCGTATGTGTCGCTCATCCCGGCTCATTCTTGAGGGGCGATCTTGTGGTCGTCACGTTCGCGAGCCGGGCTTGCGGTGGACGCGGCAGCGTTCGGGTGCGAGAGGCTAAGGGCAGGGCGGATTGCTCTCCGTGAGCCCAAGGCTTCGTTCCGACGAGCGGCGCTGCTAGGCTTCGTCTCGTCATCAGGTCGGCGGCAACGTGCACAACGTCGTCGAAACCGGTGGCGAAATGGCGGGCCGTGCGTACGGCAAAACCGTGTGGTCCTTTCGTCCAGCGAATTCGATCCGTTGGGCAGAACTAAAAAGCTTTGGCTAGTGAATGGCTTACGTGGATGGCCGCCCGGCGCTTGGTCCGGCGCGAAACCGCCGGGCCCTATTAGGCCCTAGTTTCACATGCTGCCGTTTAGACGCGCGGTGGCGCTGTGCCCGGCGAAGTTTAACCCAGCGTCGGCGATGTTCTCAGCTGACCGGGCTTGCAGAGGTTCATTTGGAGTGAAACTATTAAGTTTGATGCTATGCGTGCGGAGGGCGAAGGACAGCCAATGCGCTATTACCCCGGCAAGGACCTCGAAGAGAGCCACCGCAGCACACTCGACGAGCATCCGCACGCTAAAGGAGCCGTGCAGGAGCAGATAAAACGCTCACGCGCACAGATCGTCGCAACCGAAAAACTCCTGCGCCGACCAGCAGTCGGCGGCACCGGACCTGTTGCAATGCCTACGGCGGCAGATTGCCGGGAATTCGCCGTTGCGTTCAAATGCAGGGCCGCTGAACCCGGCACAGCCGCACGGACAGCGAGCATCTTGAAGAATATATCTCGCAGTTTTACCGGCCTCTCGAGCCAACTTGCGATGCTGGAGACTGCGGAAAAGGCAGACCGCAGCGCCTCTATTTAAGGCACACTATTGCATGTTGTGATCAAACCGTTTTCCGTCGCCTTCTACTAAGGGGAATGGACGATCCTGACGACCGCCCTCCGAGCAATGACGCGCCGGAGCGGAAACAATCACGGATACAGCAGGCGCGACAGCTAGTCGCCGAACACATTGACGACCTGCGCACCCTCCTCGAAAAGCTCCGGCGCAAGATGAACTAACGTCTTTTTTGACGTTGGATGCGATAGGGGCTTGGCCGCTGTCGGGTGGCCCGGCGCTGGCGGCGCGCTGTACAGCATTTCTAGCGGCCCGCCCTGAGGCGGACCGTTGTCGTGTAGAGCCGGGCGACCGATTACTTCGCGGTGCTGGTGGTGGTGGTGCCATCGCGCGCGTCCCGTCGTTCGTCTCGCCCCGTGCGCCGCTCCTGACGCCGCTCTGTGCGTCCTGTGCGTCGTTCCTGACGGCGTTCCGCTCGGCCACTTCGCTGTCCTGTCGCCGCTCGGTGCCGGATTTCGGGCTATCTGCTGGCGGTGTTGTTGGTGTGGTGGGCATTGCGATGGCTTGGGCTACCGCCTCCGACGCGGTCAGAACCGCTGACGACGCGACCCCTCCAAATGCAGCCGCGCATCCAAGGAAGCGAGTGCGCTGCGACGACAGACTTGCTTGGCTTCCGAACCTTGATCCATTTTCGTGTCCCGGTTCCGCGCCCCGAGAGCATCTCACCTCACGCAGGTAGACAGGCTGTTGATGTAAATCAACCGGACCACGGGCTTGGCAAACGCCTCATGAGCCAGCCGGTGAGAGACGATATCGTCATGCACAGCGATCTGAAGACACCAAAGTCGGCTGCCATAGCAGGGATCATCTTCTCCCTGCTCATGTTCACGATCTTTGGGCTGCTTCGACGTTCCATTCCAACTGACCCTTTGGAGCCCGGTGCATGGTTAGCCGCCGATACGAACTCAATTGAACTTGCGTTGAACTTAGTTCCTTTCGCCGGGATCGCCTTCTTGTGGTTCGTTGGGGTGCTGCGTGATCGTCTTGGTCATCAGGAGGATCGCTTCTTTGCCACGGTGTTTATCGGAAGCGCCATGCTGTTTCTGGTTATGCTGTTTACCGCAGCTGCTGTGATAGGCGCAGTCATGCTTTTGGCTTCCAAGACCGAACCGAATGAATTGATAAGTTCCGGCATATTTCGATATGCCCGCTCAGCCGCATTCATCGTCAACAATGTGTATGCTACCAAGATGGCTGCGGTCTTCATGGTCTCAACGTCAACTATTGTAATCTATACAAGCATCGCTCCGCGTTGGATCGCTTATATCGGCTACCTATTTGCGTTGTTGCTACTTATCGGGAGTTACTACATTGCGTGGAGCTTCGTGGTATTGCCCGCATGGGTCTTTCTGATTAGCGCGCATATTTTGATAGACAATTTACGGAAGCCTGGAGATGACATCGGTGCGCGATGACGAGATGCCGTCCGCTGTCGGTGATCGTGCTGCCGTCCCGTCGCCTGCCGAAGTGGACGATGAGGCGGTGGCGAGATGTCCTCCCACGTCCTGTCGGCCGCCGCGGTATTCTGGAGCTAACCGGCTTGCAGACGATCATCAAATAACTTCGGAGACTATCTGCGCAGCCTTTGTAAGAAAAGCACTTTGGTCAGTGCGGGAAAAAGGACCGAAGTTGTATATTTCGCCAGATGGCACAATCGCGCAAAGCATGGAGCCAACTGAACTCTCTTCAATGCGAACTATGAGTAGCGGCTGGCGCTCTCTGGTTACTACGGCGGACTGCGGAAATTTATAAAACGCAGGGACGTTCACACTTACCTCACCTATCGTTTGTGCGTTTTCATAATACATGAACAGAAGTCCCCTAAGCTCTACCATCTTCAAGGGCGTATTTGTTTTTGGACTTGGCAAAGCACTCAGGAATGTGATGCTCGGTGCTTCTTGCTCCTCGTTGCTCGGCGATTGTCCGGAGCGGTCTGTGCGTTTCCTTCTTTTTTCGAGCCAATCGGCAATGCCAATAAGCAATAATCCGGGTCCGACACACATTGCCAATTGGAAAGCGTCCGCGAGTGGATGGTAGAAGCGTTCAGCAATCGCGGAGATCCCTCCTCGGTTATAAGTTACGAGGTAACTTGCGATGAACAGTGCAACGCCAACAACGATGAAACCGTAGCCGATCCATCGGATCAATAATCTCATGCGGCCCATCCCTTGCCGGCTCTGTTAATACTCACAGCAACTAACGTTAGCATGCCCACAGCCTGCACGAGAACCGGGCGCACCGCGACCGGGGTCTCCCGCAACTGCTCCCCGATGGAGAGGCGGCGCGCCGGGGCCGCGCTTACCGGGGTAGCGGGCTGTTACCCCGATCCCATCGCGGTGATGGTGTGCGTGGTCTTGATCGGTCGTCGTGATGGTGGCGCGCTCATGGCGCTGCCGGTGCGCGCCGCCTGCCGTGGTCGTCGCGGCGGACAAATCAGCGGTTGAGGTGTCGACAATGATGCGCGAGCGCTTGGCGCTGTCGATGGCCGCCGGGGGTGGCCCCTCATCCGCGCAGGTGCTGTGGAGGGCAAGGCAACCGGGGGGCGGCGCGACGCCAGTCATCGAGGGTATCTGGTGCGAGAAAATCCGTGGTTGCAGTTGCAGCGGTGTGGAGTGCGGGTCGTGCTACTCAATGTGCGCCAAACCCACAGCAATCAAACTCCGCAATTCAGCAAAATGACGGTATCTGCCCAAAAGGAAGCCGGGTCCTGGTAGCGTCATGTCGCAATCAGGCGTGCGCAGACGCGGCGGGCGGCGAAGCCAGTTGGTGGAGAATGGCCACGAGCTCGGTGTGCACAGGTGATGTCCGGTCACTGAACGCCTCGATTGGGTTAGCTTCAGTCAGCCGGTTGAGACGCGTGAGCAGGCGAATGCGCTGACGGCGTGTAAGTTTCGCCTCCGACGAGCGCCACCGGAAGAACAGCCGATACAGTTCACCGTCTCCGAACAGCTCGTTGAGCTCGTGCATCGTGACGTAGACAAGAAAAAGGACCATCAACCATATCTGAATTGACAAAAATCTCGCCAACGGAAATTGACCAGCGAAGTGGTCGCCGAAATCAGTGATAGCGCCGCCTGCGGCGACGAAATGGACGAGTTCCTCTGCCAGCCGCACAATCAGCACGCATAGCCAGTAGATAGCGCTCTTGAACAAGATAGGCTGGAGCATTGGCGCGCCGTCGAAGCGACGCATGAAACGCATGTTGTCGGTTACCAAAACGGCTTTTCCGACTAGCAACGCCGCTACCAGCGAAGTGAAGAAGCCGCTGAACTCAATCCCGTGCTCCTGCAGGATCAGGCGTTTAGTGTACAGGATCAGGTTGAAGCCGACGAAGAAGAAGATTGTCGGCGGAAGAGCATGCTTCACCTGTGTGAGCCACCAGGTAACGGCCCGCCGCAAGAGCGCTGCCGGCGTCGAGCTAGCAATCGCGGGTTTTCTCATGTGATACCTCCCAGTGATTGCGCCGAGCCATCTCAGAGACACGCTGCCACTGGTGGCAGAAAGCCATGCTTCAGCTATCGTTCGGTTCGAGCGCAGTTGTTGACTTGCCTCAATGACCGTTGGGAAAGCTGGCTTCGTCCGCTTTGGGTCGTCAATCGCTAGCCCAGCGGCAAGTCCACTCATGTCCGCTATGTCTTCAAAGCGGAAGTGAGTTATCATACCGCAATGCAGCAGGGGCTAAACCGATGACTGAAGCCGTCAGCAGTAATGGATCGTCCGGCACCAAGCCTTCCTCTCGGAGGCGATCCGCCAGGTCCGCGACCGTCAGCGCGTCGGCGCTGGCGCTGCACCTCGATTGCAGCCGGGCCTACATCGGCACGCTCGAAGCTCAAGGCGTGATCCAGCGGCAAAGTGGCGGCTTCTCGCTCGACGGATCGCGCGTGGCCTATCTGCGCTTCCTGCGGCGCGAGCGGCAGCAATCGCCCCGCGCGCGGCTAACGACCTTGATCTGCGTCAAGCGACCGTACCGCGAAGCGGCTGTCCTATCCGCCGAATGGACAAGCGGCTCGCTCCCTCCGTTGTGCCGGGCACCCCGTCCACCCAAATCTCGGCTAGGGTTTCCGTTACTATGTCGTTCTTCACGGACCGTGACCTCGAATGTCTCGCCAGGTTGAAAGCAAACTGGCGGCAGTTCTATTGTGGTGAACTCAAGCGTCTGCAGAACGAAGACGCTGACAAACGTTGGAGCGACAAGACGCTGGGGCCCCATCACGTCTCCAGTGTCCTCGGGGTGACTCCGTGGTCGAGCCGATGCGTCCCAAGGCGATGCCACCGATCCTGACGGCCGACGAAGGAGCGGGACTTGTGGATGCGCGCACCGTGGGAGGAGGCCAAGGCGCTGCAGCGGCAACTGCCAGATGATGCGCTCAAGTAGTGTAGATCTTAGAGATAGAGCGCCTGCTCGCAGCGAGCCCGGCCAAGACGCGCAACGATTGCCGGCTTGTCACGACGGAGCGTCATGCGCGTCCGTTCACGTAGATGAACGTGGAGGGTTGATCCAAGTCAAGGGCGCGTAGCTCCCGCGCGTGAGGATTCAGACAAACCGCGGTTCGGCGCGATACGCAGGTTTCCGCGGTTCCTGTCTGAATGAAGGAGTACGCCTAATGCTGCGTCAAATTCTCATCGCATCGGCAGCTGCAGCCATGCTGCTGGTAACCTTCACTCCCGACGAAGCCGATGCTCGCGGTCGCGGCGGCGGTGCTTATCGGGGCGGTGGAGGCTATCGCGGCGGCGCGGTAGCAGTTCGAGGGCCTCGGGGTGGCGGCGCCGTGGCAGTGCGCGGTGGGCGCTACGCCTATCGTGGTGGGGCCTATCGCGGCTACGGCTATCGCGGCTATGGTGTCGGAGCCGCAGCGGTAGGCGCGGCTGCCCTTGGTACCGCTGCGTACCGCAGCAGTTGCTACGATGCGTACGGGAATTATATTTGCGCCTATTAGTCGCTCGATAGCGCGGCTTGGCCCCCTGTGCGCGCAAGCGCTGACGGTGCCGTCCGACGATGGCGACCCTGCGTCATCGGTCGCCAGGTACTCTGGGCGACGTGGCCTATCGGGGGGTCTGGCCGCCTAGCACCTCATTGATCTGCATCGAGCGATTTTGCGGTGCGCGGAAAGGATTTAGGAATCGTTGAGTAGAGGAGCAGTACACAGATGAGTGACCTTGTCGTAATTGCATTTCCGACCGAGGCGAAGGCGGAGGAAGTTCGCCAAAAGCTGCTGGCCATGCAGAAGGAGTACTTGATCGAACTCGGCGATGCCGTGATAGCGGTCAAAGACAGCAGCGGAAACATTAAACTAAACCAACTAATTAATACCACCGCTGCTGGTGCGGCTACTGGCGCCTTTTGGGGCACGCTGATTGGCCTGATCTTTCTGATGCCACTCGCTGGGGCTGCCCTCGGCGTTGCGTCCGGGACGCTCAGCGGATATTTAACGGATGTGGGCATCGACGACAAATGGATGAAGGAGACCGCCGCCGCTGTTCAACCCGGGACCGCGGCGCTCTTCGTACTGGTGCGCAAAGTCACGGCAGACAAGGTTCTTGAGAGGCTCAAAGGCGAAGGCGGCACGGTGCTAAAGACTTCTCTCGACCACACCAAGGAAGCCGCGTTGCAAGCGGCGCTTGCGGAGGTCAAAGCGACGGTACCGGCGGCTGCGCCTCCTGATTTGCCGGGCGTTTGAACCGATTGCAACTGTCTGCCGACGACACTCCGGCCCAATCTCGGGTTGGCCTAGGCCACTTCGGCGGTGCCGCTGCTCCAGGTGCAGTCATTGTCTGGCTGGGGTCGTTTCGGAGGGCCGGGAGCAAGTTGCCGAAGCATAATGCTGCCGCCTGATGATGCGCCGGGAGAGGCGCGCAGGTCCGCTGCCCACATGCACGGCCACGGCCCAGGTGCAAACGTATCGCAAGGAGACAATGCGCTGCTTCCGTTGTGCTCGGCGCTATCCTCGCGAGTCGTAGCGGCTTGCCTGGCGCACCGGCCGAACGAACCGATCTCGCATGGGCACCAAGGCACCAGACCCTTTTATGGCGCGCCTGCAGACCGGGCAGTTTACTGGTTCGCTGTTGCGGCGTGGAACGCAGCCGCATGCTCGGCTCCCAGGCCCGGCGCAGCGGTGGCCGACGTCCGGTGACGCACTCAATGCCAAGTACCGCTACCTCGAAGTGCGCTGCCTTGGCTGCGACACCAACCAGACCGATGCCCTGGACATCGTGCGCCCGCCAAAGGCAACGCCGGTCCATGAACTGGAGCGGTACATGCGGTACAAAGACTGCTCGCAGGTCCGGGGCTATCCGTACAAGCGCAGCCATCTGGTCGCGCTGCGACCTACCAAGATTTCAGCCAGCGATCCGCCATCGACGTGATGGCCGGACGAGCGGTAGAGTGAAAGTTCTGTTCGGATCGGAGGACACGACGTGAATGACCCTTGGGCCTTTGGCTGGACCCAGTTGCTGACCATTGTTGGTTTCTCGATCACTCTATGCATCGCATTTGGTAGCTTTCGGACATTTGGCCGATGGAAACGTGAGCAGATCGAAGAACGGAAGCTCGACGTAGCACTGGAGGCACTGTCAATCGCATATGAAGCGCAGATGGTGTTTGAGGACATTCAGCGTCCATTCATCGGGCAGCACGAGTGGCAAAACATGCCAGATGACGATTTGAACCAAGAGGAGAAGGATCGGCGGAAATCCTTTATGCGGTGATCAACAGGTTGGACCGCCACGTCAGCTATTTTGAGCGTGTGCTTTCTCTTCAGCCAAAGTTCATGGCGGTGTTTGGCAGCGAAACCAAGAGCAGCTTCATGAAGCTCTTCCGGGCGCAGCGCGGTATACAGGCGGCAATCGAGGTCTTGATGTTTATGGATCATCCGATCCGGCCCGATGAGAAAGGCACAGTTGCGCAGCTGCGATCCGACATTTGGAACACGAAGGGCCCGGGGGCCGATGAACCCGAGAGGAACAAGAAGCTCGTACTGGAATTTCAGAGCGACATCGAACGCATATGCGCACCGCTCGTGAGTTTGAAGTTCGACCCGTCGAAAACGACGACCCTTTCGACCCTTTGACTATGTGCAACCTCTACAGCATCACCACGAACCAAGCGGCCATCGCGGCGCTGTTCCGTGTCGTCAACCGCTATGCCGGCAACCTCGCGCCGATGCCGAGTGGCTAACGAAGCATGAGAGCTGCTCGTTCGTGAAGTTCACGCCAGCGGCGCGGAGTTGTTCGCGTAGGATAGCAGCATGGAAGCAGCCGTTCCAGACCAACACCTAATTGATCTGATTGATCGAGCGGCTTACTTGCGTGGTCGCTACCTGACCAGTTTCGCACAACGCGAATTTTTGCTCGCTGACCTGTCGGTGAAGGTAGACAGCCGATTTCGATACGCGCTCGAAAAACGCATCAATGCTGCCAAGGCGATGGCAGACGCGTCAGGCCCGCTTAATGCCTACGCCGATGACTTCCTGCCGCTCATCGAGAATATCGGCTTCTGGAGTGAGCGACGACATTGGTTCGCGCACGGCTTCCTGACCATCCACACCTATGCTCACGGCAAACATGCGTTTGAGTTTCGACGCTACGAGCAGCGAGATGGTGGCCTCGCCCTTCTCAAATGGATCGCCGACATCGATGAATTGCAGAACGCTGCGGACGCGATCAATAGATATTGCTCCGCCTTCGTCGCCCTCCATCGTCGCATCTATCTGGAATTGGGAATTGAGAACGAAGGCGAGTAGCAATGATCGTCACCAAGCTGGATGCTGCACGCCGCCATTTAGCGGCCGCAATACGTCTCTGGTTTCGCAATGGAGATGCAGTCTCCATTCACACACTGGCTTTTGCGGCTTATGAGGTGATCCACTTCATCAGCATTCACCGGGACAAATTCCGGCGCGATCTCTTGTTCGATAGCGACCTGATCAAAGACGAGCATCGCGCGGAGTACAACAGGCTCATCAGGTCGCCTGCGAACTTTTTCAAACATGCCGACCGCGATCCAGAGGGATCGCTCGAGTTTGAACCCGCGGCATCGGAGATCTTCATGCTTTTTGCCATACTGGGGCTATCTACGATTAAAGAGCCTAATACTGACGAGGAAGCTGCCTTTATGTTTTGGCGCTACTTCCATCACCCAGACCAACTGACGGAGGCCGGCCGGAAAACATACGTGGATGGTATCCCGGATGATCGTCTTGCGGAGATCAGGAGCATTCCGAAGGACCAGTTCTTCGAGGCGTTCACGAAAAGCCGGTGGATGAACCGGCGGCTCGAGGAAGACAGGGCTAAACATACCATGAGGCTGCCCCCCTCCACTTGAGGATCGCGGCGGGCAGGACTATACCGGCGAGCATGAACTTACCTCGCACACACCACTACAACCCCCAGTTCGCGCTCCGCCGATGGACAGGAAGCGACGGCTTGTTGTGTGAGATGCGGCAGGTCAATGGCGTCGTGACGCCGAGGCGTCGGCATCCTCGCCGTACCGGTATGGTACGCGACCTCTACCGCGTCGAGGGTGTCGCCGAAGAAAGTTCGCAGGATCTCGAAATCAAGTTCATGTCGCCGCTCGACAGCGGCGCGGCCGTGGCATTGGACCGCCTGATCACCTGCAAGCCGCTCGACAGAGAGCAACGACTGGCATGGGCGCGCTACCTGCTCTCTATGCTATATCGGCACCCCGATGCCGTTGAAACGATCAAGACGCACATGGCGGAGATGTGGCGCGAAGGCACCAACGCGCTTGAAGCCGACTTCGCTAAGATGCAGGTGGCCGGCGGGTTGCCGGCGAATACGCTGGCAGAAGAGACCACGACGCGAGACCCGGGCGCGGCCGGAAAGAGCGCCGCGAACATGATCGCCGACATCATCGGCAACAGCCGCGCCGTGCCGGATATCGCGGCCATGCCTTGGACGTGCGTCGATGTCAGCCAGTCGAAATTTTCGCTGCTCACGTCGGATCGCCCGCTTGTGATGTTTAGCGGTTTGGCCGACCCGCTTTGCTACCTTGCGCTGCCGCTGTCGCCTCACAGGCTTTTCGTCGCCTCGCATGATCGCCGATATGCGAAGAAGCTCCCGGGTACCGGAGATACGCGGATCGTCAAGGCGATGAACATGGATGTGGTGCGACAGGCGCGCGAGTTCGTGTGGGGCAGCGATGACGCTCAGGTGGAGTTCGTGCAAAGGCATATGCGAACGGTGCCTGACCGCGTCATCCTGACCGAGGACCAGCGCCAGCAAGGCATTGCAGCGGCCCGCGGGCTGTAGCCCGGCGGTGACTGTGCGCCGTCCCTAAGGCTTCATCAAACCGTGCCAGCCTTCGAAGGTGACGCAGCCACCAACCGGCCCGCTGTGGGTCCACGAAATCAAGCATGACGGCTACCGGCGCTGATGGTTCGCAAGGATGGAGAGCGGGTCCGCTGCTTCACAAGGGGCGGCCATGACTGGGCCAACCGCTGCCGACCATCGTAGAGGCGGCCAGCCGCATCATGGCGGCATCCTTCATGCTCGATGGTGAGGCCGTGATCGCCCGGCACGCCGGACTTCCGCGCTGTGCGGAGCTAACGCCGGGCCGATGAGGCGGTGCTGTTCGCCTTCGACCTGATGATGGCGACGACGACCTTCGCGGTCTGCCGCTGATCGAGCGCAAGCGGCGACTCAAGAAGCCGATCGGCAAGCGGCGAGCGATCCGGTTCAACGAGCATTTGACCGGCTTCGACCGGACGATCTTTAAGCACGTGTGCCGTGCGGGACGGGAGGCATCGTCTCGAGGCGCGGGCGGACGTGCTTAGTCTGAGCGGGCCAGGCAAAGTGGGCGAGGACGGCATATGGGAGCGTGAGGATGCAAAGCGTTCAACGGCGGAACTGTATGTTGGCAGTGCGCGTCCTGCGACGCTCTAGGCGACCCGTCGGCGACGTCCTTTGCCACGGCCACGATTCGGATTACGTTCGTCGACCGTCGATTGCCAAATTGCGACTTCTTGCGCAAACCAAAGTTTGCGATTTGGGCTGACATACGTGCCGCTTGGAAAGCGTCCGCTTTTCATCATTCGGTGCAGCGTGGTTCGCGAAATCGGGATCAACGCCAAAACCTGCGCCTCGTTGAGCATGGGTTGAGGCTCAGGTTTCTTCGGTGCGCTGTCCTCCGTCTCGGCTCCTGTCGTTTCGCGGCGATCATCGCGAACTTTCATCGTGCAACTCCCACCATCGCTTGCCTTGCGAGTCCGGCTTCAGCCGACGCCATCCCAATTGCTCCAGAGCTGCTGCAACCCGGCGCTGGTCGGCAGTTCCAATGCGCGGAGTCTCGATATCCAGCGCCTCGCGCGCCACTTGGCCGACCGTCACCTTGTCGTGCTTCTTTAAATAGTCCGCGATGTTCTCCTCCCAGGCATCCGCTTCATAGCGAGAGGCCTGTTCAGGCATAATGCATTCCCGCTCGAAATCCTTGTCTGGCCACCACCTGGCGCCTTCGCGGTAACGCGCCACAGCCTCCGCGAACAATTGGTCGCGGTGGCGCGCCAAGGCCTCGATCTCGATAACCCCGGTTTTGATGGGCCAAAAACGGCGACCGCCGGTTTCGTCGCGCAGGTAGTTATTTCTATTTGTTGTGCCCACGAACACGCACTGCCGCGGCTCGTTGACCTCTCTGCGGCCGAAGCTAGGGCGGTAGCGTTCGACCGCTCTGCTGATGAAGGCTTTCAGCTGGGTTGCCTCAGCCCGGCTCATGGCGTGCATTTCAGCAACCTCAATGAGCCACTTACCCCGCAGATGTTGTGATACGTCCTTTCCTGCTGAAACCTCCGGTAGGTTGTCGGAGAACCAATCGCCGCCAAGCACTCGACATGCAGATGACTTGAGAGTCCCTTGGGGACCCTCGAGAACTGGGAGGTGGTCGGCCTTGCAGCCCGGTTCAAAGATACGTGCAACCATGCTGATCAAGAACATTTGCCCAATGGTTCTCGCGTAAACGGTGTCTTCGGTCCCGAAGTAACCCGGGAACAGATCCATGATGCGTGGCGTGCGATCCCATCGGAGCCCATTGAGATAATCGCGGACCGGATGAAATCGACATTCATAGGCACGGATATCTATGGCCTGGTGTGCGACATCCTTGCTGATCCGCTTCAGGCCAAGATGTTGGAGTCGTTCCTGCACGATCCCAACGTCGACGTCGGTACAGAGGCGCGGCATAAAGTGCGGCTCCGGGACGAGCGCATGCATAAGCACGGGCGCGCACAACATCTCGTCGAAGGCGAAGGCCTCACGGAATTCGGCGCGAAGTCCAACTAGTACGCTCGCCAGCACCGAAAGCGGCTGACCCGTCACACCCACTATGCACTCGTCCAGCCACGACGGGCCATGCGCCGACAGCGCGGCTAAGCGGACGATGTTGTCAGCGTTCGCCATAGCCGAGTCTCCGATTGATCTCCCTACCTGCGATCGACTGTACAATACGATTGACATCATCAGCCGGCAGCGGTGGTCGACAATGCGCTGCGTTCCATAGCTGAAGGATTTCAAGGACGACAAAAGGATCGACGTGTTGGCGGAGGAAATATCCGCACAAGCGGGTCACAGTGTTGTCGCGCTGCCCTTCGTCGAAGCATTCGGTTGCCAGAGTTCGCCATTCGGTTTGCAAGGCGTTAAGTTTTTCGTCGCTTTTGCCGGATCTGGAGACTTGGGAGATTAACCAATCCGGCGCTAAAGCAAATTCTCCCGCGCTGTCGACCGACCAAGCGTATTGCCGACCGCTGGGATGGAGGCTCGGAGGCACCAGCACGTAACCGCCATCCCCTCGCAGGTCGATGCCTGGCGCAATCTTGCCGACCGAGTTGCGCACTGAGGATCTTGGCATTTTAAAGAAAGCGTGGCGCCCCCTTGCCGTGATGCTTTCAACAGTTGGCGGCAGTTGCCCGTGCCTTTGCTCGAGCCGTCGCAATTCGGCTTCGGCATCAAGACCGTCTAGGTCGACCACGAATATGCCTGAGACCAAGCCCGTCGCCACGGCGACGTTGAATTCCGGCTCATGACGCCACCATTGCCGGATCGTATCGAGATCCATGGTTGCATCCTTAACACCGTTCGCTGTTGCTGGACGTTTGTCGCGAGGGCGGCAGGGAAACACAGCCAGTCCTTTGAAAGCGAGCGATAGGGCTGTTTGAATCACTGCCGACCTCATGCTTCAGAAGGGGATATCGTCGTCCAAACCTTCTTCGGGCGGGGCCTCCGGCGGTGGCGGTTTCGACAGGTTCCGCTGCGCCGGCGCGCGAACACGAACACAGTCGACAAGTTTGCCCCCCATGCGCGTCTTGTCCGGGTACAGTTCGATTTTGTGGCCTGGCCAGCTCTCCGTATCGTCGTTACCGACAATGGCGGTTATGGAATCGTAATTGGTCGCATTCAGAGGGAGCGCCTTCTTAGCATTTTTGAAATACAGCACCATTTTCTGAGTCTCTTTGCCATCCGTACCCTTCAGCGTTTCAAAGCTCGCATGGTCTATCTCCGGCGTGCACGGGTGGCCGTTCAGGTCCGAACATTTCAGGTATCTGGACGGAAATACTTCATCGCGTTTCATTTCGGCTTCCTTTCAGCTAAGGTCATGCCGGCGGAAAACGTCGGCGGCTTATCCATCTTTCGATGAATTTCAGGCTCAGCGGAACGAGCAGAGCGACGCCGTCGATCGCCTCAGATCGCATGCTCAATCCGACTGATAGAAAGGGTGGTGACAGGCAGGTAGCTATCACTTGCCGTTTGCAGAAGCTCGTTACGCCGTCTTCTGCATCCAACGTGCGCGGTTAGCCTGACCTGCCTTCGCGCGCTTCCGAGACCAGGGGCGTGCCCGTGCGAGAAACTCCAGGATGGTGTCGGTTGGAACTAGTGTCTTTCCCGCCAACTTCACGGCCCGGAGGGCTCCCGAACTAATAAGAGTATTTATGCTCGCTTCTGATTGCCCAGTGATTGCGGCGGCGCGCGCAACTGGATGAAAGGGGATCGCCTGCCAGGCGACACCGTGGATTGTAGCTCTCGACATGTTGTTCTCCAGAAAAGTAGAGAACACGTACAATATACATATCGGCGATGATGTCAGCAAAACACCTGGAACAGATCTATGTCCGTTGACCTGAGCGCCGCAAACTCCTCCAGAAGTGGCTCTGATCATGAACCACAGCAAGAAGTGTTGTCGTCCTTCATCGACGAACGGCTGCGAGTTGGTCGGCGTAGTGGACGCAAGCGGGCGCTGGGCACCAGGCCGCCGCTGACGATCCCACAGGAGCCAACCGGCGTTTGCGCCTCGATGCCTTCGCCAACGGCCGGCGTTCCGCATTCTGGCCGTGCTCGACCACTTCACGCGCGAGTGCTTGGCGCTCGCCGCCGGGCCTGGGGCTCGTGCGCGAGCTCGGTGTCATCACTGCCGGGCGCGGTCGGCCAGCGATGTGCATGTCCGAGAACGTAAGCGGGCTGACCGGAATGGCCGCGCCACGCCTCGGCCAGGATAGACGGATCGACTGGCACTACATCGCACGTGGCAAGCTGACCAAGAACGCCTTGTCGAGAGTTTAGACGCCCGCTGCGCGACGAACTCCTCAACGAAACGCTGTTCACTCGCTCGTGTAGGTTCGAGGCGTGCCCCCGGCCTTGAAGGGCGATTATAACAAATACCCGGCCGCACAGAGCTTTGCATTGCGGCCTCCTCGGATCGCACCGGGACAGGCGCTGCGCTACGTCAAGGGCTCCGCGCTCCGCCCAGTTGCTCCACGAAGCCCTGGGCTCAAATGCGCACCGGAAGTTTCCCTATCGCTGGGTGAAGCACGGGGCTCAGATCACCCGGCTTTCCTTCATCCGCCGAAGTACCATGCGAACGCGATCGATTTCCGCGCCAGTATCTGGTCTCCAAGCGACCTCCAACATCGCAGCTTGTATTGCTTCACGTTCGCTAGCACCGGCTGCCATAATCATTGTCGTGCGAGCGCTCAACTTAATGTATCGAAAATGCGCAGCAAAACTTGGCGAGCGCCGACGGGCGCCTTGCGGCAATCTCGCCATGCGCCACGTTAGCGTCTGCCAATGCCACGGGGGCAGGATGCTAGTCGCTCGCCTTCGTCGGCGAGAGGGGGCCTACCGCCTCGGTCTATTAAAGTAAGTTGTACGGCAATTGCATGACTCGGCGGGTGGCTCCTCAAGCAAACCTCGGCCTGTGAGTGCCGGGGTGGGAGCTCTCATCAAGAGCGTTTTTCATTCGCCTGCGATACCAAGTCGCTTCATCGCCCGCATCACCGTCATAGGATTCCAGGCGCCGCCCCGAGGCGCCGGTATCCGCCGGTCTGTCAGCTCCTGAGCGATTTCGCGGTACGGAAGCTCCCACATCTCCTTCAGGATGGGCTCTAGGCGGGCGTCCCGAGTCGCTGCAGCGGCCTTGTTGACGTCGGCCTGCGTCTGGTTGCCGAGCCGTTTGCCGCGATGCTTGGCCTCCGCAAGGGCGAGGCGGGTTCGTTCGGCGATGACGCTGCGTTCCTTCTCGGCCACGGCGGCATATATGTGCAGCATGAAGGAGTCCACGTCCTTGCCCAGCTCCGTGACAATGAATGGCACCCTTTTTGCCATCAGGCCGGCGATGAAAGCCACATCGCGCGACAGTCGGTCCAATTTGGCCACCACGACGGGGCACTTAAGTCGCTTAGCCTTCTTCAGGGCCGCGGCGAGCTGAGGGCGCCTTTCGAGCGCGTCTGCTCCTTTGCCGGTCTCAACTTCGGTAAACTCACCAGCAATCTCCATTCCCTCGTTGCCGGCGAACGCCGAGATGAGGCGCCGCTGGCCGTCGAGGCCAAGCCCAGACCGACCCTGCTTCTCGCGCGATACTCGATAATAAGCGACAATCGGCTGCGACATCATCCATCTCGTAACACCTCGACGAACGTCAGTATGTTACAAAACGGGTCTGGCAGCAAGAGTCTATCAACAGGAGTAGCTCCGAAGCATTTGCGAGTCAGAAACTGAAGCAGCGTCGGTTCGGTCAATGATTTATTCGGCGACCGCCCCCTGGCAGCCCCCGAGGGCAGTATTTCAAACGTTCGCAAGACCCCCCGCCAAAATTTTCGGCCTGCAGACTTGCTGGCCGCCGCACATTCGACAAGCCACGATGGTTTCTTCGTGAGGACGACAGTAGCCAGTGAGATCGCAATGTCGCAACTAAAGGAGCGGCCTCCCGGAACGGACAGAGAAACCGTCATGGCGCGCCTGGCTCGGAAGATTGGGCGTGGCCGAGACGTGATCTACCATGGCACCCGGCACCTCCCGCTGGTGATGCGCACGGGAGTATTGTTGCCAGCGACCGCAGGCGATGCTGCGGTCTTCTTTAGCCGATCGCCGGAGGTTGCTGCGTACTGGGGCAACATGACTGGAGAGACGAGAGACCTGTCCGACGGCGGCGTCCTGGTCCTCAACCGCAGCACACTCGTCCAGAACTATCGCTTGCTAACCTCTCGCTACATGGAGGATTGGAACGACGAGCGCGAAGAAGTTGTCTGGGGCCGCCGCATAAACATTTGACGCCATTTGCTTGGCGTGGTGCGGCAGGCTGACGTGGACGCTGCGATTGGTCCGCCTCGACAACCCATTTTGCCCGACGACTTCTACACGTGGCCCGAAGTGAGAAGGCAAGCTTTTTGGCGGCGGGAGGCGCGTTTGGCCGCCGATCTGGTCCGGGATGGGCGATTGAAAGTTCGGGAGATCATTGTTCAGCAGCGGGAGACGAGGCTCCTTCGAGCGGGCTGAACTGGCCAGGGCTGGGCTCTAACCGCCGGCGCGGACTGCCTCGCCGGATGCAGACTTCTCCATTCCGGCCTACGGACGGAGCGCCGGGCACAGCATAACTGGCCACGCACATGGAAGCCGTGCGCCGCCGCCATAACTGTTCGCAGCATGTTCGCTTTTGGAAGATCCTTCTCCCGACCGCACCTGGGTTTTGCGGGGCGAACCGCGAACCATTCGTGGCGGTGGGGAATATTTGTCTACCGCGTGTGCCGGTATCGTCCATCCAAACCGCTCAGCAATGATGAACTCGATCGGATTGGTCGGGGTGTCCGCGGCGTGACGGGTCCATGATCAGGTCGCGGGGACGCTTCGGCCAAAAGGTGCGCGTTGCATCGGCTCCCCGCACTGACCCAGCGGAAATGCCGGCTCTGTACTCCCCACTGTTCCATTTTGCCCCTGTCCCGGAACCTTTGCCGATGAACAGAGTAGAAGCTGCCTGTGGGCTTGGCTGTTTGACCTCTCGCGCCGGCCCGTTCGTAGGACCTCCGATTGGACGCTGTCGCAGTGCCTCTTTCATACCCGAGGGATCCAGCATGAAACGCATAGTCCTGACCGGCATCGTCCTTCTCTCGCTCTCTTCTGTGGCCGAGGCGCATCGTCTCTCGGGGAGCGCCACTTACTACGGCAGAAGTGACCGCCTGTGCGGTCGCCGCACAGCCTCCGGGGGCGTACTCAACTGTGCTGCAATGACGGCCGCCCACCGGACGCTGCCCTTCGGGACGGTACTGATGGTTCAGAGCGGCGGCCGGTCGATCCAGGTCACGGTGAACGATCGCGGTCCATTCACCGGCGCGTTCCTTGATCTATCGCCTGCGGCCGCAAGTGCGCTCGGCTGTCGCTGCACCCATCGCAACGTGACCGCGACTATTGTGCAAATGGGATCCGGTGGGACTTTCGTCGCGAGCCGTGGTCGCCAACGTCCCGTCGCTGCGGCGGCCATACCCGGGTTCTTCCAACCGATGCAGGACGGCATGGGTCCGTTGGGAACGTTCGGATCGTCAATGGCAATGGCTCCTGCGCTCCGTCATCACCGTCACCACTAGTACAGGAGGCCCCGTCGGCATGGCGGAGAGTTGCCAAATGCTCGACGGCACAGCCATAGTCAACAAATCGCATATCGAGGAGCCCCGTGATGCGGTTGTCCAGTTTGGCTATTGTCGCGCTTGTCGTGGGTGCCTCCAACCCAACTTATGTTTCTATCGCGATGGCAGCTCCAGAATGTTCAAGATCGATGGAGCTGGCGGATTGGGGAGAGAATTCGACCGGT
>NZ_JBVVPB010000014.1:0-222735 GCF_055807435.1 Bradyrhizobium sp. Ken51 | reverse complement strand
CGCCTCATACTCCGTCATTGCGAGCGCAGCGAAGCAATCCAGTCTGCCGCCGCGGAGGGATTCTGGATTGCTTCGCTGCGCTCGCAATGACGATGTGGAGAGAGTGTGTGCCACACTCCGCTCCCGTGCCCCGGACGCAGCGCAGCGCTCTTGCGGTACGCTGGAGAGCCGGGGCCCATGTCGCGACATGGGACCGTGTCGCCATCTGGATCCCGGCTCTGCGCTGCAAGGCTTCGCGCTGCAGCTTGTCCGGGATATGAGAGACGAAATTGTCCGCAGCGCAAGCTCCGCGCGCGGAAATCACGCGTGCCTCACCCCTGGTTCGCCACGCGCGCGCGGTCGAGATGCTCCTCGATCTTGGGACGGTCGCGGGTGCGCTCGAAACTGGTGCAGAGCAGTTCGGTCTCATCCAGCGAAACCGGGGCGCGATACAGGCGGCACATGAATTCGGCCGTAGCGCGTCCCTTGCCGGTACCCGGCCCGCGTTCGGCGAGAAACATGCAGTCCCGGCAGATGCTGGCATCGAGCCGCTGATGTGCCGCGTCGAGGTGATTGAGGATCTCGCGCAGCGAATCGCGAAGCCTGACGCACTCGTCGGGTCCGAGCGCCGTGACCGCGTTCAGCACGTGATTGATCGGATCGTGCTGGCTCAGGCACTTTTCGCCCTGCGCAGTGACGTGCAGCACGACAGAACGCTTGTCTTCGTGCGACGGCTTTCGCACCAGGAAGGACTTGCCCTCCAGCGTCTTCACGATCTGCGATGCGGTCGCCCTGGTGGCGCCGATGAAGCCGGCAAGCGCGGACGGCGTACGCGAAAACCTGTTGGCGCGGCCGAGAAAGCGCAGCGCCATCCATTCCCGGTCGCGCAACCCATGTTGATTGCCTTCGAAATACCAAGCCCTCGCCGCCTGAACCAGCAGCTCGACGGCTTCTCTTGCCAATGGCATGAATTCCTACCTTGCCCCGGGAGTCACGTTTGCGGCGCCCCGGAGCCGCCTTCCGTCGTTGCGCACGAGCCGTTTGCGAGAAGTCGTACCGACCGCGATATCCGACACATGCACCGTGCTCTTCTCTCGCGTGAAGGCACGGCCTGCCTGGCGCCCGACATGGACGGATGGGCACTGCAGGTTATGACGCGGGAAGCGGTGTTGCTGTTGGTATGCCATTCGCGGCGTCGTCGCACGGGAGCCCGAATAGCCGTCGCCAGCAGACGATGGATCGGAGTAGTTCAACCGAAGCCCCTAAGGTTCAAGTCACACGCAGACGTTTCTTATGTTCGACGAAACGATGAATGAGCTTCTCAACAAAATCAAGTAGAGACCCTCTCTGAGACAGGATGTCGTCGCAGGCGAATGTAACGTTCAAGACAATCTCGCACTTCGGGGACACATGATGGTGAACGCAATACCCTGTCCCACGAGCAACATGCACGTGACTATGCGACGGTTTTATTGCACGGCACGTTGTTGGCTGTCGTTGATGCAAGTTGGTCGAAGCTTGTGCATGACGACGATGTGCGTCGGCATGTCATCCACAACTTGTGCGTTCTGCCAAGGATTGTCTGAGGGAACTCACAGGAATTACACGCGGCGGTTGTCCGGACCGAATCGAGGAATCGCCGTTTAGTCGCATTCGGCGCGGCTGCGCGATTTTCTCACCCGAACGGCGGAGGCGATCGCGGCGGAAACCAGAGATGGTCGCGCATGCGCGGCAAGCGTGGCTACATGCGCAAGCGCCTGTCGAAAACCACGAGCAGGGTGCGATCGCGGGGCGCCTCGCCGACTCAAGCTGAGACTTGCTAGTCGCCCTTGAGCATGTCCCGCAGCTCGCGGAACGGATCGGCGCTTGGCGGAGCCGAAGCGTCCTGCCGCATCGCGCCGTAGATTCTTGGGACCATGTCGACCGCCTGGTCGAGCCCCGAATCACGTCCCGCCTGGTATCCGCCCATCAGGCGAAGGTCGCGCGTGTCCTCGTATTTCGCGATCATGGCGCGCAGTTTGCTCACCAATTCGCGCTCTTCGGGGTCCCAGACGTTATGGGCGAGGCGGGAGACCGAACCCAGAACGTCCACGGCCGGGTAACGCGCCTGGTCGGCGATGTGCCTGGAGAGCACGATGTGTCCATCGAGTGTGCTGCGGATGGTATCGGCGATCGGCTCGTTGTGATCGTCGCCGTCCACCAGCACGGAGAAAATCCCGGTGATCGTCCCGGATCCCTCCTCACCAGGTCCGGCGCGCTCCAGAAGGCGCGGCAGATCGGTGAAGACGGTGGGTGCGTAGCCGCGCGCGACCGCGGGCTCACCCGCGGCGAGCGCGACTTCACGGGCGGCGTGGGCGAAGCGGGTGATCGAATCGACCATGAGCAGGACCGATTCGCCCCGGTCTCGGAAATATTCGGCAACCGCCATGGCCGTCTTCGGCGCCAGTCGCCGCATCATCGGGCTCTCGTCTCCCGTCGACACGATCGTGACGGCGCGGTGACGGTCGGCGCCCAGCACGTCCTCGATAAATTCGCGCACCTCGCGGCCGCGCTCGCCGACCAGGGCCAGCACGACGGTGTCAAAACCCTGACTGCGGGCGAGCATCGCAAGCAGCGTCGATTTGCCGACGCCGGAGCCGGCAAAGATGCCGACGCGCTGGCCGGCGCAGATCGGGGCGAACAGGTCGATGACGCGTACGCCGGTGCGCAGCGGCTTGTGGACCCGCGCGCGCTTCATGGCCGAAGGCGCCTCCGCCTCGGCCGAGACCGGACGCGACCCGGGGGCGAGAGGGCCCTGTCCGTCCAGCGGCGCTCCGAGCGCGTTGATGACGCGGCCCTTCCAGCTCGGATCCGGCGCAAAGGACATGGGGGGCATCCGGTAGGCGACGGAGCCGAGGCCGCCGGCGAACTGCCGGTCGAACGGCTTGGCGATGATGCCCTCGCTGTCGATCCGCACCACCTCGCCGATCTGGGGCTTGCCGCCGGAGTTGACGCCGATCAGTTCGCCCAGCCTGACGAAGCGCGACAGGCCGGAGACGCGGAAATGCGTCGACGCGATCTCGGAGATCGCGCCGCTGACGCTTGCCAGGGGAGTGCTCTGCTGAAGCTCCAGCAGCGCCCACTCAAGTTGCCGAAGAGCGTTCAAGGAAACCGTCCAACCTCATTGCGCGCGGGGCGCGCAGTCTATTTGCCGGGTTCGCCCAGCGTCCGGATTGCGTTCTGGAGCGAGCTCTCGGTGCCCTCGATCATCGAATTGGTGCCGTCGAAGGCGCGCGAGGCCGCGATCAGCTTCGTCAATTCCATCATCGGATTGGCGCCGGAACCTTCGACATAGCCCTGCTTGAAGCCGTCGCGGGAGAAGTCGGCGATGGCGGTCGCAGGCCGGTCGGGCGTGACGCCCGAATTGCCGTAGCGGTCGAGATTGGCGTCCGCGGGAATGTTGAACAGGCCGATGGTGCCGATCTCGTTGTTGTCCTGGGTGATCGCGCCGCTCCGCGCAATCGAGACCGGTCCGCCGTTCGGATCCAGGGTGATCTGCGCGCCGCCGGAATCGATGACGGGGAAGCCGGACACGGTCTGAAGGTCGCCGTTGGCGGCGATCTGGAAGCGACCGTCGCGCGTATAGACCGTGCCGTTCGGACCGGCGAAGGCGATCCAGCCCTGTCCGACCACGGCGACGTCGAGCGGGTTGCCGCTCTCGGTGATGCTGCCCATCTCGCGCGAGATGATGTTGTCGCCGGGCGAGGAGAAGGCGACCGGGTTCGCGCCCGCCTTGGACAGCACCGTCTCGAACTTCACCACGTCGGTGCGGAACGCCGCCGTGTTGACGTTGGCGACGTTGTTGGCGATCGTCTGGAGGCGCTTTTCGAGGGCGACCTGCGCCGACAATCCTACATAGAGGGCCGATTGCATGACTTACCTGTTGAACTTGATGTTCTGAAGTGTCGTGAGCACGTTGGTATCCATGCCGATCGACGTTGTGGCGCCGCCGATCAGGACCAGCGCCGGGTTGGTCGAGTTATCGCTCTGGGCCTGGGTCGCATCCCACAGCGCCGCGAAGCGCTGCACGAATTTGGTGACCTTGGCCGGGTCCTGGAAATCGGTCAGCTTGATCTTGCTCGCGATCATCTTGGCCTGGGCATCGATATCAGCCGAGCTGACCGTCGACGGCAGGCCGAGCGCCGTCTGGACCACTTGCGTCATCGCCTTGTCCGCGAGGATCTGGTAGGAATTGGTGATCGTGGAGGCCTTGCGCGTGAAATAGAGCGCCAGCCGCAGACCCTCGTTCTGGTCGCCGGCCTTCTCCTCCATCGTCTGCATGACGAACTGGGTCGCCGTGCCAGTCGTGGCCGCGGCGGTTTGGGTCGCCTTGTCGCCGAGGGCGGCGAAATTGAATGCTGCGGCGATTTGCCGGTAGCGGGTGTCGGTCAGCTTGTTGGCGAAGGTCTTGTTGTCGGCGATACCCTCGGTCAGCACCTTGCGCATGAACGCCTTGGCGTAGGTCATGTCGCTGAGGCCATATGCCTTCATCGCGTAGGAATAGAGGCGATAGTCCTTCAGGAAGTCGTCGATGGTCTTCACGTTGCCGATGTGGCTGAGGAAATAATCGGTGTCGCGGCTGACGTCCGGCTGCGTCGCGACCTGTGTCAGCGACTTGCCCATGTCCTTGGTCAGTCTGGTGTAGTCCGCGATGGTGGATAGCATGACACGCGCCCCTCTGGCCGCTCTCGCGACGTCGTCCCAAGCTGCCGTGAATCGCTTGCGCGAGGCTGGCGAGGGGGAAGCCAGCCTCGCGCAAGGCTCGCCGACTAGATATTCCCGATGGGATCGGTGATGGAGCGGCGCGTTGGGCAGTTTCGTGGGGATCGTCATCACGGTAGCGGCACTGCTGGGCGGATTCGCCGCCATGGGCGGGCATCTGGGCGTGCTGATGCAGCCGTGGGAGTTCGTGATCATCATGGGCACCGCGGCCGGCACCTTCATCATGGCCAATCCCTGGAAGACGGTCGCGGATACCGGGCTTGCCTGCGTGCAGGCTGTGACGGGGGCGGTGCCCGGTCAGCGCTACTATCTCGATCTGCTCGGTGCACTGCACGCGCTGATGCGGGAGCTGCGGGGCAAGGGCCGCAACGAGGTCGAGGCGCATATCGACGATCCCGCGTCCTCCGAGATCTTCAAGGCGTTCCCGAGCGTGCTCGGAGATCCGTCGCTGCTCCAGTTCATCTGCGATTACGTCCGCCTCATCATCATGGGTAACGCGCGAACGCACGAGATCGAAGCGCTGATGGACGAGGAGATCCACACCATCGTGAAGAGCAAGCTGGCGCCCTACCACGCGCTGGTGGTGGTCTCGGAAGCGCTGCCTGCGCTCGGCATCGTCGCCGCGGTGCTCGGCGTCATCAAGGCCATGGGCGCGCTCGACCAGTCGCCGAAGCTGCTGGGCGGCTTCATCGGCGCCGCCCTCGTCGGCACTTTCGCTGGTATTTTCCTGTCCTACGGCATCATTTCGCCCTTCGCGATGAAGGTGAAGATGACGCGCGAGAAGCGCTGCCGGCCCTACATCATCGTCAAGCAGACGCTGCTGGCATTCATGAACGGCGCCATGCCGCAGATTGCCGTCGAGCACGGCCGCAAGATGATCGCGAGCCCCGAGCGGCCCTCGATCGACGTCGTCGAGAACGAGACGATCGCGGGCCCCAAGGCTGTTGTGACCGAGGTTGAACCGAAGGCTGCGCGCGCATCATGATGGAAGCCCTCGACGTCGATCAGCGCAAACCGCTGCCGAACTATCTGCTGGACGCCGCCGGCATCTCGATCGAGCGCATGCCGATGCTCAATGTGATCTTCGATCGCATGGCGGCATCGTGCACGGACAGCCTGCAGCCGATAGCGGGAACGCCGTGCTATTTTTCAGTCAACGGCATCACCAACGACCGTGTCGGCGACATCATCAAGGACTACGAGGCCAATGCGGTTGCGGCTGTGCTCTATGCCGAGCAGTGGGATTCCCGCATCATCATCATGCTCGACCGCGACTTCGTGTTCACCATGGTCGAGGCGATGTTCGGCTCCGACGGCGCCGAACCGCCGCTCGACGTCGAGCGCAGTTTCTCGAACATCGAGATCCGCCTGGTCCAGGCGCTGTTCGAGCGGTTCGCCAAGGCGCTGCAATCCGCTTTCGCCGGCACCTCCAACGTCACCTTCCGCGTGGAGCGGGTCGAGACCGCGATGGCGTCGCTGGCGATCGGGCGGAGCGGCAACATGTCGATCTGCGCGAACATCATGCTGCAGGCACTCTACCGCGGCGGCCAGATGTTCCTCATCATTCCGCACTCCGCGCTCAACCCGCTCAGGCAGAAGCTCGCGACCGTCGTCGTCAGCGACGGCCGCGCGGCCGATCCGCGCTGGCGCGAGCAGATGGAGACCGAGGTTCACCGCACCGAGGTGACGCTGAGCGCGGTGCTGGACGAGAAGATGATTTCGCTCGGCGATGTCGTGAAGTTCCAGGTCGGGCAGGTGCTCGAACTCGAAGCCACGCCGCGCACGCTGGCTCGGCTCGAGAGCAACAACCAGGTGCTGTTCTGGTGTCAGATCGGCCAGCTTGATGGCTATTACGCCATGCAGGTGGCAGATCCCGTCGATCAGAAACGGGAGTTCGTCGATGATATCCTATCTCGTTGATGCCGTGCTGCTGATTGCGCTCGCCTTCACCAGCATGCGGGTGACCAGGATGCATCGCGAGCTGGCGCGGTTGCGCAGCTACCAGGGCGAGTTCTCGACCATCGTCCAGGAGACGGCGGGCGCCTTCGACACGGTCATCACCGCGGCGCATGATTCCACCGCAAATCTCGGACGGCTCGCCAACGTGCTGAGCACGAAGATCGATCAGGCCCACGAGGCGATCGCGGCGCTCGATGCGAGGAGCGGGCTCGCATCCCCGGCGACCGCGGGCGGCGCCGACGTGAACAAGCATTGAAGCCGAAGCCGGCGGAATAGATACGATCGGAACGTCGCGGCGCTCCGGGAGCGGAAATACCAAGAGGCGATACCAGATGGCGCAATCCTTCGATTATGAGTCAGCATCGGCGTCCGACGACGGGCATACCGAGACATCTCCGTTGGAGCGGCTGGCGGAGATCGCCGCGCGCACCGCGGAAGAGACCGGCAAGTTCGCCAATGTCGATGCCATCCTGCGCATTCCCGTGACGATGCAGGTGGTGCTGGGATCGGCCACCATTCCGGTGGCGAACCTGATGAAGCTCGGCCGTGGCGCGGTGGTTCCGCTCGACCATCGGGTCGGCGAACCCGTCGACGTCGTCGTCAACGGCCGCGTCGTCGCCCGCGGCGAGGTGGTCGTGGTTGAAGAAGACAATTCCCGCTTCGGCGTCTCCCTCACCGAGATTGTCGGGCCGTTGGGGCAGGGTGATACCTGACCATGGCGGCACAGGTCGGCATGGCTCCCATCAAGCAGCGAGGCGTTGCCACGCTGGGCGGGACAGAGAAGGTCGCGGCACTCCTGCTCGCCATGGGCCGGCAGGCGGCCGCGAGCGTGCTCGCGCAGTTCGAGCCGCAGGATATCCGCACCGTTACAAAGGCCGCGGCCGAGCTGCGGCCGATCACGGCGCAGGAACTCGAAGCGATCGTCGAGGAGTTCGCCCAGCAATTCTCGATGGGTGCCAACATTCTCGGCACCCTCGGTGGCCTGGAAGCCGTGCTCGGCGACGTGCTTCCGGCCGACCAGGTCTCGGCCATCATGTCGGACCTGCTCGGCAATTCGAGCCGGTCCGTGTGGGACCGCGTCTCGTCGGTGTCGGAAAACTCGCTGGCAAGCTACCTGTCCAAGGAGCATCCGCAGACCGCGGCGCTCATCCTGTCCAAGGTCAAGCCGTCCTGCGCCGCCAAGGTCATGAGCCAGCTGCCGTCGAGCCTGCGCAACGAGCTGATGCGGCGCGTTCTCAGCCTCAAGCCGATCGTCGACGACGCCCTGAGGGTCCTCGAGAAGACGCTGCATGAGGATTTGACGCTGAACTTCGCCCGCAACCTCGGCGCGGACACCTATGCCCGCGTCGCCGACATCATCAACAAGATGGAGCGTGGACACATCGAGGACATGCTCAAGAGCCTGTCGGAGAAGCGGCCGAAGTCGGCCGAAGTACTGAAGGAGCTGCTGTTCACCTTCGACGACGTGACTAACCTGACGCCGAAGGCGCGCACCATGATCTTCGACCAGGTGCCGACCGATCGCATCGTCATCGCGCTGAAGGGCACCGACAAGCACTTCCGCGAGATGATCCTGTCCTCGGTCGCCTCGCGCGTCCGCCGGGTCGTCGAGCACGAACTCGCCATTGGCGAACCGTCGAACCAGCGCGACGTGCTGGAGGCGCGGCGCGTGATCACCGACCTCGCGCTCGACCTCGCGGAAAAGGGCGAAATCGAGCTCAACCCCGAGCAGGAGGATGAGCTGGTCTTCCGCTGACCGCTGAACGGGCATGGCAGAAACAACCGATCAGGAGAGCAAGACAGAAGAGCCGACCGAGAAGAAAGTCCGCGATGCGCTCGAACAGGGCAAAATCCCGGTCTCTCGGGAGGCTTCCATCTTCGCATCGATGGCGGCTCTGATGGTGATCCAGATGTTTCTGATCGGCCAGGGCGTGCAGCAATTGACGCCGATGCTGACGGGCTTTCTCGACGATCCCGACGGCTTCCCTCTCAGCACCGGGGCTGACGCACTCAATCTCCTCACCGTAGTGGGCCTTCAGGCACTGCGGTTCCTGACGCCGCTGGTCGTCACCCTGGCGGCGTTCGGGCTCGCAGCCTCGCTGTTGCAAAATGCTCCCAGCCTGGTGCTCCAGCGTATCACGCCGGATCTGTCGCGAATCTCTCCGCTCAGCGGCTGGAGCCGGCTGTTTGGATCGCAGGGTCTCGTCGAGTTCGCGAAGTCGCTGTTCAAGCTCGCTGCGGTTACTATCGTCGTCGTGTTCGTGCTGCGCTCGTCGGAAGCGAAGGCGTTCGAGGCGATGTACACCGATCCGGTCGCGCTGCCGGAGATGATTCTCAACATCGCCATGCGAATCGTTTCGGCGATCTGCATCGCGACCATCGTCCTGGTCGCGGTCGATCTCGCTTGGGCCCGCTTCCACTGGCGGCGCGAGCTGCGCATGACGCGGCAGGAGATCAAGGACGAGCACAAGCAGGCCGAAGGCGATCCGCTGATCAAGGCGCGCCTGCGTTCGCTGGCGCGCGACCGCTCGCGCCAGCGCATGATCGCTTCCGCATCGCGCGCGACGCTGGTGATCGCGAACCCGACCCACTTCGCGATTGCGCTGCGCTACAATCGCGAGGAAAATCCGGCGCCGATCGTCGTGGCGAAGGGTATGGACGTAATTGCGCTGAAGATCCGCGAAGTCGCCGAGCAGAACCGGATTCCGGTGATCGAGAACAAGGCGCTGGCGCGCGCGCTCTACGAGGCGGTTCAGGTCGACCAGGTGATTCCGGCGGAGTTCTTCCGGCCGGTCGCCGAGATCATCTACTTCCTGCAGTCCAAGCAGACGCCGCGGTCCGAGAAGGTCCAGTAGAATTCCGAGGACGGCGTCCCTTCCATCAGCCTGACGAAAGCTTGCGACCCTAAGGTTACACCGTCTGAACCAGAATGGTGCTGCCGTGGGACCGCTCTATCTCTTCGAACTAGCATCCTCGCAGGCGCGATACCTCGAGCTCCGCCAATCGACGATCGCCACCAACGTGGCCAACGCCAACACGCCGGGCTTCAAGGCGCGCGACGTCGAGCCCTTCAACAAGGTGCTCGATGGCACGCCGGTGAGGCTCGCGACGACGGCGCCATCGCACCTGCAGCTCTCCGCTGCCGAAAGCGACACGCGGGCGACCGCGAAGAAGGACAGCTGGGATGTAGTTCACTCCGGCAACTCCGTCAGTCTCGAGCAGGAAATGATCAAGGGCAGCGACGTCAGTCGCGATTACTCGATGAACTCGGCAGTCGTGCGGTCGTTTCACCGCATGCTGCTGTCGAGCGCGAAGACCTGAGGTGAACTGACATGCTGGACTCACTGCAATCCTCCTTGACGGTCGCGAGCTCCGGGCTCGAAGCGCAGTCGACGCGCATGCGCATCGTCTCGGAGAACCTCGCCAACGCGACGTCGACGGGGCGCGTCGCCGGCGCCGATCCGTATCAACGCAAGACGATCACCTTCGATGCCGCGATGGACCGCGCGTCGGGCGCGCAGCTGGCGAAGGTCAAGGAAATCGGGGTCGACACCACGCCGTACCGCGTGGAGTACGATCCGGGGCATCCCGCCGCCGACAAGGCCGGCTACGTCAAGCTGCCGAACGTCAACATGATGATCGAGATGGCCGACATGCGGGAAGTCAACCGGTCCTATGAAGCCAATCTCCAGGTCGTGAAACAGGTGAGGTCGATGCTGGGCATGACCATCGACCTGCTGAGGAGCTGACAATGCTTGAGGCAATATCATCCACCGCGATCTCAACTGCGCAGGCGGCGAGCCGCGCGACCGAGACGCAGGCCATCTCGCCGGCGGCGACGCCCGCGATCCAGTCCGGCGGCGACGTCGGATTCGAATCGGTCATGAAGCAGGTGACGACCGACGCGATCGGGACGCTGAAGGCGGGCGAGGCGGCCTCGATCTCGGCGATGCAGGGCAAGGAATCGACGCGGCGCGTCGTGGAGGCGCTGATGTCGGCCGAGCAGGCCTTGCAGACGGCCGTCGCAGTTCGCGACAAGGTCGTGCAGGCCTACCAGGAAGTCGTTCGGATGTCGATCTGATCAAGGAGTGACGCTGTGAAATCGCTTGCCATCGCGGCCACGGGCATGAACGCCCAACAGACCAACATCGAAGTCATCGCGAACAACATCGCCAACATCAACTCGACGTCGTACAAGCGGGCACGCGCCGAGTTCACCGATCTGTTCTACCAGATGGACCGCATGCAAGGCGTTGCGAACACCAGCGGCTCCTCGCCGATCCCGGAAGGTGCCAATCTCGGCCTCGGCGTCAAGTCGGCGGCGATCCGCAAGCTGCACATCCAGGGTGCTCTCACCCAGACCGGCAATCCCTACGACATGGCGATCAACGGCCGCGGCTGGTTTCAGGTGCTCGGCCCGAACAACGAGGTGCAATACACCCGCGCGGGTTCGTTCAATACCAATGCCAACGGCCAGCTCGTCACGATCGACGGCTACCTGCTGGATCCGGCCATCACGGTGCCGCAGGGGACGGTTCAGGTCACGGTCAACCAGACTGGACAGATGTTCGCCAAGCTGGACACCGAAGTGAACCCGCGGCAGATTGGCCAGCTCAACCTCGCCAATTTCGCCAACGAGGCTGGCCTCGAACCGCTGGGCAGCAATCTCTATCGCGAGACCACGGCGTCCGGCACGCCGGTCGTCGGGCTGCCCGGCGATTCTGGCTACGGCAAGATTAACCAGCAATATCTCGAAGCCTCGAACGTCGACCCGGTCAAGGAAATCACCGAGTTGATCTCTGCCCAGCGCGCCTACGAAATGAATGCCAAGGTCATCCAGGCCTCGGATGAAATGGCCCAGACGGTCTCGAAGGGCATGCGCTAGTTCCGGTGTATCCATGTTGAACAGGATGGGCTTGATGGTGCGCGGGTTGGCCGCCGTGCTGCTGGTTCTCGTCTCGGCGCGTCTCGCCGCGGCCGAGGAGAAGCGGCTCCCCGTGCCAGCCGTCTCGATCCGCGCCGGCGAGCTGATCCGGGACGACATGATCACCGAGCGCGCCTTTGCGCGGAACGTGCTCGGCGTCGCCATGTTCATCGAAGGACGCCAGGTCCTGGTCGGTCGCATGGCGCGCCGCCTGCTGCTGCCCGGCCAGCCGATCCCGACCAACTCGGTGGAGGATCCCTGGACGGTCGCCCGCGGCGCGATGGTCAAGGTCGTGGTCGAAGACAGCGGCCTGTCGATCGTGACCTACGGCGCGGCGATGCAATCGGGCGCGCCCGGCGCGCTCATCCCGATAAGAAACACCGATACGGGCGTGATCATCAGGGGCGTCGTCCAGCCGGACGGCACGGTCAAGGTCGTGGACGGGTCATGACCAGAGTCCTGCTTGCGCTCGTCCTGCTCGTTTCCGCCGTCAGCGCCCAGGCCGCCGTCCGCATCAAGGACATCGCGGACATCAAGGGATTGCGCGAAAACCAGATCGTCGGCTACGGCCTCGTCATCGGCCTGAACGGCACCGGCGACACGCTCCGCAATGCGCCGTTCACGGAGCAGTCCCTGCAATCGATGCTCGAGAACATGGGCATCAATGTCCGGAACGAGACCACCAGCACCAACAATCCGCCGCGTCCGACGACGCTGCGCACGCGCAACGTCGCGGCCGTGATGGTGACCGCGGACCTGCAGCCCTCGATCGGTGCGGGCGAGCGCATGGACGTGACCGTGTCGTCGCTTGGCGATGCGACCTCGCTGCTCGGCGGCACCCTGGTGATGACGTCGCTGCGTGCGGCGGACGGTGCGGTCTATGCAGTGGCGCAAGGCGCGGTCACGGTCGCCGGTTACAGCGTCGGGGGCCAGGCCCAGAACGTCAGCCAGGGCACGCCAACCGCGGGCCGCATCCCGAACGGCGCGCTGGTTGAGCGCGAGGTGCAGGGTAGTCTCCATGAAATGGAGTACCTCGTGCTGGAGCTCAAGAATCCCGACTTCGTCACCGCAACGCGAATCCTCGACGCCATCAACCGCTACGCGGGCGGACGCTACCGCGCCCAGATCGCCTTCGAGCGCGACTACCGCACCATCGTGCTGTCGAAGCCGCGCCACATCGGACCTGTCCGCTTCCTTGCCGAGATCGGCGAGCTGACGGTCGAGCCGGACACGCCGGCGCGGGTGGTGATCAACGAGCGTACCGGCACAGTGGTGATCGGACGCGACGTACGGATATCGACCGTTGCCGTAACGCATGGCAATCTGACGGTCCGCGTCACCGAGCTTCCCGTGGTGTCGCAGCCGGCGCCGTTCTCGCGGGGGCAAACGGTGGTGGTGCCCCAGACAGTGGTCGAGGCCAACGAAGCCGGATCGCAGGTGGCGATCCTGAGCGGCGTCGATCTGCAGCGCCTGGTGCGCGGGCTGAACCAGATCGGCCTGAAACCATCCGGCATCATCGCGATCCTCCAGGCGATCAAGACGGCCGGCGCCCTCCAGGCGGATGTCATCGTGCAATGACGCGTAAGCGCCGTGCAAGCTTGCTCGCTCAATGCTCTCTCGACCGAGAATCTCGCGCGGGCCGATGTTGAAGCTGGATCATAAAGCCAAACTCCTCCTCCTGGTCGCGGCCTCCGCGCTCGCGAGCGCTTCGCCCGTTCTGGCGCTGGATGAGGCCAAGCCGTCGAAGCCGCTCAACCTGCTGTCCTTCGCGCGCGCCCGCGCGCCTGGCCCGCAGAAGCCGATCTCATCGATCCCGAGCGACAATGCGTCGATGCGGGCGACGGCGTGGGCAGCCGAAGATTCGGGACCGGCGACCACGGGTGCCGTGCCGGCCTCCGAGAAGCCCGCGCCCGCACCCACAGCCGCGCCGCGACCGGCCAAGCCCGGCAGCGTCACGGCGCCGCCGAAGCCGGTGCCGCCCCCGGCCGCTGCAACCGCGGACAACGAAGTCGCCCTGTTCTGCAGCAATGTCGCCGACCCCGCAGTCGATGCAAGGCTGGCCTGGCAGCTCAAGGAGCTGGAGAAGGCCGAGAACCAGCTCCGCGAGCGGATCGCCGAGGTCGAGGCCAAGCGCGCCGAATATGAGAAGTGGATGGCGTTGCGCGACGACTTCCTGAAGAAGGCCGAAGCGAGCGTCGTCGAGATCTACTCGCGCATGAAGCCGGATGCCGCCGCAACCCAGATCGCCGGGATGGCGGACGAGACGGCTGCGGCCGTGCTCGCAAAGCTCAGCCCGAGGAGCTCGAGCGCAATCTTCAACGAGATGGAGACGGGGCGCGCGGCGCACCTCGCCGATCTGCTCGGCGGAATGCGTCGCGTGGATGACGGAAAGACCAAATAGATGAAGAATCTGATCCTCATCCTGTCGCTGTTATCGCTTGCCGGATGCGTCACTGATCCGGCCGAGGTTCTGACGGGCCCGCGATTGTCGCCGGTCGGGAGCGGCCTGAGGACGCAGGCCGATCCGATTCCCGTGACGCCCCGCATGCGCTCGCCCGTCAGCTATCGCTCGACCTGGGACGACGGCACCGACCTCTACCGCGATCCCCGTGCCCGGCGGACCGGCGACGTCGTGACAGTCATCATCTCGATGCAAGACAAGGCCAAGCTTGACAACAAGACCGACCGCTCGCGCGATTCGCAGATCAAGTTCGGGCTCGACTGGCTGATGGACGTTGCGGGATGGCAGGACAAGGGCTCGACGAGCGCCAACCTCAACACCAACACCCAGATCAAGGGCAACGGCCAGATCGACCGCACAGAGGATATCAAGCTGTCGATCGCGGCCATCGTCACCGACGTGTTGCCGAACGGCAATATGATGATCAGCGGCTCGCAGGAATTCAAGGTCAACACGGAGATGCGCGTGCTCAACGTCGGCGGCATCGTGCGTCCACGCGATATCTCGCGAACCAACACGATCTCATACGACAAGATCGCCGAGGCGCGCGTGGCCTATGGCGGTCGCGGAAATCTCTCTGACGTGCAGCAGCCTGGATGGGGACATCGGATCTATGACGCCGTGGCACCGTTCTGAGATGCGCGACCGTCGGGCCGGGTCGCGGGGGCAGGGGACGGCATGCGCCTGATTGCAGCCATCCTGGTGCTGACCCTGATCGCGATCGGCGCGGGCGCGCTTGCCGGCCTGCATCTGTTTGCGGCCGCCGAGCGCGTCGCGGATGCGAAGAAAACCGCCACGCCGCCACCTCTTGCCTCCAGCTACGCCGGCAGCGCGCGGCTCAGGAAGCTGTCCCCGATCGTGACCAATCTCGGCGCGCCGGCCAACAACTGGGCCCGCATCGAAGCCTCCATGGTGACCGACAGCATGAGCGACGAGGATGCCGGCATCCTGGCGGCCCATATCAGCGAGGACATCGTCACCTATCTGCGCTCGGCGACGGTTGCGCAGTTCGAGGGATCTCGCGGGCTTCAGCATCTGCGCGACGACCTGACCGAACGCGCCAATATCCGCTCCTCGGGCAAGATCCGCGAATTGATCATTGAGACGTTGGTGATTCAGTGAAACTGAGAGTCCTGCTGCTTGCGTTGCTCCTGGTCGTGCTGCCCGAAGTGGCGCTGGCCCAGATTCCGGACCTCAATTCGCTGCTGCCGCCGGGCAACGGCTCGACCAGCGGGCGCATCATCCAGCTGATGGCGGTGATCACGGTGCTGTCGGTGGCGCCGGGACTGCTCATCATGGTGACGAGCTTCACGCGATTTGCGGTGGCGCTGTCGTTCCTGCGCGCCGGACTCGGCCTGCAGACCACGCCGGCCAACCTGGTGCTGATCAGCCTCGCGCTGTTCATGACCTTCTACGTGATGGCGCCGACCTTCGACCGCGCCTGGGAGACCGGCATCCAGCCGCTAATGAAGAACGAGATCTCGGAGGAAGAGGCCTATCTGAAGATCACCGATCCGTTCCGCGAATTCATGCTGGCCCATGTTCGCGACAAGGATCTGCAGACGTTCGAATCGCTGGCCGCGGAGAGCTTCCGCAGGAAGTTCGATGACAAGCGCGTCGACATGCGCGTCATCATTCCGGCCTTCATGATTTCCGAGCTCAGGCGTTCGTTCGAGATCGGCTTTCTCATCATCCTGCCGTTCCTCGTCATCGACATGATCGTGGCGACGCTGACCATGTCGATGGGCATGATGATGATGCCGCCGACGATCCTCGCACTGCCGTTCAAGATGCTGTTCTTCGTGCTGATCGACGGCTGGAACCTGCTCGCCTCCGGGCTGGTGCGGTCGTTCTCTTGACGGCAACGAGCGCCAGGCCGGATGGTTATGGTTAGCGAGAAGTACCGGCCTATGGTTAGCAATAAGTAACGTTAACCATCTGATTTTACAGCACAATTCAAGTCGATCTTAATCTGCGCGCAAGATTCGGCATGTTAGCAATGCGTCACGGCGGGTTGGACCCCACCCACATCAGTCCAAAGGCATGATGCCGCCCCTCCGTACCGGTGAAAGCCCGGTATGTCCCCTCGTGAAAATGTAACGCGTACATAAAGGGACATTCGCAATGTCAAGCCTGCTTACGAACTCGACTGCCATGACCGCTCTCCAGACCCTGCGGTCTGTGAGCTCGCAGCTCTCCACCACGCAGACCCGCATCTCCACCGGCCAGCGCGTCTCGACCGCTTCGGACAACGCTGCGTACTGGTCGATCGCGACCTCGATGCGCGCTGATAACGCCGCGCTCTCCGCCGTCTCCGACTCGCTTGGTCTGTCGGCTGCGACCGTCGACACCGAATATACCGCTCTGACCACGGTCATCGGCGACAAGGACTCCGGCCTGACCAAGCTCCAGTCCCTGCTGGTCGAAGCCAAGACCGCCGGTATCGACCGCAGCAAGATCCAGGCCGACGTCACCCAGATCCAGCAGCAGATGAAGGCGACAGCCACTGCGGCGACCTTCAACGGGATCAATTGGCTGAGCACGACCGCCACCACGCCGACGACCTTCAGCCTCGTGTCGTCGTACTCGCGTGTCGGCGGTACGCCCACCATCGGCTCCATCACCGTGACGACCGCGAACTATTCGCTCTACACCTCGACGCAGACCGGCATTCTGGATACGGCCGGTTCGACCGCTCCGTCGATCAACACGATGAGCATCTCCGCGTTGACCGACTCGGCAGCTGACCAGACCACGCTCGATGGCTACATCGCGCAGGTCACCGCTGGCATCAATTCGGTGGCCTCGGCCGCCGCCAATCTCGGTGCCGTCAAGAACCGCCTCTCCACCAACACGGACTTCGTGAAGTCGCTGATGGACTCCGTGGACCGCGGTATCGGTCAGCTCGTCGACGCCGACATGAATCAGGAGTCCACCCGCCTGTCGGCCCTCCAGGTCCAGCAGCAGCTCGGCGTGCAGGCGCTCTCGATCGCCAACAACAGCAGCCAGAGCATCCTGTCGCTGTTCCGCTAAGCCTCAAACGATTTTGGGGAGGGCCGCGCTTCTCACGAGGCGCGGCCCTTTCATTTTGGCGTGACATCGCGCGCCGCAATTTCGGCCGCCTTGTTGCGGCAAAGACACAGAGCCACAAGCCCCGCACAAGCTTCGCGGGCTATCGTCGCCGTTACGACAGGTTGGGCCTTGACGCTTTTGCGCAGCCCAAAGGCATGACGCCGCCCTGCCGTACCGGTGTAAGTCCGGTATGTCCCCAAATCTAATTCAATCTCCAAAGGGACATCAAAATGGGTTCTAGCCTCCTCACCAACTCGTCTGCAATGACCGCGCTGCAGACCCTTCGCAACGTTAGCTCGCAGCTCGCGACCACGCAGAACCGGATCTCGACCGGTATGCGCGTCTCGACCGCTTCGGACAACGCTGCCTACTGGTCGATCGCAACGTCGATGCGCTCCGACAATGCCGCGCTCTCCGCCGTCTCCGACTCGCTCGGTCTGTCGGCTGCGACCGTCGACACCGAATATACCGCTCTGACCTCGGTTATCGGTGACAAGGACTCCGGCCTGACCAAGCTCCAGGCGCTGCTGGTCGAAGCCAAGACCGCCGGTATCGACCGCACCAAGATCCAGGCTGACATCACCCAGATTCAGCAGGATATGAAGCTCAAGGCCAACTCGGCGACCTTCAACGGCATCAACTGGCTGAGCACGACCGCCACCACGCCGACCACCTTCAACCTGGTGTCGTCGTACTCGCGTGTCGGCGGTACGCCCACCATCGGCTCCATCACCGTGACGACCGCGAACTACTCGCTCTACACCTCGACGCAGACCGGCATTCTGGACACGGCCGGTTCGACCTCTCCGTCGATCAACACGATGAGCATCTCCGCGTTGACCGACTCGGCAGCTGACCAGACCACGCTCGATGGCTACATCGCGCAGGTCACCGCCGGCATCAACTCGGTGGCCTCGGCCGCCGCCAATCTCGGTGCCGTCAAGAACCGACTCGCGACCAACACGGAGTTCGTCAAGACCCTGATGGACTCGGTGGACCGCGGTATCGGCCAGCTCGTCGACGCCGACATGAACGCGGAATCGACCCGCCTTCAGGCGCTCCAGACCCAGCAGCAGCTCGGCGTTCAGGCGCTCTCGATCGCCAACCAGAACAGCCAGAGCATCCTGTCGCTGTTCCGCTAAGCGGCGGCTTCGAAAACGACCGTGCTCCTCAGGGAGCACGGTCTCCGCCATGAACGGCGGATCTGACGGCACACGAAGTGCCCACATCGGTCTCCTGACGCCACCTTCCAGGCAACACGCCGTCGCCGATCGCACCGCGATGCGACCGGCCGTCCGCTTGTTGCCGACGCGCGCGATCGCGTCACTCAGTCTCTTGTAAAATTGCAACGCCTCGCCGGCGAACCGACACATTCGTGATCTCGCGCAACCTTCAGACAAGGTTGGCAGCAGAGTGTCCTCTACGTTCGCATTGGTACGAGGTCACATGCTGCTCAGTCGTGCGCAGGTACAGCAACTGCTCAACAATCTGCTCGAGCTTGGGCCGCGACGCCTGATGGCCTTGGGATTGATCGGTTTCGCCGTTCTCGTCACCGTCGTGGGCGGCGCCTATTATCTGAGCCGGCCTGAATTCGAAACGCTCTATACCGGCCTTTCCCGCGAAGACGTGACGCGTATGGGTGCCGCGCTGCGCGAGCAGAACATCACCTTCGACGTCAACACAGCCGGCGACGCGGTCTCGGTGCGTCCGAGCCAGACGATGCAAGCGCGGATGCTGCTCGCCGAGAAGGGGCTGCCGACCAGCGCCAATTCCGGCTACGAGCTCTTCGACAAGATCGGCTCGCTCGGTTTGACCTCGTTCATGCAGGAGGTCACCAAGCTCCGGGCGCTGGAAGGCGAAATCGCCCGCACGGTGCAGTTGATGAAGGGCGTGAAGGCGGCGCGGGTGCATATCGTGATGCCGGTGCGGGGGTCGTTCCGCGCGACGCAGCAGCCGCCTTCGGCATCGGTCGTGCTGCGCACCGACGGCGCAATCGAGGCACGCACGGCGCAGTCGATCCGTCATCTCGTCGCGGCGGCCATTCCGGGCATGAGTCGCGACAAGGTCACGGTGCTGGACGCCGACGGTTCGATGCTGCTTGCCGAAGAGGATGAGGCGACGGCTGCTCCGACCAAGATGGCGAGCCTGCAGAAGACGGTCGGCGGGATGGTGCAAGAGAACATCCGCAAGGCGCTGACGCCGTATCTGGGCCTCGACAATTTCGAAGTGAGCGTTGCATCGCAGCTCTCCACCGACAAGCGGCAGATCAACGAGACCGTCTACGATCCGGAGAGCCGCGCAGAACGTTCGGTGAGGAACGTCCGCGAGAACGAGAAGTCGCAGAATGCGGACCGTTCGCAGCCGACCACGGTGCAGCAGAACCTTCCCGACCAGCAGGTGAACGCCGGCGGCACCAAGAATTCCAGCGAGGACAAGACCCGCCGCGAGGACGTCACGAATTTCGAGGTCTCTTCCAAGACCACGACGACGGTGAGCGACGGCTATTCGGTGAAGAAGCTGTTCATTGCCGTGCTGGTGAACCGCGGGCGGCTCATTGCCGACCTCGGGGACAAGAGCAACCAGGCCATCGTCGACAGCAAGCTCGCCGAGATCAGCCAACTCGCAGCCACGGCCGGCGGGCTGGACAAGGCGCGCGGCGACCAGATCCAGGTGACAGCCGTCGATTTCATCGAAGGCTCTCGCGAACTGGCACCGGTGCCGCCGATCAGCTTCGTCGAGATGATCAACAAGCAGCTCGGCAGCGTCATCAACGCAGTGACGATCCTGGCCGTCGCTTCGATGCTGGTGTGGTTCGGACTTCGTCCTGCGGTCAACGGCATTTTGACCCATCGTGCGGCGCAGGAGCAGACCGAGGCGGCGGAAGCTGCCGAGCTCGAGTCGGCCGCTGGCGCCCTTGCATTGGCGGACAACGAGGAGGCCGAGCTCAACCTGGTCGAAGACCTCGAAGGCAAGATGCAGCGAACGCCGCAGAAGCGGTTGGAGCAGATCGTCCGTCTCGATCAGATGCAGGCGGCAGCGATCCTTAAAGACTGGATGCGACGCGAGGAGGCGGCATGAACGCGGCAATCGGAAAGCTCCTGACGCAGTTCGACGCGAACGGGCGGGTCAAATCGCCTCCACCTCCACCGCCACCCAAAATCCAGGACGTGCTGACGAGGCCGAAGGAAGCCCGGCGCGAGCCTCAGCCTCAGCCTCAGCCGCAGCCCCAGACCCATTCGCAACCGCAGTCGCACCCGCAGCTTCAGTCGCCGCCTCCGGCGCCGAAGGCGGAAGCCCCGGCGGTCAATCTCCTGGACGATGCCTTTCGGCGCGGCCATGCGGCCGGCGTCGCGGAGGGCGAGTCCAGGATCGCCGAGGAACGAGTGCGCAGCGCAATCCGGCTCGGCGAAGAGCGGGCCAAGTGGTCCGACCAGCAGGCGGTGGCGGTCGTCACCGGTTTCGAGACGGCGTGTCGCGAAATCGAGACCAACATCGCGAGCTCCGTTGCGCGGATATTGCTGCCGTTCCTGGCCGATGCGGTCCGCGACAAGGCGATCGGGTCGCTGGTCGAGCAGATTGCGGCGCTGACCGGAAATTCGCCGGTGCCGGTGTTCAAGGTCACGGGCCCGAGCGAACTGCTCGACCTGGTGAAGACGCAGCTCGGGACGGCCCGGCGAACGGGCTTCGAGTATGAGGCCGCCGATACTTTCGAGGTTCGCGTCGTGGCCGACCAGACAGTGATCGAGACGCAGATCACGGCCTGGAGCGAGCGCCTGAAAGAGGCGCGCCGGTAGTCCGTCATGAATGAGGTCAAGTCAGAACTCGTCATCATCCGCCGGCGGAGCGCCTTCGACGATGAGAAGCCGCACGGCGGCGTCTGGAAGATCGCCTATGCGGACTTCATGACCGCGATGATGGCGTTCTTCCTGGTGATGTGGCTGATCAATGCACTCAACCAGGACCAGAAGCAGGTGGTTGCGAGCTATTTCAATCCGATCAAGCTCGCGGAGAACGCACCTGCCCCGAAGGGGCTCAAGGATCTCTCCAAGAAGGAGCCGTCGTCGTTCGACGGCCAGGACGGCAGGCGTCAGCCGGGAGGACCGAGCGAGGAACGTCGCGGTGACTCTCCGACCGCCGAGAAGCCGCCCTTCTACGAGGAGAAGGTCCTGTTCCGCGATCCCTATACGACGCTCGCCGAGATCGCCAGCAGCGCGAACCAAGCCTCGGGCCAGCGGCGCGCCGGCGCTCTGACGTCCGCCGAGGAGGACGGCCTCAAGGGAGGCGACGCCTACCGCGATCCGTTCGATCCCGGCTATTGGAAGCTTGCGCCGCAGGCAGCGAAGGACGCCGATCGCATCATCGAGGGCGAACCCAAGCCCGAGTCCAAGCCGAATGCGGCCGCGCGCGACACTGCGCCTGGCACGGGCCAAGGCGAGACGCAGGCACGCCGAGCCAGGCAGGACGATGCTGGCGGAAGCGTGGCTCCGAACGCCGATGCGTCGTCCGCAAGCCTGTCGGCCTTACTGCCGCCGGGGCCCGCGCCGTCGCAGTCTTCACGCGAAGGGAGCGCGCAGCCGGGTGCCCAGGCCGGTAATCAAGCCAATGCCGTCGCGCAGCCGCGTCCCAACGACACGACCAAGGAATCCGAGCGCGACGCGATTCAGGCCCAGCAGCTAGCGATCAGACAGCTTCAGTCGGCGATCGCGGATGCGCTGTCGGACGTCAAGGCCGGCGCGGGACCGGTGGCCGAGGTGCGCCAGGTCGAGGACGGCCTGCTGATCAGCCTGACCGACGATGCAAACTTCGGCATGTTCGCGGTCGGCTCGGCTGAGCCGCGACCCGAACTCATCCGTGTGATCGACAAGATCGGCCCGCTGCTGACGAAGCGTCCCGGCGTGATCATCGTCCGCGGCCACACCGACAATCGGCCATACCGTTCGGAGACCTACGACAACTGGCGGCTGTCGACGGCGCGTGCGCAGATGGCCTATTACATGCTGGTCCGCTCCGGCGTCGATGCGCAGCGCATCGAGCATGTCGAGGGCTATGCCGATCGGCGGCCGAAACTTCAAAACGATCCGGCGGCCGCGCAGAACAGACGGATCGAGATCATGGTCCGGGAGAAGCGTCCTTGATCAGGCCTCTTCTCCGCGCTGCGCTGCTGATGCTGCTGTCGTTCACGGCGGCAGGCGCATTCGCCGAGGCGGCACCGACATCGAGCGAGCCGTATGAGCTCGTTCGGGCGTTGCAGGCCGTGCAAGACGGCATCGCCAACGGCGATAATGCGGCGCACGGCAGCCACGGTGCATTGATCCGGCAGATCGGCGAAAAACTTCTCGCGGCCGATCCGGCCGTGTGGAGTAATCCGCAGAACGGCCAGGCCGCCGTCATCTACCTGCTCAGCGGCGGCGCGCCGCAAATCATCCGCAAGCTGCCGCGCGACAAGCTGAATGTCGACGGACGGCTGTTCGACGGCGCGCTTGCCTATGTCGAGGGTCGTCAGGACGAAGCGCGCGAACTGCTCAAGGATGTCAAGCCGCGGACGATTCCGTCGGGTCTGGGCGGGCAGCTCGCGCTGGTCCAGGGCGCCCTGTTCGCACGCGCCGAAGCATCGTTTGCCATCGAGCGTCTGGATGACGCGCGCCTGCTCCTGCCGGGCACATTGGTGGAGGAGGCCGCTCTGCGGCGCGAGATCCTGCTGGTCGGGCAAGCAGAGGATTTCGACAAGTTCGAGTTCCTGGCGCTGGCCTACATCCGGCACTATCACAAGTCAGTCTATGCCGGGGACTTCTGGCAGCGGTTTTCCACGGGTCTGACGCAATCGAGCCTCGCGCTCGACGAGCGTCGGTTTGCGCGGATCTCCACCCTCCTGGAGCAGATCGACCGCGCGAGCCGCCTCAAGCTGTATCTCGTGATCGCGCGCACCGCGATGGTGCGCGGGGGGCTGGTCGTGACCCGGCTCGCCGGCGAACGCGCGCTGACTCTCAGCGCCGATGCCTCGGCGGAGCGCGAGCGGGCGCATTTGTTCCGCGGCGTGGCGCGGGCGCTCACCGACGAATATGACGGCGGTCTCGCCGAGTTGAAGGCGCTCGAGCGGTCGAAGCTGCCGGAGCGCGACATTCCCTTTCTCAATGCAACGATGCAGCTCGCACTCGACGTTCGCAAGCCGTTCGCCGGCGGATCCGCCGCCGCAGCCGACAAGCCCCCGGTCACGCCGGCGCGTGTCGATCTCGCGTCGTCCACCGCAACGCTCGCGCGTGCACAGAAGCAGCTCGGTGAGCTCGCACTCCTCACCAGGGATCGCCGTCCATGACGAAGCTCAGTGGAACCTCCGGACCGGTCTTTTCGGGTCTCGCCGAAAGCCTCAACATGCGGGGCACATCGCGCTCTGGGAAGGGCGCCGGGACGAAAGCGCAGGCGGAGTCGTCCTTCAACGATCTGCTGCACACCGTCTCGAACCTCGCGAAGCGCGCGCTCAACGACGAGGGCAGCGACACGGCCGTGAAAGCCGGAACGCTGCGGACGCGCCTGGCGCATCAGAGCGGGAAGGACAAGGCGACGGACGAGACGGTGCACGAACGGACCGCGTCGGTCGAAGAGCCCGGATCCAGCGAGAAGCCCACCGAGAAATCTTCCGACAAAAAGATCGACAAATCGTCCGGCAAACATGGTCCCCTCGATGATATGGAGCAGGCCGACGTCCAGAGCCGATCGAGCATCGCCGGGATCATCGGACAGGAGATCGTCGCCGGGCAGCCGGTCGTGATGCCGCAGATGCAAGCACCGGCCGGCGACAAGAAGGATGCGTCCGGGCGTGAGGAGCGGTCTTCCACGACGAAGCGCGACGTTCAGGGCATGGGCACGGCGAAGGCGACGACAGCCGAGCCCCCATCTCCCGCGGCTCCGACCGCCGCGCACTCGCAGGCCGCGGCTTCGCACGCGACGGCTACCGACCAGGCGACATCGGCGGACGGCAGTGAGCCATCGCCGACGCAAACGGCACCCGGCTTCGAGGCCATCGCGGCCAATGTCGAGCGTGCCGCCAAGGCCTCGACGCGGGACGCATTGCCCGAGACGACCAAGGTCACCGTGGTCCAGCAGGAGACCCATCTGCCCCCGGCGCAGTTCAACGCGCCGCAGCAGGTTGCCAACGTTGTCGTCGCCGAGCTGAAGGAAGCTCCGGCACCGACGGCGTCCGCAGCTCCAGATCTTGCAGCGTCCCAAGCCAATGCGCCGGATCAGCCGCTCAAGATTCTGACCATCAATCTCGAGCCTCCCGCGCTCGGCAATGTCACCGTGCGCCTTCGTCTCGTCGGCAACGAGGTGTCCGTCCACCTCGCCGCCGAACGAAAGGACACGAGCCAGATGCTGGACCAGCAGCGCGATTCGATCCGCGATTTGATGCAGTCGGCGGGCTACGTCGCCGAAATTGCGCCCGTCCAGCACGGCTCGCTGGATGGATTCCAGAGTGGCTCCGGCCAGTCGCAGCCGCAGCTCTCGGGCCAGCAACAGTCCTCGTCGCAGTCGCAGGGCACGTTCGACGGCACCAGCAATTCGTCGGGACAGTCGGACGGCGGCGCGAAGCAGGCTCGACAGGAGCGCCAGTCCAACCAGGAGACGCGTCATGATCAGGACGTGGCGCCGCAAATTCGTCGCGGCCCTGTTTATCTGTAACGCCGGCACCGCGGCCGCGGCGACCGATAACGCGCGCCCGTGCGAGCGCGAGATGGCGCGTGCGTCCCAGCAGCACGGAATTCCGCTCGGCATCCTCTACGCGGTCGGCCTGACCGAGACCGGGCGGCGCGGCGCGCTTCATCCTTATGCGCTCGGCGCCGAAGGACAGACCGTGTTCGCCAAGGACATGAACGACGCGATCGCCAACTTCGAAGCCATGCGAGCCAAGGGGATCAAGCTGATCGACCTCGGCTGCATGCAGATCAACCACTACTATCACGGCGACAAATTCGCCTCGGTCCGGGCGATGTTCGATCCCGCCGTGAATGTCGACTACGCCGCGCGCTTCCTGAAGGAGCTGAAGCAGCGCGAGGGCAGCTGGACCATGGCAGTCGCCCGTTACAATGCAGGCCCCAACAACCAGCCGGCGCAGAAACGCTACGTCTGTCACATCGTCGCGCATCTTGTCTCCAGCGGCTTCGGCGCGTGGACCGACAAGGCGCGCTCGTTCTGTCAGCCCAAAACGAGCTGAAGGGCCGACATCAAGTTGTGCATCGGTCCCCATCATCAGCCTCGCGCAAGCAACAGCCTCCATTGTAACTGCAACCTACCAAAGGAGCCCAATTCATGAGCCTGTATGGTGTTATGCGCACCGGCGTTTCCGGGATGAACGCGCAGTCCAACAAGCTGTCGACAGTTTCGGACAACATCGCGAACGTCAACACCACCGGCTACAAGCGGGCTTCGACCGAGTTCTCCTCGCTGATCCTGAAGAGCGGTTCGGGCAATTACGATTCCGGCGCGGTCGAGACCACGGTCCGCTACGCCATCAGCGATGCGGGCAATTACCAGTTCACGACCTCGGCGACGGACCTCGCGGTCCAGGGCAACGGCTTCTTCGTCGTGCAGGATCCGAACGGCAACAATTTCCTGACGCGCGCCGGCGCGTTCGTGCCCGACAGCACGGGCAATCTCGTCAACTCCGCCGGCTTCCAGCTGATGGGCTACAACATCGCGAACGGCGGCACGCCCACCGTCGCCGCCAATGGCTTCGGTGGTCTCCAGGTCATCAACGTCAACCAATTGGCGCTGCAGGCCGCGCCATCGACCAAGGCAAGTGTCGCCGCCAATCTGGATCCGAGCGCTGCGATCATCGCGGGCCCGCCCGGTCCCGGTGCCTATACCTCGAAGACTTCGGTCGTCACCTACGACAACATCGGCAACGCCGTGACCGTCGACGTCTATGCCGCGAAGACCGCCGCGAATACCTGGCAGATCCAGCTCTACGATTCCTCGACAGGTACCGCGCTCGCGGGTGGTCTCAACACCTTCACCTTCGACGTCACCGCAGTGGGCAAGGGCAAGCTCGCCGCCGCAAGCCCGACATCGCTGACCGTGACCATCCCCGGCGGCTCGTCCTTCAACATGGACCTGTCGGCCATGACCCAGGTCGCCTCCAGCTTCGACTTCAAGGCGACGGTCGATGGCAACGCTCCATCGGCGGTCGAGAAGGTGAACATTGACGACAAGGGCGTGGTCACGGCTGTCCTGAAGAATGGCACCGAGCTGCCGAGCTTTCAGATCGCGCTCGCGACCGTTCCGAGCCCCGACCATTTGACGCCCGAAGTCGGCAACGTCTACTCGCCGAACCTGGATTCCGGAAACGTGCAGGTCGGCCTCGCCGGCCAGGGCGGGCTCGGTACGATCCAGTCGGGTGCGCTGGAAGATTCCAACGTCGACCTCGCGGACGAGTTGACCTCGATGATCGAGGCGCAGCGAGGTTTCACCGCGAACTCGAAATCATTCCAGACCGGCGCCGATCTGCTGGACGTGGTCGTCAACCTGAAGCGCTGATTTCTTCAGCGCTCGTTCCCGGCAAGAGCAGATCATGAACCTTACCGCCGCTCTCGAATCCGCCCGCTCCTCGCTGATGGCGTCGGGCATCCAGTCGTCGGTCATCTCGCGCAACATCGCCGGTGCCAGCTCCACCGGCTATTCGCGCAAGATTGCCGTGCTGGACAACCTCCCGGGAACCGGTGTCTACGTGGCGGCGATCCAGCGCGCCGCCAGCTCGGGTCTCTACACCAACGTGCTGACCGCGACCTCGTCGTCGGCCAAGCAGAGCGCGATCCTTGACGGTCTCCAGAAGATCGCAGCTGCCACGGTGGACGATCCGGAGCTCGACCAGTCGCCGACGGCGCAACTCAATGCGCTGAAGAAGGCGCTCCAGCAATATGCCAACGCCCCGGACAACACCACGCTGGCGCAGGCGGCGGTGGCGTCGGCCAAGGACATGGCGACCACGCTCAACCAGGCAACCCAGACCGTGCAGTCTGTCCGGGAGGGCGCGGATGCCGACATGAATACGTCGGTTCAAAACATCAATCGGTTGCTCTCCCAATTCCAGACCGTGAACACCGCAATCGTGAAGGGGACGATCTCCGGCGACGACATCACCGACTACCTCGACCAGCGCGACAGCATCGTCTCGCAGCTGTCGCAGGAGCTCGGCGTCACAATGTCGACCCGTCCCAACGGAGACGCGGCGCTCTATACCGACAGCGGCGCCGTCCTGTTCGACAAGTTGGCGCGCACGGTGAGTTTCGCGCCGACCAACGCTTATACGGCCGGTACCACCGGCAATGCGGTCTATGTCGACGGCGTGCCGGTGACCGGCGCCAATTCTGTGATGCCGCTGAAATCAGGCAAGCTCGCAGGCCTCGCTCAGCTGCGTGACCAGGACACAGTCACCTATCAGAGTCAGCTCGACGAAATCGCGCGCGGCCTGATCGATACCTTCAAGGAGAGTGATCAGTCCGGCGCGGCGCTGCCCGACGTTCCCGGTCTCTTCACTTATCCCGGTTCGCCGGCGATGCCGGCGAGCGCCACCGTCTCGGTGGGACTCGCTGGCACGATTTCGGTTGCTGCATCGGTCGATCCGGCCCAGGGTGGCAATCCTAACCTGCTGCGCGACGGTGCGATCAGCGGCAACGTCGCATACCAATACAATACTGCCGGCAACGGCGGGTACTCGGCCCGGCTGCAGCAGCTCATCGGCGGCATGGATGCGTCGCAGCCGTTCGATGCAACCGCGCAAGGAAAGCCGAACGGCAGCTTGATCGATTTCGCGTCGTCCTCGACGAGCTGGATCGAAAACCAGCGCAAGACCGCCGACTCCAACGTCACCTACCAGAAAACGCTGCTCGACCGCAGCACCGCGGCGCTGTCGAACGTCAGCGGCGTCAACATGGACGACGAGATGTCGTTGATGCTTCAGGTCGAACGCACCTATTCGGCTTCGTCGAAGATCATCTCGACCGTCGACGAAATGCTGCAGAGCCTGCTGGCCGCCGTGGGAAATTAAGTGATGATGAGCGCGAACTACATCTCGACCTTGATGCTGTCTTCGTCGTTGAGGTCCTCGATCACGAACAATCAGGCCGCGCTGGCCAAGGCCTCGAAGGAAGCCACCACCGGCCGCTTCGCCGATGTCGGCCTCGAGCTTGGCGCCACGACGGGAAGCGACGTCAGCCTGCGGGCGGACCTGAGCTTCGCCGATCAACTCGTCGATACCAACGGGCTGGTCTCGGGACGCCTGGACATAACGCAGAGCCGGATCACCCAGCTTGGTTCGACCGCAACGGACTTCCTCAAGGACCTTATCGCGGCTCGCAGTACCGACGGCGGCGGGCGGATCATCCTGCCGCCTGCGTCCTCCAACCTCCAGGATTTGATTGGCGCGCTGAACGTATCCTATAACGGCTCGTCTCTGTTCTCGGGCATCAACACGCAGAACACGCCGATCACGGCCTACACCGCGGGCTCCGCGAGCAAGAACCAGGTCGACGCCGACTTCCTTGCGACCTTCGGCTTCTCGCAATCATCGCCCAGCGTGAGCAGCATCACCCCGGCTCAGATGCAGACCTTCCTGGACACCACCTTCGATGCGGAGTTCGCGAGCCCGGCCTGGAACACCAATTGGTCGTCGGCGACCGACCAGGTCATGCAAAGCCGTATCTCCACGACCGAGATCGCTGATACCTCCGTCAGCGCCAATCAGCCAGGCTTCCGCAAGCTCGCCGAGGCCTACACCATGATGGCGGATCTCGGAAACGCCAGCCTGGATCAAGCGACGTTCCAGGTCGTCGTGGACAAGGCCATCGGCCTTGTCGGAAACGCCATCAGTGACCTTGCGACCCTCGGCGGCAACATCGGTACGGTCCAGCAACGGATCACCTCCGCAACCGACAAGCTCAAGACGCAGCAGGATATTCTGAACAATCAGATCGTCGGTATAGAGAAGGTCGATCCGACGGAAGCATCGGTCCGGGTCAACACCTTGCAGACGCAGATCCAGACGGCGCTTGCGCTCACCTCGCAGCTCCAGAAGATCAGCCTCATCAACTATCTCTGAGTCCAGCTCCTTCGTAAGGTTCGTAACCCTTGTCTTGTTGTTCGGTCTCCTGCGCAGAGTTGTCCTGATGACGTTTGAAGCCTATGAAGCGGTCGTCGACGAGAGCGGCTATGAGGCGCGGGGCCGCGAGCGGCAGGCGCTCAGCCTCGGCATCGACCGGCTCGAGCGGATCCAGAAGGACCGCTTCAGCCTCGAGGATCTGGTCGAGAGCCTACTCTATGTGCGGCGGCTGTGGACGATCTTCATCGAGGATCTCGCGCATCCGGAAAACGGGCTTCCGGAAAAGCTGCGCGCGGACATCATCTCGATCGGCCTGTGGGTCGTCAAGGAAGCCGACCGCCTTCGCGAAGAAAGGTCGAATGACGTGATGCAGCTCATCGAAATCAACCGCCTGATCCGAGACGCTCTTTGATGAAAATATCCTTGCGCGCGGGCGAACGGGTCTACATCAACGGCGCGGTGCTGCGCGTGGACCGCAAGGTCTCCGTCGAGCTCGTCAACGACGTGATGTTCCTGCTCGAAGGGCAGATCATGCAGGCCTCCGACGCCACCACGGCGCTGCGGCAGCTCTATTTCATCGTCCAGCTCATGCTGATGAATCCGACCGACGTCCGGGACGCTGCAGCTCTTTACGGGCAGCATCACGCGGCCCTGCTCGCCGTGTGCGAGAGCCAGGAGATGCTGGTCGGGCTTGGCGCGGTCGACGACCTGGTCGGGGCCAGCCGTTACTTCGAGGCGCTCAAGCGGATCCGGGCACTGTTTCCGGTGGAGCAGGCCATCCTGGCCGGCGCCAAGATCGATTCCCCATTCGAGGCTGCCTGACAGCGGAGAGATACATGAACGTCACCAGCGCGACCGATAGCACCAGCAAGTCGTCCAGTTCGACGACGTCGACGTCGAGCACCGGCGTCGACTACAACACGTTTCTTCGGCTCCTCATTGCGGAGATGAAGAATCAGGATCCGACCAATCCGATGGATACCTCCCAATACATGAGCCAGTTTGCGCAGCTTTCGTCGGTCGAGCAGGCAATGCAGACCAATAACAAGCTCGACGCTCTGCTGTCTTCGCAGTCGCTGTCGCAGGCCAATGGGTTGATCGGAAAGACCGTGAGCTTCACGGACTCGACCGGCGCGAGCTTCAGCGGCAAGGTCGCTTCGGTTTCCATCAACAGCGACGGCTCCGTCGCGACACTCGAGAACGGTACGAAAGTCGCGATCGGTCCCGGTCTCACGATCAGCCAGTCATGAACGAACGGGATGCTCTCGACATCGTCCAGGCGGCGATCTGGACCATCATCGTTGCCTCCGGGCCTGCCGTCGGTGCCGCGATGCTGGTCGGCACTATCATCGCGCTGATCCAGGCGTTGACCCAGATCCAGGAGGTGACGCTGACCTTCGTTCCGAAGATCATCGTCATTCTCGTGGTCGTCGCCGTCTCCGGCTCCTTCATCGGAGCCCATCTCTCCACCTTCACCGAGATGGTCTATTCGCACATCGAGCGCGGCTTCTGATCCGGACTGTCCTGGTCACTCTGCCACCCTGCCACCACCCCCGCGTAAGCTTTGCACGGCAGATTACGGGCCGGATCCTCTGCCGGTGACCCATGGCCGATACGTTAGCTGCTAGCCTGCCGACCCCGCGACGATTGGGCGCCGATGCCTTTTTCGCAGGCGGCATCGTGGCCATGCTCACGATCCTGTTCCTGCCGATACCGCCAATCCTGATCGATCTCGGTCTCGCATTCTCGATCGCGCTGTCGGCGCTGATCCTGATGGTCGCGCTGTGGATCCAGCGGCCGCTCGATTTCTCGGCATTCCCGACCGTGCTCCTGATCGCGACAATCCTGCGGCTTGCGCTCAACGTCGCAACGACCCGTCTCATCCTGTCGCGCGGTGGGGAGGGGGAAAACGCTGCGGGCCATGTCGTTGCCGGTTTCTCGAAGTTCGTCATGGGTGGTGATTTCGTCATCGGCCTGATCATCTTCGCCATTCTGGTCACGGTGAACTTCGTCGTGATCACCAAGGGCGCAACGCGTATCGCCGAAGTCGGCGCCCGTTTCACTCTGGATGCCATCCCCGGCAAGCAGATGGCGATCGACGCGGATCTGTCCGCGGGCCTGATCGACGACAAGGAAGCCCAGCGCCGGCGCCGCGAGCTGGAAGAGGAGAGCGCGTTTTTCGGCGCCATGGACGGTGCCTCGAAATTCGTCCGCGGCGACGCCGTCGCCGGTTTGATCATCACCGCGATCAACATTTTCGGCGGTATCATCATCGGCGTGACGCATCACGGGTTGACGCTGGCACGGGCCGCCGACGTCTACACCAAGCTCTCCGTGGGCGACGGTCTGGTAACGCAGATGCCGGCGCTGATCGTGTCGCTGTCGGCGGGCCTGCTCGTCTCGAAGGGCGGCACCAGGGGTTCGGCCGAGCAGGCGGTGTTGCGGCAGCTCGGCGGCTATCCGCGCGCGGTGTCGGCCGCCGCGCTGATGATGTTCGTGCTCGCCTTGATGCCGGGGCTGCCGACGGCGCCCTTCCTGCTGCTCGGCGGCGTCATGGCTTTCGTCGGATACTCGCTGCCGAGGCGGCAGGCAGCCCTGAAGCAGAAGGAAGATGCGCGCAAGGCCGACGAACGCGCCCAGGTCGATGCCAAGGAATCCGTCAAGGAATCGCTCAAGACGGCGGAGATCGAGCTGGCGCTCGGCGGCCACCTCTCGGTCCACCTGCTGGGCTCGCGCCACGAGCTGGCGCACCGCGTGGCGAAGATCCGCAAGAAGTTCGCCAAGCAGTACGGCTTCGTGGTTCCCGAGATCAAGCTCACCGACAATTTGTCGATCGATCCCAAAGGATACCAGATCCGGATCCACGACACCCGCGTCGCGCAGGGCGAGCTCCGGCTCGGCGAAGTGCTGGTGCTGGTCGACAAGGACGGCAAGCCCGACGTGCCAGGCGAAGAGGTGATCGAGCCGGCCTTCGGCATGAAGGCGTTGTGGGTGACGGACGCGTTCACCGACGAGGTCAAGCGTCAGGGCTGCAAGCCGGTCGACAATCTGTCGGTGCTGCTCACGCATCTGAGCGAAGTGATCAGGGCCAACCTCGCCCAGCTGCTGTCCTACAAGGACATGCGCGGCCTGCTCGACCAGCTCGATCCCGAATACAAGCGCCTGGTCGAGGATCTCTGCCCGTCGCAGATATCGTATTCGGGGCTGCTGGCGATCCTGAAGATCCTGCTGGCCGAGCGCGTGTCGATCCGCAACCTCCATCTGATCCTCGAAGCCATCGCCGAAATCGCGCCCCATGTGCGGCGCTCCGAGCAGGTGGCAGAACATGTGCGTACACGTCTTGCCCAGCAGATTTGCGGCGATCTCTCCGACAATGGCGTGCTCAACGTCGTCCGTCTCGGCAACCGTTGGGATCTCGCGTTCCACCAGAGCCTGAAGCGCGACGCCAAGGGCGACGTCGTCGAATTCGACGCCGACCCGCGCCTGATCGAGCAGTTTGCGACCGAAGCCAGCGCCGCGATCCGCAAGTTCACCGAGAACGGCACCAGCGTGGTGCTGGCGGTGACCCCGGAAGCGCGTCCCTACGTCCGGATGATCCTGGAGCGGGTCTTTCCGACACTGCCGATCCTGTCGCATGTCGAAGTCGCGCGCAGCACCGAGATCAGGGCGCTTGGAGCCATATCGTGATCAGCGGCCTCACCGACAGCGTGCTGGTGACGTTCATCGTGTTCTGCCGCATCGGTGCCTGCCTGATGCTGGTGCCCGGCTATTCCAGCGTCAACGTTCCGGCCCAGGTCCGATTGTTCGTCGCGCTCGTCACGACGTTTGCGCTGACGCCGATCCTGATTGCTGTCCTGAAGCCTCTCACGGACAACGCGGCGCCGCTGACGCTCGTGCTGCTGATCTGCTCCGAGCTCGTGGTCGGCAGCGTCATCGGGCTCGGCGGTCGCGTGTTCTTCCTCGCACTCCAGACCATGGCCACCATGATGGCCAGTGCGATCGGGCTGAGCAACATCCCGGGGACGCCGGTGGGCGACACCGATCCGGCGCCGGCCCTGGTGCCGCTGATCATGACGGCCGTCACCACGCTGTTCTTCATGACCGACCAGCACTGGCAGGTCCTGCGCGGGCTGATGAACTCCTACGACGTCTGGCATCCCGGCGACCGGCTCGGCGGCAGCATGCCGCTCGACCAGCTCGTGGGCCGGTTGTCGGAGGCATTCGTGCTGACGCTGCGGATCGCCAGTCCTTTCATCGTCTATTCGGTCGTCGTCAACCTGGCGGTCGGGCTGATCAACAAACTGACGCCGGCGATTCCTGTCTATTTCATCTCGGTGCCCTTCGTGCTGTTCGGCGGATTCCTGCTGCTCTACCTCACCAGCGACGAGCTCTTGACGCAATTCATGCTTGGCGTCTCGTCCTGGCTGGCGGAGTGATCGGTCATGACGTCGCGCGCGGACAAGCTCGGCCGGATGGTTTCGCTCGTGAAGCTCCAGCTCCGGCTGTCAGAATGGCAGCTCGCGCATCTGCGGCAGCAGGAGCGCAGCTTGCAGGACGAGCAGGAATGGCTGGTCGGAACTCTCAACGAGGGGAAGCCGCCGGCGGGATCATCGAGCGAATCGATCGCGCGGCGCCTGACCAGAACCAGCCTCGGCGCGCGCGCGATTCAGGCGCAGGCCTCGCAGCAGCTCGACCAGGTTCGCGCGGAGAGCCGCCGTGTGAAGCAGTTCGAGCAGGTCGCGAAGGCGGCGCTCGCGGACAAGCTTCGCGACGCCGAGAAGCGATCGCTCGAGGAGATGACGGGAACAAGCCTCACCGTGCGCGAGTGGACGCCACGGCTAGCCAACCGGAACAAGACATGATCGTGACAGCGACGCCCGACCTCGTTCTCGACGTCCTCGACGCAGCCGATCCCGTGACGCAGCGCGCGGCCGCCGCGAAGCTCGATGCGCTGAAATCATCGGACACGGATTTCGCCGCCACGATGGACACGGAGGTCGGCAAGGCGAAGGCCAAGGCGGCTGCTGCCGATCAATCCGCGACGAAGATTTCGGAACCGCAGTCGGGTGCGGTGAACGGGGCGCCGGTGCAGGTGATCAAAGCGCCGGCATCCGGCGAGGTGTACCGCAAGTTCGAAGCCTTCATCCTCCAGACCTTCGTCGAGACGATGCTGCCGAAGGAGTCGGAGGAGGTCTTTGGCAAGGGCACGGCCGGCGGTGTCTGGAAGTCGATGCTGGCGGAGCAACTTGGTGCTCAGCTGGCAAAGGGCAAGGGCATTGGCATTGCCAAGCAGCTCGCTGCCGCGCATCCGGCGGGACCGGACGCTACGGGCAAGGCCGGATGACGATCCGGCAATGGATGACAGAAGTTGAAGGATGAATTTCCTATGCAGGCACAAGAAGGCGCGGCGGCCATGGTAATGGAACAGCCGGCCGTGGACACCGAGGCGATGACGACGGCAGCCGTGTCGGGCGATGCGCTGCTGCCCGTGCTGCTGTCGAATGTCGGCGGCGAGGTCGCGAACGACGGCGCGGACGCGGCGAGATCGGACGAGGTGCGCGGCCTGCTGGCTGCGATTCGCCGGCTCGCAAGCATCGTCGAAGAGGAGACGGCCGCGCTCGCGACGGGCAAGAAGATCGACTTCGACGAGTTCAGCGCCCGGAAGAGCCGGAGCATGCTGGAATTCGTCCGCCTGATGCGGGCACGAATGCATCTCGGCGGCGAGGTCGAGATCACCGAGGAGATCCAGCGGCTGCGCGAGAAGCTCGAGCGTAACCGTTCCATCCTCGAAATGCATTACGATGCGGTGCGCGAGGTCGCGACCATCATTGTCAAGGCTATCAAGGACGCCGAGTCGGACGGCACCTATACCGGCCGCGCAGCGCAGGACGGAAAATGATCAGACTCGTGCTGGCCGGGCTCTGGGTATGCATCCTCACCGCGGGAACGAGCTATGCCGTGGCCTATTGGAAGGAAAATGGCAGCCTGCTGCCTGCAAAGGACGAATATCTCGAGGGGCTGCAGTACCAGAAGACGCGGGCGCTGAGCGTGCCGATGGTCGAGAGTGGCAACGTGCAGGGCTACATCGTCGCGCGCTTCGTCTACACCGTGGAGGCGCGGACCATGCACCAGCTCAACGTGCCGCCCGAGCCGTTCGTCGTCGATGAAGCCTTCCGCAGGATCTATGCGGACGATCGCCTCGATTTCAGAAAACTCGCCCGTTACGACCTCTCCATCCTCACGACGGCCATCAAGCAGCGTGTCAACGAGCGAATGCAGGCCGAAGTCGTCCAGGACGTCCTTGTCGAGGACTTCAATTACGTGTCGAAGGAAGAATTCCAGCAGAAGCCCTAGGGCATTATCGGTTCTGATCGAATCAGAAGCGAAGCTCTAGAACCTAGTTTGGACGCGTGCCGCAGCGTCGGTACTGCCGCGCCTCTGTTCGCCATTGACGTCGCTGAAACTACAACGGCCTCTGCGAAGGAAGTTCGCAGGGGCCGTTGTCGGTTTCGTGGCAGCGCCCTGCCGATCAGTTTCCGGCCGGATACGCCGCCGGAGCGGCATGCGTCCTGTTCAGCAGGATGCCGACCTCATCGAGCTCCTGCATCGGCACGTCGATGGTTTCGCCGGCCGGGATGTCGAGCCGGTATCCGACGTAGCGCCGGGCCACGATCGCATCGAAGCCGAGGCGATCGCGGAGTTTCTTGCGCAGCTTGCTGACGTGGCTCTCGATTACGCTCTCGTCGAATGTCGCTTCGAAGATGCCGTAGACCGCGTTGAATATCTGCGTCTTGGTGACCCACTTGCCGTGGTTGCTGACCATATATTCGAGAATGCGCAGTTCGCGGCGGGGCAGGGTGAGGGCGTGGCCGGCGACCTCGGGGTCACGTCCGTTGAAGAAGACCTGGATCCTGGTCTCGCAGGGCCTCGGCAGTTCCCCGACCCGGCGGCGCGCAATTGCGGCCGTTCGGGCGAGGATCTCCCGGAGGTGAATCGGCACGTAGACGACGTCATCGACGCCCGATTCGAACAGCTCCAGCGTGTTCTTGAGCATCTTCTGGCCGCTCATGGCGATGATCGGCGCCGAGGAGCGCTTGCGCATCGCCCGCGGCAGGCTTCCGCGGGTGTCGCAATCCCCGAGGAGGAAGGCGTCCACCGCGGCCAAATCCGGTTCACTCGCAGATTGCAGCCAGTCCCAGAATTCTCCGGAGGAGAAGCCGATCGACGATACACCTTCGCGAACGAGCCCTCCGACATAGCTGTTCGTGACGCTCTCGCGATCATCAACGATAATATACATCAGTTTGTCGCCCCTGTTTCGCACTTGTTACGGCCGGTTGGTTGTTGTGATGCCCGGCTCGGCAACTGTGCTGTTTGACGATATTCCTTCCCGCGAACCGTTATTATGGTTTCGATATTCGCGGGCAGCCCTACGCATTCAGTGCCTGCGTCTCGCAGGCCTGCTACTTCGACTCGATACTGAACGCTTACTGCGTGAGGCTCGGCGGGTGTCTTGCGGATCACCTCGCGGAGCGGATTGAGAAAGCGACCTAGAACAGTTGCGCCAAGTTGCTCATTGCATCCGAACGCTACTGCACTGTGTCGATCTCCTCGCCAACTGGCGAGAATCACTTGAGTAGGACCGTAACAATTGCCGATTTCCGATCAAGCGTGCGCAACTAAGCGTTTGCTACACGTGCTTGATGCTGTTGATTCGGTTCGAGTTGTTTCTTTGTATATTCGATCGCATCAGTTGATTTGGAATTCGAACTAGTTTTGCACCCTGGCGGTTCTAAAGTTCCGCATCCCCGTATGATTACAGCTATTTTGGGTAATGCTGCGCATCATGCATATTGAGGGATTTTCAACCCCGGATTGACTCTCGTCATCGTGTTTCCACGTGCGACAATTCGACTCATGTATGGCGAGGCGACTCCAGCTTGGCGAAATCTTGGCAAGGGTGTGTCTTTCGAGTCGCACTCTCGCCACGTGCATGACGCTTTTGACTCATGTGACGTCGCATCGCGCGTGATGAAAAGTTTTCGATCCGCACGTTTCAGGCAAGCTTCGGCAAATAACGTCACCGTTCGACAGATCGAACCGAACGGAGCATTCTCGCATGTTGTCCGATGGACAAGCTCGTCCCAACGCAACCGCCGATGCTTCCGTAACGGCGAAGCCGGCTACAGATGCGCGCGATCCCAGGGACAATGCGGCGCCGACCGCCAAGCCTTTTGCAAATACCCAGCCTTTTGCAAATACCAAGCCTTTTGCAAATACTAAGCCTACTGCAAATACCAAGCCTGCTGCGAATACCAAGCCTGCGTCGGCAGCAGCTAGCGATGAAACTCTGGCGAAAGAGGCGCTCGAGGGCCTGAAGCGTATTCGCGCCAAGGCGCGCCTCGACAAGATGGCAATCCCCAAGCCTACGCCCACCGTGATCAAGCCGGCCGTGATCGTGGCCAAGCCGCCGCCGCCGCGTCCGACATGGGTCGTGCCGCTCGCGACATTGGCGGTCGCTGCGGTCCTGGTCGTCTGCGCCTGCACCGGCGTGATCGCCTATCTCACCACGCAGCCCGCCCAGAGCAACGTCGCCGCCAATACTGAGATCAGGAATCTGCGCGAGACGGTGGCGCAACTGCGCAGGCAGGTGTCGGGCGTGTCCGATAATCTCGACGGTCTGCGCACCGCGGTCGATCAATCGAGCAAGGCGACCAATGACCGTTTTGGCCGTTTTGGCGAAAATCTGGATCGCATCGAACGGGTGAGCTCGTCCTCTACGGTGAAGCTCGACAAGCTTGCCCAGGCGCAGGCCCAGGCTCCGGCGCCCGTGGCTTCACAGCCAATGATGGCCTCGGCCGCTACGCCCGAGATCACGGGATCGGTAGCTCCGGCCGAGCGCATTTCGGCGCCGCGCAAGACGGTCAAGGGCTGGTCGGTCCGCCAGGCCTACGAAGGGATTGCGATCCTGCAAGGCCCGAACGGCGTCATCGAGGCGGTGCTGGGACAGCAGGTGCCCGGCCTTGGCCGCATCGAGGAGATCAGAAACGAGAACGGACGTCTGGTGGTCGAGTCCAGCGGGGGCGTCATCTATTCGTCACGCAAGGCAACGCCCTGATCGAGGGCCGCCTTCTATTTGCGGTGATGCTCGAAGCTGGTACATAGCAGATCGACCTCCGCCTCCGCGATCGGCGCCCGAAACAGGCGGCAGCTGAACTCGGCCGTCGTCCTGCTGTCCGTGGTGGTGCGATCTTCGCGGAGGAAGATGCATCGCTTGCAGACGTCGGTATGGTGCCGCTGTTCGGCTGCGTCCGACTGATCCAGCACGTGGCGGAGCGCGTCGCGGAAGCTGACTTTCGCCTCGTCCTCGAGCACGGCGATGGACTCGACGAGGACATTGACGGGGTCGCGCACCAGGAACTTCCTGCCCTGTTGTGTCACGCTCAGCATCACCGACCGCTTGTCCTGGGCCGAGCGCTTTCGCTCGAGATATCCGAGCCGCTCCAGCTCCCCGATGATGAACGAGGCGGTGCCACGCGTGGTGCCGATGTAACTCGCGAGCGCCGACGGCGTCCGGGAAAACCGGTTGGCGCGAAAAAGGAAACGCAGCGCCATCCACTCGCGATCGCGCAAGCCGTGCTTGGCGCCTTCGAACCACAGGATACGGGCGACCTGTTCCAGCAGTTCAATCGATTCGCGAGCCAAGTTCATTTCGATTCCAGGTCGGTAAATCTTAATTCAATTGAGCTTTGGTAGCGCAATCCGGGCGGCTGATAATGAAGCTCCCTGAGAGAGGCGGAACCTTCGGCCGTGGAACTAGAGCGTCACGAAGAAAGTTCGAGTAAATCGCCCGGCTCAACTCTTCTGAAAATTTCAGTCAAATGGACGCGGTGTACGCGCAAATTCCGCTAGCGCGGGATGTGCGTGCAACATAATGTGTCGCTGCGACCATCGCGGAGCCCATTTGTTGCGTGAACCGCTTTGGATTGCGCGAGCAGGCCGATGGGCCGCAACTCGTGGCAGCGCAAATGGGGACGAGCGAACCGCTATTTTCGGTTAATGGATGTTGCGCCGCAATGCGGCCAAGCGGTTAAATCGAAATAGGATCGAGCCGGAAATGCCAGTGTGTAGTCCGTGATCGAGCAAGTGAAGCCGTTCAGCGTCAAGCGCGCAGCATTGGCCGCCACCGTCGGCAACATGCTCGAATTCTACGACTTCACCACCTACAGCATCTTCGCCATCCAGATCGGCCATACCTCTTCCCGACGGGAAGCGAGTACGGCAGCCCGATGCCGTCGCTGGCGACCTTCGGCGCCGGCTTCGTGACGCGGCCGATCGGCGGAATCGTGCTCGGGATCTATTCCGACCGGATTGGCCTGCCATGCTGCTGAGCTTCGCACTCATGGGGCTATCGATCCTGACCATCGCGCTCACACCGTCCTATCAATCGATCGGCCTTGCAGCGCCCGTCATCGTGATCGCGGCGCGTATGGCGCAAGGCTTCGCCAGTGAAACAGCATCAGATCAAGACCTGAAAACAAGGCCTGAAAGCGGTGCGCTCGCAGGCTGGTGATTTGCGTTTCGCCGGCAATTATTGGCGAATGCGCCGCCTGAAGGATCAGGCGCGCATCAGGAAGGACGAACCGATGAGTATCGAAACCACCATGACATCCGACGTCGTCGGGCTGACCAAGGTCGCCCCGGTCTCGCGCCGCGGATTCATGAGCGCGACCGCGGCGGTCGCGGCCGGCTACACGCTTGCGGCAGGGCCCGTGCGCGCCGAGGCGATCACCACTGATACCGGCGGCCTCCAGATCAGCGACGTCAAGATCAAAGTCGGCTCCGAGGAGATGCCTGCATATTTCGCCCGCCCCGCCGGCAACACCAAGGCGCCGGTGATCATCGTGGCGATGGAGATTTTCGGCCTGCACGAATACATCAAGGACGTGACGCGGCGCCTCGCCAAGCTCGGCGCCTTCGCGATCGCGCCGGACTATTACTTTCGCAAGGGCGTCGATTTGACCAAGATCTCCGAGATCAAGGACCTGCTGCCGATCGTCAATGCCAAGCCGGACGCGGAGCTGCTGTCCGATCTCGATGCGACGGTGGCGTGGGCGGGATCGCAAGGCGGCGACACCGCGAAGCTCGGCATCGTCGGCTTCTGCCGCGGCGGACGCACCGTCTGGGAGTATGCCGCTCAAAGCGGCGGCCTCAAGGCTGGTGTTGCATTCTACGGCACCGTCGTCGATCCCGCCAATCCGCTGTGGCCGAAGAGCCCGATGCAGCTCGCGCCCGAGATGAAGGCACCGGTGCTCGGCCTCTATGGCGGCGCCGATACCGGCATTCCCGTCACTCAGGTCGAGCAGATGAAAGCCGCGCTCGAGCAAAACAAGAAGCCGGCCGGGTTCAAGATCTATCCGGAAGCGCCGCACGGCTTCCATGCCGACTACCGCGGCAGCTACCGCAAGGACGCCGCAGAAGATGCCTGGAAGCAGGCCCAGGCCTGGTTCAAGAAGTATGGCGTGTTGAGCTGACGCTGATTTTAAAAGGGCGGCCCGAGTGGCCGCCCTTTCTATTTCAAGGCGTCGACCTCACTTCACCATCGCGCCATAGACGATGTCCTGGACCTGTTCGCGATAATATTTGCGTAGCTCGCCCGGCGCCGCCGTTCCGACCACAACGACAAGACGCTCCTTGGGATCGCAGAAGAACTGCGTCCCGTAGGCGCCGTTCCAGGTGAACTCGCCGGGATTGCCGGGGACCGACGACAATCCTTCGCTGGTGCGGACCGCTACTGCGAGGCCAAAGCCGAAGCCGGCGCGATGCGGTTCGATGTTCGCCACGTTGTTCTTGATCTCGGGGCCGAGATGATTGGTCGTCATGTGATGCACGGTCTTGGGGCCGAGGATGCGCTGGCCATCGAGCTCGCCGCCGTTGAGCAGCATCTGTCCGAAGCGGATGTAGTCGCCGACGGTGGCGAACGAGCAGGCGCCGCCGCAGTCGAATTTTGTCGGCGTGTCCAAAAGCTTGATGGGTTGCGGCTTTCCGGTCAGCGGATCGTTGGCGAACGGGCGGGCGAGGCGAGGGCGCTGTGCGTCGGTCGGATGGAAGGTCGCGTCCTTCATGCCGAGTGGCTGCCAGACATTGGCGGCGAGATAGTCGCCGAGCTTCTGCTCGCTCACCTTCTCGACGACGGCGCCGAGCACGTCGATCGAGAAGCCGTATTCGAACTCCGTCGAGGGCTGATGCGCCAGCGGCAGCTTTGTCATCCGATCGATGAAGGCCTGGGTGTCGCCCTCGATCGCCGGTGCGACACCGTCGGGATATTGCCGCGCCACCGGGCTCGATGAGGCCGGGCGGCCGCCATACATCAATCCGGACGTATGGCGGTACAGGTCGTGAATGAAGATCGGTGACGCCTGCGGTTCGAGTTTCAAAGAACCGTCGCCCTGCTGAAGGCCGACTTTCATGTCGGCAAAGCCGGGATAGTAGTCGGACAGCTTGGCCTGAAGCGGCAGCTTGCCCTGTTCCAACAACGTCAGGCCCGCGACCGCCGCCATCGGCTTGGTCATCGAGGCCAATGCGAAGATCGCGTCAACAGGCATCGGCGTGCCCTTGTCCGGATCGAGCATGCCATAGGCCTTGTAGTGCACGAGCTTGCCGTCCCGCGCCACCGCCACGACGGCGCCGGGCACGCGCTTGGCGGCGATCTCACGCGCGAAGAAATTGTCGAGCCGTGCAAGGCCTTGTTTCGAGAAGCCGGCCTCGTCTGGGCTGGCTTCGGGCAGCGGCGCGGCGCGCGCTGCACCGAGTGTGATGACGGCAGCCGCCGCGACCATGGCGATCGTCTTCATTGGATCCTCCCAAGCGCGGGCTCGTTTTGCAGTGGCCCGCTCGGTGGTTAGATCACGACCGTACCGGAGCGAAGTCAAGCGCGAGCAGGGCATGTCTGGGACGCCGGGAATGCCGGAACGCTATCGTCCCTCTCCCGCGTGCCACAACGTATCCAGGGCGTGGCGGTAGGTCGGATACGCAAGCGTGACGCCGAGCTCGCGCTTCATTTTCGCGTTGGAAACACGAGCGCTGCTGGCATAGAAGCTGCGGGCCATCGCCGACATCTCGGCGGTCTCGAACGCCTCTTCGGGCGGCGGTGCAACATTCATCAGCTTCGCCGCGTACGCAATCACATCCTGCGGTGGTGCGGGCTCGTCGTCGCAGACGTTCCAGATGCCGCCGCTCGGGTGACGAACCGCGGCTATGATCGCGTTCGCGATGTCGTCGACGTGGATGCGGTTGAACACCTGTCCCGGCTTGATGATGCGCCGGACCGTTCCAGCGCGCAGCGTCACCAGCGCGTTACGGCCGGGGCCATAGATACCCGCAAGCCGCAGGATCGCGGCATCGCCACCGGTCGTGTCCGTCCATGCCTGTTCCGCCGCGAGCCGCATGCGCGTGCGGTCGAGGTCGGCCTTCGGCGGCGTGCTCTCGTCGACCCAGCCGCCGGCATGGTCACCGTATACGCCGATGGTGGAGAGATAGATGATCCTGAGGTGGCGGTCCGCTGCCAGCACGTCCGAGAAGGTCGCGATGGCAGGATCGCCGGCGCTGCCGGGCGGGATCGAGATGAGAAGGACGTCGGCGTCGCTGATACGTTCGACCGTCTCGCGTGCCGGACTGCCGCCGGAGAAGGCGTGCACCTCGATGCCGGCGAGATCGCCCCGCTGCACGGGATCGCGCACCGTGCCGGCGATATGCGAGAAGCGGCCACCGAATAGGCGGACGAAGTGCCGGGCACTGTAGCCGAGGCCAAGGATAAAGAGCCGCATACGTCTTCCTTGCAGGTCGAAGTTCCCGTTCGCGCCGCAGCGCTCCTCCGCTCATAAGAGATTTTTGGGTTCGGCAAAAGATATTGCGATTTGTTCCGCCCGCCTGTGCAGGCGATGCTCGCTCATCGGGAGGAACGCATCGAACATGCAGGCAGAAGCGCCCGCCATCATGCTGTCTGACGCGGTTGAGCTGGTCCGCCGCGCCGCCGCGCTGATCTTCGATGTCGACGGCACCTTGGCCGAGACAGAAGAGCTGCATCGGCAGGCTTTCAACCATGCCTTCGCCCGCCACGGCCTCGACTGGAAGTGGGACCGGGCCGTCTACAAGGACCTGCTGCGGGTCACCGGCGGCAAGGAACGGATCCGCGCCCACCACGAAAGGCTGCCGATCGCGGCGCCATTGTCGGACGTGGACATCGCGGAACTCCATCGCATTAAGACTGCGCGTTATGCCGAACTGGTCGAGACCGGCTGCTGCCCCTTACGGCCCGGGGTGACGGATCTGCTTGCTGCTGCCAAGGCGCGCGGCCAGCGGCTCGCGATCGCGACGACCACGTCGCACGGCAATATCGATGCACTGCTGTCGCAAGCCTTCGGAAAGCGCTGGGCCGCGGATTTTGATGCGATCGTCGCGGGGGATGACGTGCGGCATAAAAAGCCTGCGCCGGACGTCTATTTCGAAATCCTGGCGCGGCTGAAGCTCAACGCGTCCGACTGCGTCGCGATCGAGGATTCCGCCAACGGCCTGATCGCAGCCTCAAGGGCGAACATTCCCGTGCTCATCACCAGAAGCATGTTCTTCCGGGACGACGATTTTAGCCAGGCGCGGGTCGTGCTGGATGATCTGTCCGGGCTCGGGTGAGGCGCCAGAACAAAAAACTGAAAAACAACCCCATGCACAGTAGAATGTGCTTGCGGGCCGGGCGCCCTCAATGGACGCGGTGGCTCGCTCTATCGTCCTCAGCTTGCTCGACAATTTGCGCGATCGGACTCGACTGGTGGCGCACCAGGCGCCAGTCGTCCCCGACGCGCCGAAAATGGTTGGCAGCGGCCAATGCCGTGCCGTCGACGATCTCGATGCAGAGCACGCGCGCGCTATCGCCATCGACAATGGCCTGCGGTTCCGCGCAGACGATCTGCGGGCGTTCCGGACTCTGCAGGATGTCGCGCCAGCTTCCGATCACCGTGGCCCGGCCGATGATGGCCGGCCAGCCGGGATGAATGCAGGAAATGGTGTCATCGTCCGCCCACATCCGCTCCATTTCGTCGAAATCGCCGGTCGAAAAGGCGGCGTAGAACGCTGCGTTCGCGGCGATCACCTTGTTGTCCTTTGCCATGCCTCTCGGGTGGGGCAATGACAGGGAAAAATCAAGCGCGACTTCCGTCGACTTTCCGTTCGATCTGGACCGCAATGCAGCATTGCTGCCCGTTTTGTGGTCACGCTGAGACAAGCGTCTCCACCGCACGCCGCGCGCCATCCTTATAGAGTCGGCCGAGCGCCACGGTCACGGCCTCGCGCAGGCGCGGCTCCGCGCCCAGCGGCCCGAACACTTTTCCGACGCCGAGCAGCGCGGGCGCCAATCGTTCGGCGACGGGACCTGCCTCGCGCGCCAAGCCAGCGAACTCGGCGGCGAGCGGATCACGCACGTCGATGGTGCGGTCCTTCTCGTCGCGGCCGGTGACGTAGCGCATCCAGCCGGCCACCGCGAGCGCATGCGTCGCGATCGGCAGGTTCCTGGCGAGACGATCCTGGATCGCGCCGAGCAGGCGCTGCGGTAGCTTTTGCGAGCCATCCATCGCGATCTGCCAGGTGCGGTGACGCAGTGCCGGATTGGCGAAGCGCTTGAGCAGCGAGGCGCGATAGGCGGCGAGATCGGTGCCCCCGGGCATCGTCAGCGTCACCGCGGCCTCTTCCATCACCTGCGCGGCGAGGCGTGCGAAATGCGGATCCTGCATGGTGTCGGCGATAGTCTCGTAGCCGGCGAGATAGCCGAGATAGGCCAGCGCCGAATGGCTGGCGTTGAGCAGCCGCAGCTTCATCAGCTCGAACGGCTTGACGTCGTTGACGAGCTCGACGCCGGCAGCGGCAAGATCGGGCCGGCCTGCCGTGAAACGGTCCTCGACCACCCATTGCGTGAACGGCTCGGTCATGACGGGCCATGCGTCGCGCAAACCGAGCGCCGATGAAACCGCATCGCGGTCACCATCCGTCGTCTCCGGCACGATGCGGTCGACCATGGTCGAGGGGAAGGCCGCGGTATCCGCGATCCACTTGCCGAGATCCTTCGAGCGCAGCGCGGCGAATTGCGTCACGATCCGCTGCACGGTGTGGCCATTGGCGGCGAGGTTGTCGCAGCTCAGCACAGTGAAGGGCGGGGCGCCCAGGGCCCGCCGGCGCGCCAGCGCTGCAATGATGAAGCCGGGTGCCGAGCGCGGTGCGTCGAAATTGTTGAGGTCGTGCACGACATCAGGATGCCGCTCGTCGAGATCGCCGGTCTGCGGCGTGTGGCAATAGCCTTTCTCGGTGACGGTGAGGGAGACGATGCGAATGGCGGGATCGGCCATTCGCTCGACCAATCGTGCCGGGCTCTCGCGCGCGACCACGCTGTCGAGCAGCGAACCGATGATGCGGTGCTCGGTGCCTTCGGCGGCACGGACGGCGACCGTATAGAGATGATCCTGCGGGGCGAGGGCGTCGCGTGTGTCAGGGCTGCGCAGGCTGGCGCCGACGATGCCCCACGAGGTGGCGCCGGCCGCAAGGCAATCGTCGATGACGACGGCCTGGTGGGCGCGATGAAACGCGCCAAGGCCGAGATGCACGATGCCGGGCGTGACGCGCGAACGATCGTAGGCCGGGCGGCGGATACGTGGTGGCAGCCGGTCGAGATTGGCGCGGCCAAGGCGCGTTGGATCAAGGCGCATGGTCGTCTCTCCCCTTGTTTGGCCGCTGCTTGACATGGCGCCCGTCCTCGGTCAATGCTGCGGTCAATTGGTAAGACCAATTTTCCAAAATTGGCGGGCTGCCTGCAGCGAGAGCTGCCGGCGTGACCCTTTTCGGGAGGACCAGCGTGCCGCTGGAAGCTGTGGAGGCGAGACGGCTTTATCGCCAGGTCGCCGATCAATTGCGAAACCTGATCGACAGCGGCGAGTACGCGGTCGGCAGCCGCTTGCCGACCGAACGCGAGCTCGCCGAGCAACTCAAGATTTCCAGGCCGACGGTGCGTGAAGCCCTGATCGCGCTTGAAGTCGAGGGCCGCCTCCGTATCCGCGTCGGCTCCGGCATTTATGTGATCGAGCCCGCGGCCGTTGCCGCGATCGCGCCTGCTTCCGTCATCGAGGGCCCGTTCGAGCTGCTGCGCGCCCGCGAGTTCCTGGAAAGCGCCATTGCCGAAGAAGCCGCGCGCGTGGCGACGAAGGACGACGTTGCCCGCATCGATGCGTCCCTTGTCGCGATGGAGAATGTAGAACACCCCGGCGAAGCCTCGATGGTCCATGACCGCGCCTTCCACGTCGCGATCGCCGGAAGCCTCGGCAATGCCGTTCTGGTGCGCGTGGTCGGCGAGTTGTTCGACCAGCGCCTCAATCCCTATTTCGCGCAGCTTGCGCATTATTTCGAGAGCCCGGGCACGTGGCGCACTGCGCTCGACGAGCATCGCGCGGTGCGCGACGCGATCACGGCGCATGATCCCGAGGCCGCGCGCGATGCGATGCGCGATCATCTCGCACGATCCCAGGAGCGCTTTGCGCAGAATTTTGGCGCCGAGACCGCGGCAGGATCGTCTTCGGCACGCGGCCGATCGGCAGGCTCGCCGGTAACGCCGGCAAAACCGGAGCGAGCGCTGAAGAAGCGGGCCAAAAGCGGCAGCGCGCGGCGGCGATGAGATTGGGCGGCCCGCGTCCACTTCAGGCGGGCGAACAAGAAGTAGACTTGAAAAATGGAGGAAAAGTCAGTGTTGAAAAAGATGACAATGGTGGTGGCGGTCTCGGCCGCGGCGATGATTGCTACGACTGGCGCCGGCATGGCGCAGACCAAGCTGAAATGGGCCCACGTCTACGAGACCTCGGAGCCCTTCCACACCGCGTCGGTCTGGGCCGCGCAGGAGATCGGCAAGCGCACCAACGGGCGCTATGCGATCGACGTCTATCCGGCGTCGCAGCTCGGCAAGGAAGCCGACATTAACCAGGGCCTCTCGCTCGGCTCGGTCGACATCATCATCTCCGGCTCAAGCTTCGCCGCGAAGAGCTTTCCGCCGATCGGCGTTACCTATTATCCCTACACCTTCCGCGATGCCGATCATCTGCTCGCCTACACCAAGAGCGACATCTTCAAGGAGCTTACCAAGGGTTATGAGGACAAGAGCGGCCACCACATCGTCGCGGTGACCTATTACGGGGTGCGCCAGACTTCGTCGAACAAGCCGATCAAGACCTGTGCCGACCTCAAGGGCCTGAAGATGCGCGTGCCCGACGTTCCCGCCTATCTGGCGATGCCGCGCGCCTGCGGCGCCAACACCGCGCCGATCGCGTTCGCCGAAGTCTATCTCGCGCTCCAGAACGGCACCGTCGAGGCTCAGGAGAACCCGCTGACCACGATCGAGGCCAAGAAGTTCTACGAGGTGCAGAAGCACATCGTGCTGACCGGCCACATCGTCGACCATCTCAACACGGTAGTGGCCGGCGCGCTCTGGAAGAAGCTCAGCGACGAGGACAAGAAGATCTTCACCGACGTCGCGCAGGAGGCCGCCGCCAAGGCGACCGCGGAGATCAAGCAGAACGAGGCCAAGCTGGTCGCCTTCTTCAAGGAGAAGGGCCTGACCGTGACCGAGGTCGACAAGAACGAGTTCCGCGACACCGTGCTGAAGAACGTCGCGTTCGAGACGTTTGGCTATCGCAAGGCCGACTGGGAACGCATTCAGGCGGTGAAGTAACGACGTATCGTCATCCCGGGGCGGTCCGCAGGACCGAACTACGGTGCGCAATCGCGCACCTGAGAATCTCGAAGGTTCCGGGTCTGGTGCTAGCGCACCATCCCGGAACGACGTGATCAGTTTGAGGAGCACACCCATGTCCACCGCCGAAACGCACCGGCAGATCACCGCGGACGAGATCGCCCACACCTTCGAGGAGGAGGCGGCACCCAAGGTCGATCTCGGCATCTACGCTTTCGAGGACTGGGTCGCGCTGGCGATCTTCTGGGTAATGGCGCTCGCCGTCTTCCTCCAGTTCTTTACCCGCTACGTGCTCAACGACAGCTACGCCTGGACCGAGGAGATCGCGACCTACTGCCTGATCGGCGTGGTCTTCATCGGCTCCTCGATGTGCGTGCGGCTGTCGCGGCACATTCAGGTTGACCTGCTCTATCGCTATCTGTCGCACCTCGTGGCGCGGGCGTTGTCGACGGTGATCGACCTGATCCGGATCGCCTTCTTCGGCTACGCCATCAAGCTGGTCTGGGTCTACATCCAGATCATCGGCGACGAATCCATGACCACGATCAATCTTCCCAAGGACTACGTCTACTACGCGGTGCTGCTCGGCTTCGTGCTGATGTTCGTGCGCTCTCTGCAGGTGGCCGTGCAACATTTGCGACAGGGCTATTCGATCCTCGAACGTCCCGGCGCCTACGACGGTTTTGAAGGGTAATCCCATGTTGCTGTTGCTTGGAGGCTTTCTCGTCCTGATGCTGCTCGGCGTACCCGTGGCGATTGCCATGGCGGCGTCGTCGCTGCTCTACATCCTGGTCAGCGGCGTGACTCCCGACGTCACGCTGGCACAGCGCATGATCGCCGGCGTCGAGAGCTTTCCGCTGCTCGCCGTGCCGTTCTTCATCCTGGCCGGCAATCTCATGAACATCGCCGGCGTCACCGGGCGCATCTACAAGTTCGCCGTCGCGCTGGTCGGCTGGATGCGGGGCGGCCTTGGCCATGTCAACATCATCGGCTCGGTGATCTTCTCCGGCATGTCCGGCACCGCTATCGCGGATGCCGCCGGTCTCGGCACCATCGAGATTAAGGCGATGAAGGACCACGGCTACTCGACGGAATTCTCCGTCGGTGTCACCGCGGCGTCGGCGACGCTCGGGCCGATCATCCCGCCGTCGCTGCCTTTCGTGATCTACGGCATGATGGCCAATGTCTCGATCGGCGCGCTGTTTCTGGGGGGTGTCATTCCAGGCGTCGTGCTGACGCTGCTCATGATGGCTACCGTCACCTATTTCGCGCACAAGAACAAATGGGGCAACGATACGCCGTTCTCCTGGCCGCAATTGGGGTCGGCGGGGCTCGAGATCCTCGTCGTACTGAGCTTCCCGATGGCTGTCTGGCTTCTGACGGTCGCCGGTCTCTCCACCAATTGGGCAGTTGGGATTGGTCTGGTCGTGCTGCTCGCGATGGACTGGTACTTCGACTTCTCCGCGGTGATGGCGCTGATGGCGCCGGTCATCCTGATCGGCGGCATGACGCTCGGCTGGTTCACGCCGACGGAAGCGGCGGTCGCCGCCGTGATCTGGTCGCTCTTTCTCGGCCTCGTGCGCTACCGCACCATGACAATGAAGACGGTGGCGAAGGCGACCTTCGACACCATCGAGACCACGGCGTCGGTTCTGTTCATCGTCACGGCCGCCTCGATCTTCGCCTGGCTGCTCACGGTGTCGCAGGCAGCCCAGATGCTGTCGGACTGGATGCTCAGCATCACCCACAACAAATGGGTGTTCCTGGCGCTCGCCAACGTCCTGATCCTGTTCGTCGGCTGCTTTATCGACACCACGGCGGCGATCACCATTCTGGTGCCGATCCTGTTGCCGATCGTGCTCAAGCTCGGCATCGACCCGATCCATTTCGGTCTGATCATGACGCTGAACCTGATGATCGGCCTGTTGCATCCGCCGCTCGGCATGGTGCTGTTCGTGCTCGCGCGCGTCGCAAAGCTCTCGGTCGAGCGCACGACGGTGGCGATCCTGCCCTGGCTGGTGCCGCTGATGCTCGCGCTGCTCGCGATCACCTACATTCCCGAACTGACCCTCTGGCTGCCGAAATACATGGGACTTTCCAAATGACCTCAACTGCTCTCGCCGCAACCCTGTTTGGCCCCGAAGATCTGCGCATGGTCGAGCATCCGCTCGACAAGCTCGCGGAAGGCATGGTGCGCATCCGCTTCGGCGCCGGCGGCATCTGCGGCTCGGACATGCATTATTTCCGTCATGCCCGGACCGGCGATTTCGTGGTGAAGTCGCCGCTGGTGCTCGGCCACGAGATCTCCGGCGGGGTCGTGGAGATCGCGGGCTCCGCAGCGAACCTGAAGGTCGGCGACCGTGTCGCCGTCAACCCGTCGCGCTGGTGCGGCCACTGCGTCGCCTGCCGCCAAGGCCGGCAAAACCTCTGCGAAAATATCTACTTCATGGGCTCGGCCTCGAAGACGCCGCACATGCAGGGAGGCTTTGCCAATTACTTCGACGCAATCCCGGCGCAGTGCGTGAAGATCCCCGATCATGTGTCCTATCAGGCCGCGGCGCTGGCGGAGCCGCTCGCGGTCTGCCTGCACGCGGTGGCGCGTGCCGGCAACATCGAAGGCAAGCGCGGCATCATTTTCGGTGCCGGTCCGATCGGGCTTCTGACCATGCTTGCCGCGCGCCGCGCCGGCATGACAGACATCACAGTGGCCGACATCGCGCCGGCGCCGCTGGCCTTTGCGACCCGGCTCGGCGCCTCACACGTCGAGAATGTCGCAGCCGGCGAGGAAGGCCTGAAGGCGCAGGCCGCGTCGCGCCCCTACGATGTCGCTTTCGAAGTCTCGGGCACGGCTGCAGGCCTTGCCAGTGCGATCGGTATCGTCAGGCGCGGCGGCGTGGTGGTGCAGATCGGCAATTTGCCGGGTGGCCAGATTCCGGTACCGGCCAATGCGGTGATGGCCAAGGAGATCGACCTGCGCGGCTCATTCCGCTTCGGGCTCGAGTTCATGACGGCGGTGGAGCTGATTGCGGACGGCAGCGTCGACGTGCTGTCTCTGGTCACCGCCGAGCGGCCGCTGTCCACCGCGCCGGACGCGCTGCGGCTGGCCCTCGACCGCTCGCAGAGCGTCAAGGTCGTGCTGACCGCGAACTGATCCGGGGAGAATTCTTATGATGCTCGAGGGATGGCGCTGGTACGGGCCCGATGATCCCGTGTCGCTGGATGATGTCAGGCAGGCCGGGGCGAGCGATATCGTCTCGGCACTGCATCAGGTGCCGATTGGCGAAGCCTGGACACGCAAGGCTGTCGAGGAGCGCAAGAACTTCATCGAGAACGGCCAGCCCGGCCGCTCGCAGCTGACCTGGTCGGTGGTGGAATCGATTCCGATCCCCGACGACGTCAAGCGTCTCGGGGCTAAGGCAACGCGCTCGATCGAGACCTGGATCGCCAGCATGGAGGCGGTCGCCGCTTCCGGCATCAAGATCATCTGCTACAACTTCATGCCGGTCGTGGATTGGTGCCGCACCGATCTCGAATGGGAGTTGCCGAACGGCGCCCGTGCCATGCGCTTCGACCAGGATCGCTTTGCTGCGTTCGAGCTGCACATCCTGAAGCGGCCGGCCGCGACCGCCGAGTATTCGCCGGAGCAGCAGGCTCGCGCGAAAAAGCTGTTCGACCAGATGAGCCAGGCCGATATCGATTACCTCGTCATGGTGATCGCCAGCGCGCTGCCGGGCTCGACCACCGAGCCCATGACCATCCCGCAATTCCGCGACCGGCTCGCAACCTATCGCGACGTCACGCCAAAAATCCTGCGGCAGCATCTCGCCGAGTTTTTGGGCCGCGTCACACCCGTCGCCGAGCGGCTCGGGGTCTCATTGACACTGCATCCGGACGACCCGCCGCGCCCGTTGTTCGGCCTGCCGCGCGTCGCGTCCAGCGCCGATGACTATCAGGCGTTGTTCGATGCCGTGCCGTCAAAGGCGAATGGTATCTGCCTGTGCACGGGGTCGCTCGGCGTGCGCGCCGAGAACGATCTTCCCGCGATGGCCGAACGCTTCGGTCCGCGTATTGCCTTTGCGCATCTGCGCGCGACCAAGCGCGAGGGGGATGGCCTATCCTTCTACGAGTCCGATCATCTCGACGGTGACGTCGACATGGTCGCGGTGCTGAAGGCGCTGCTGAAGGAGAACGCGCGACGTTCGCCCGACAAGCAAATCGTCTTTCGTCCCGACCACGGCCACCGCATGCTGGACGATCTCGCCGCCACCAAGCGCACCAATCCCGGCTACACCGCGATTGGCCGCCTCCGCGGTCTCGCCGAGCTGCGCGGCGCAATCCGCGCGATCGAGCATCAGTAGCACGCGGCCATCGCGCCGAGCTTCGGATAGAGCCGGTCGATCGCGGCAATCTCGCCTTGCATCTGCGCGATGATCCAGTCGCGGATCTCGGCGGCGATGGGGCGCATCGGCCGGTTGCGCGGTGGCAGGAATTCGCAGATGCGGCGTGTGGTGGTGAGCGTGTCGGAGGCCGGCACCAGCGCGCCGGTCAACAGCCAGTGCGAGGCGACCGTCAGCCAACCGAGCGCGATGCCCTGGCCGAGCAGGGCGGCCTGCATCACGACGGCATAGTCCGTGAAGCTCAGCGCCTTGGCCGCGCCGCGGCGCCCGGTGAGAAGCGATGCGTAATCCGCGGCCCAGTCGCCCGGCGTCTCGGCGAGCCGAATTATGGTGTTGCCCTCGGCGGGATCGGTTTCGCCGAGATAGGCTGGGCTGCACATCGGCAGCATGACCTCCTTCATTACCAGCGTGCCGCCGGATGACGGCTCCTCGCGATCGCGGAAGCGCATGCCGAGATCGACATTTTCCACCGGTCCGCGCAGCGCGCCGGAGATCAGTTGAAAGCGCAAATCGACCTGCGGGAATTGCCGCTGCAGCTTGTCGATCCGCGGCATCAGCCAATGCGTTGTGAAGGCGGAGGAGACCGACAGCGTCACCGTCTCGGTGCCCTTGCGGCGTCGCTCGATCTCGACCAACCCGCTCTCAATGCTGCGAAAGCCTTCGAGCACGCGGCGATACAAGAGTTCGCCTTCCTCGGTGAGCACCGCGCGTCCCGCCTTGCGGTCGAACAGGCGCACGCCGAGATGGTCCTCGAACTGGCCCAGCATCCGGCTCACCGCAGGCTGGGTGACGTTCAGTTCTGCGGCAGCCGCCGTGAAGCTGCCATTGCGCGCCGCTGCGTCGAAGACGAACAGGGCGTTACTTGAGGGCAGCATCCGGCGCAGCTCGGGCATAACACCATGTTATGAGCCAGGTGAGAATTTGGCAATTGCCGAGTTTTGCCAAGTCTGGTGTCATCGCTATCACAGCCTAAAGACAGGGCTTGCGAGCGAAGAGGTGGTGCGGTGCACGCTTCCACCGTAAGTACTCAAATTTCCTGTCTATAAAGCAGGCTTATGGCGCGCAGTGAGGCACGCCATTGTAGGGACATGGCGAGGTCGATCGTTGGACAAACGAGCGGAAAGCGTCGAGATCAGATCCGCGAGCAAGGCCTATGGCGCCGTTCGCGCTCTCGACGACGTGTCCCTCAATGTCGCCGCCGGCGAATTCGTCTCGCTGCTCGGCCCCTCCGGCTCCGGCAAGACCACGTTGCTCGGCATCCTCGGCGGCTTCATCCTGCCATCGAGCGGAACGATCCTGTTCGGCGGTCGTGACGTCACCTGGATGCCGCCGCACAAGCGCGACATCGGCGTCGTGTTCCAGAACTACGCGCTGTTCCCGCATATGAGCGTCGGGGAGAACGTCGCCTTTCCCTTGCGCGCGCGACGGCTGCCGAAGGCGGCCTGGCCGGACAAGGTACGCGCGGCACTTTCGATGGTCGGCCTTGCCCGCTACGAAGAGCGCGGCATCGCGCAACTCTCCGGCGGCCAGCGCCAGCGCGTGGCGCTCGCACGCGCCATGATCTTCGAGCCGCGGCTGGTCCTGATGGACGAACCGCTGTCCGCGCTCGACAAGCAGCTGCGCGAATCCATGCAGATCGAGCTGCGCACGCTGCACAGGCGCATCGGCGCCACCATCATCTACGTCACCCACGATCAGCGCGAAGCGCTGACCATGAGCGACCGCGTCGCCGTGATGAAGGACGGCAGGCTGATCCAGATCGACGCGCCCGAGCGGCTGCACGATCATCCCGTTGATTCCTTCGTCGCGAGTTTCATTGGCGAAGCTACGATGCTGCCGGTGCGGCGCATCGATGCCTCCGGCGTTGCACTCGGCAATGTCCTTCTGCGCAGCGCCCGCGCCATTCCTGACGGAGACTCGCTGATGCTCGCCGTGCACAGCGAAAAGCTGCTGATCGACGACGGCGCGCAGGACACCGCCTGCAATCGGCTCACCGGAACGGTCACCGACATCGTCTATCAGGGCGAGAGCCTGCGCATCTTCCTCGCGCTCGCCGATGGCATCGTGCTCAGCCTGCGCCAGGCGAGCCACCACGAAGCCTACAGCCGCATCCCGCCGCTCGGCGGCAGTCTCACCGTGACCCTTCATCCCGAGGACACCATCATCGTGCCCAGGGTGAGGGACTGAACCTAAGTCTTGTCCAACCGAGAGAAGAAGCCAAAAATGTCGTCAGCAGCCTCGTTCAGCAATTTCAAGGTTCTCACCTTCGACGTCGTCGGCACCTTGATCGATTTCGAGACCGGCGTGCTCTCCGCGGTGCGCAGGATCTCGGGCAAATCGCCGGCCGAGCTCAGCGACGACAAGATCTTCGAATCCTATAAGCGTGGCCGCGACAAGCACCATGAGCGTTCGAGCGAGGTGATGTTCCATGTCTATCGCTATCTCGCCAAGGAGCTCGGGCTGCAGGCCGATGACGCCTCCTGCGACGTTTTCCAGCTCGCGGTGCTGCGCTGGGGACCGTTCCCGGACTCGGTCGAGGCCTTGAAGCGCCTGCGCACCAAATTTCGGCTGGTCGCCATGACCAACGCCGACCGCGTCGCGCTCTCCTGTTACGCGCATGCGCTCGGCAATCCCTTCGACGATACCGTGTGCGCCGACGAGACTGGCGTTGCGAAACCAGATCCGGAGTTCTTCGCCTACAACAAGGGCCGCCAGTCCGCTTTCGGCTACAAGCAGTCCGATATCCTGCACGTCGCGCAGAGCCAGTATCACGACATCGGGATCGCGCGGAAACTCGGCTACAAGGTGTGCTGGATCGAGCGCCGTCAGGGCATGGCCGGCTTTGGCGGTACACCGGCCGTGGAGACGCTGACCAAGCCAGATTTCCATTTCCCGACATTGAAAGCGCTTGCCGATGCGGCCATCGGACCGGCGGCGTAGGGCATGAGCGGCGGCATGACACGGGACTGGAACGCGCTGCCATCGGCCAATTCGCTGTGGGCCGCCACGGCGGAGCCGGCGCGCGAGTTTCCGGTCCTGTCGGGCGAGCAGCAGGCGGATGTGGTGATCATCGGGGCGGGCTATACCGGCCTGTCGGCGGCACACCACATCGCCAAAAGCGGTTTGTCGCCGATCGTGCTCGAGGCCAACCGCCCGGGCTGGGGCGCGAGTGGCCGCAATGGCGGCGTGATCACCGCAAAATTCCGCCTCTCGTTCCGCGACATCGACGCTGTGCACGGCCGCGCCGTGGCGCAGCGCATGTACGAGATCGCGCATGAATCGATCGACATCGTCGAGGAGCTCGTCGCCGAATATGACATCACCAGCGCAAATCTGACGCGCTCCGGCCAGGTCAAGGCGGCGCACAACGAGACGACGCTCCGGGCCGCGATAGACGAAGCCAACTGGATGACGCGCGAGATGGGGAGTGCCGAGGTCCGCATCCTCGACAAGGGGCAGGTGCGCGACGAGACCGGCTCCGACATTTTCGTCGGCGGCGTGCTCAATCCCGGCTCCGGCGGCATCCATCCGCTGAACTATCTGCGCGGCCTCGCCGGAGGCGTGGCGCGCCGCGGCGTGCCGATTTACCAGGAATCGCCGGTCGTAAGCCTCCGGCACGAGAACGGCGGCATCGTCGCCGAAACGCCGCAAGGCGCGGTGCGGGCAAAGCAGGCGATCATCGCCACCAACAGCTACTCCGACCTCACCGGCGCGACCGCGAACATGCAGCGCACGCTGATCCCGTTCCGCAGCGCCATGATCGCGACCGAAAAGCTGCCGCGCAATCTGGCGGGCAAGCTGATGCCGGCGGGCCGCACCTACACCGAGACCAAGCGCATGATGCGCTGGTTCCGGATGGTCGACAATCGCGTGATCTTCGGTGGCCGCGGTGCCTTCGGCAAGCAGGACTCCGCAGCCGCGTTCGATGCGCTGCGCAAGGCGATGGTGGGTATCTTCCCCGACCTTGCCGATATCCCGCTTGCCTACAAATGGTCGGGCCTGGTCGCGATGACGCTGGACTCGGTGCCGCATATCGGCCGCATCGACGACCGCACGCTGTTCTCGATGGGCTACAACGGCGCGGGCGTGGCGATGTCGAGCCTGATGGGCCGCTATCTCGCCGCCTTCGTGCGCGGCGAGACGCCAGAGGTCGGACTGCTCGACGCGCGGCGATTGAAAGCTATCCCGTTCTATCCGTTGCGCGAGCCCGCCGTGCGCATGGTCGCCGGCTGGTACCAGTTTCTCGATGCGATCGGTCAGTGAATTTAATTGGTGACAGAGGAGGCGAGGATGACGACGAAACGAGATTTTCGATTTGGCTACGCTTTGTTGGGCGGATCGCTCGGATTGTTTGCAACAACCGGCATCGCCGCCGCCGAACAGATCACCTTCGTCTCGCAGGGCGGGGCCTACCAGCAGGCGCAGACGGTGGCGATCCTCGATCCCTCCGCCAAGAAGCTCGGCATCACCGTCAACCAGGACTCCATTCCCGACGCCTGGCCCGCGATCAAGACGCAAGTCGGCAGCGGCAAGCCGATCTGGGATGTCGTGGATACTCCGACCGGCAACTGCCTGCGTGGCGGCGAGCAGGGGCTGATCGAGAAGCTCGACTTCTCGAAGATTCCGAACGGCGCGGCGATGCCGGAGGGCTATCGTAGTCCGTACTCGGTGTCCTACGAGTTCTATTCCAGCGTTCTGTCCTACAGCCAGAAGACATTCCCGAAAGAGGCGCCGAACAGCTGGGCCGACTTCTGGGACGTGAAGAAATTTCCCGGCCGTCGCGCACTGCGCAACCACCCGTTCGCGACGCTCGAGGCGGCGCTGATGGCCGACGGCGTCGCGCCCGACAAGCTCTATCCGCTCGACGTCGACCGCGCCTTCAAGAAGCTGGAAGAAATCAAGCCGAATATCACGGTGTGGTGGACCTCCGGCGCCCAGTCGGCGCAGCTTCTCAATGACGGCGAGGTCGACATGGAGATGGCCTGGAACGGCCGCGTCAGCGCGGTCGCCAAGGAGGGCGCCAAGGTCGCCTTCACCTACAACCAGGGCGTTTTGCAAAGCACCTCGCTCTGCATCCTCAAGGGCGCGCCGAATCTCGAGACGGCCGTCAAGTTTCTCAACGAGGCCGTCGATCCCGTGCACCAGGCCAATCTGCCGCTGCATATCGACTACGGTCCGGGAAATCCAAAGGCGTTCGAGGCCAACGTGATCAAGCCCGAGCGCGCCGCGCAATTGCCGAGCGAGCCGGCCAATGCGGCCAAGCAGGCGCTGATGTCCTACGCCTGGTGGTCCTCGCCGGCGGGCGAAGCCGCCGAGAAGCGTTGGGCGTCGTTCATGCAGAAGTAAGCGAAGCGAGGCTGCGTTGACGATATCCGTGCCAGATCCATCGCAAAAGCATCAGCGCCGCGAGCATGCGCTGATGCTGGCATTGGTGTCGCCGGCGCTGCTGGTGATCTTGGCTCTGATCGTGCTGCCGGTCGGCTGGCTCGCCTGGCAGTCGATCTACCACAACGGCTTCACGCTGGAGAATTATCGCCGCGTCTTTACCGAAGACATCTACTGGCGAAGCTTTGCGCTGACCTTCGAGATCAGCCTCGCGGTCACGGGAATCGCGCTGCTGCTTGGCTATCCCGTGGCATATCTCGCCAATTCGGTGCCGAAAGGGTGGAGCATCCTCATCCTGTCGCTGGTCGTGCTGCCATTCTGGACCAGCGTGCTGGTGCGGGCCTATGCCTGGCTGGCGCTGCTCCAGCGCACCGGCGTGATCAACCAGTTGCTGCGTTATCTCGACGTGACAGGCGAACCGCTTGCTCTGGTGCACAACACCTTCGGCACGGTGGTTGCGACGGTACACATCCTGTTGCCGTTCATGGTGCTGCCGCTCTACGCCACCATGCAGAAGATCCCGTCCGATCTGATGCAGGCGGGCGCCAGCCTGGGGGCGAGCCCGTCGCTCACTTTCGTCCGCGTCTTTCTGCCGCTGTCGTTGCCGGGCGTGCTCGCGGGCTGCACCATGGTGTTCGTGCTCTGTCTCGGCTTCTACATCACGCCGGAACTGCTCGGCGGCGGCCGCACGGTGATGGTGTCGATGCTGGTGAGCCGCAACGTCGAGCTCTACAACCAGTTCGGCGCTGCGAGCGCGGTCGCCGTCGTGCTGCTCGTCAGCGTGCTCGCGATCTTTTTCGCCGTCAGCCGCTTCATCTCGCTCGATCGCATATTGGGGCAGAAATGATGCGATTGTCGCCCGCCCGGATCGCACTCTATATGATCAGCGCGCTGGTGCTGGTCTACCTGATCCTGCCGGTGCTGATCATCGCGCCGATCTCCTTCTCCAGCGCGCGCTTTCTGACCTTTCCGCCGCCGTCGTTCTCGCTGCGCTGGTATCAGCAGTATTTCTCCAGCACGGCCTGGATGCAGGCGACGCGGGTGACGCTGACGGTCGCGCTGCTGACCGTTGTTATCGCGACGCCGCTCGGCGTCGCCGCCGCCTACGCCATCAACCAGTCGAAGCTGCGCATCATGCGGCTGATCCACATGATGCTGCTGTTGCCGCTGGTCGTGCCCATCATCATCACCGCGGTGGGCATCTTCTTCCTCTATGCCAAAGTCGGCTTGGTCGCGACACTGCCGGGCCTGGTGCTGGCAAACGTCATGTTGGGCCTGCCATACGTCATCATCTCGGTGCTGGCGGGCCTGCAAAGCTTCGATCCGGCGCAGGAAATGGTGGCGCGTAGCCTCGGCATGAACCGCCTGCGCAGCTTCTTCGCGGTGACCTTGCCGCAGATCCAGTCCAGCGTGGTTGCAGGCGGCATCTTCGCCTTCATCTCGGCGATGGACGAGACCATCGTCGCGCTGTTCATCTCCGGCGGCCAGTATCAGCCGCTGACCAAGCGCATGTTCACCGCGCTCCGCGACGAGATCGACCCGACCATCGCCGCGATCTCGACACTGATGACGGCGGCCTCGTTCATGCTGGTGCTGCTGGCGAGCGCGCGGCAGCGCAAAGGGGCATGATGGCAAGGGGGCCTGCTCCCCGGTCGACGTCCGAGAGAGGCATGGCTGCCGCCGCTATTTGCCGGAGAGGCATGACGAGGCCGTAATGCCGGGCAGCGGTTTCGGCCTTGCACCTTGTTTCCGGCTGTCCTACGCCAGCCCGGAACAAAATTTTTCGCGAAGCTGCGAAACGCATCGCCAAAGCCTTGAGGGAGCCGTCATGACCATTCGCAACACCCGCACCGGGGGCCAGATCCTGATCGATCAGCTCGTCGCGCAAGGCGTCGAGCGTGTCACCTGCGTGCCGGGCGAGAGCTACCTTGCGGCGCTCGACGCGCTGCACGACAGCCCGATCGACGTCATGATCTGCCGCGCCGAAGGGGGGGCCGCAATGATGGCGGAGGCGTATGGCAAGCTCACCGGCCGCCCCGGAATCTGCTTCGTCACCCGCGGCCCCGGCGCCACCAATGCCAGCCATGGCGTCCACATCGCGATGCAGGATTCCACGCCGATGATCCTGTTCGTCGGTCAGGTCGACACCGGCATGCGCGAGCGCGAGGCGTTCCAGGAGCTCGACTACAAGGCGGTGTTCGGCACCATGGCGAAATGGGCGGTCGAGATTGATCGTCCCGACCGGATTCCGGAACTGGTCGCGCGCGCCTTCCGCGTCGCCATGCAGGGCCGTCCCGGTCCCGTCGTGATCTCGTTGCCCGAGAACATGCTGACCGAGACTGCTGCCGTTGCGGACGCCATGCGGATCGAGCCGGCGGTGAGCTGGCCGGCGCCTGCCGATATCGAGCGCGTTGGCGCCATGCTTGCCAGCGCCAAGGCGCCGCTCGTCATTCTCGGCGGCTCGCGCTGGACCGATGAGGCGACCAGGAGCATCGCGCGCTTTGCCGAGCGGTTCGACCTGCCGGTCGCGACCTCGTTCCGCCGCGCGTCGCTGATCGACGCCGATCACTCGCACTATGCCGGCGATCTCGGCATCGGCCCGAGCCCGGGCCTGAAGGCGCGCATCGACGGCGCCGACGTCATTCTGTTGATCGGCGGCCGTATGTCGGAGATGCCGTCCTCGTCCTACACGCTATTCGATATTCCGACTCCGCAGCAGAAGCTGATCCACGTGCATCCGGGTTCGGAAGAGCTCGGCCGCGTCTATCAGCCGGCACTCGCGATACAAGCCACGCCCGCCGCGTTCGCGGCCGCGGTCGAGACGCTGAAGTCCGCCGGCGCAGTCGCCTGGAAGGGCGAGGCCGCCAAGGCGCATTCCGATTATCTCGCCTGGACCGACAAGGCGCGCGAGCTGCCGGGCACGTTCCAGTATGGCCAAGTCATGACCTGGCTGCGCGATCGCCTGCCCAAGGACGCCATCGTCTGCAACGGTGCCGGCAACTACGCCGGCTGGATTCATCGCCATCATCGCTTCCACAGCTTTGCCTCGCAGCTCGCGCCGACCTCGGGCTCGATGGGCTATGGCGTGCCGGCGGCGGTGCTCGCGAAACGGCAATATCCGGATCGCACCGTTATCGCGTTCGCCGGCGACGGCTGCTTCCTGATGAACGGGCAGGAATTCGCGACCGCCGTGCAGTACGATGCAGCCCTCGTCGTTATCGTCGTCGACAATGCGCAATACGGTACCATTCGCATGCACCAGGAGCGCGACTATCCCGGTCGCGTGGTCGGCACCCAGCTCAAGAACCCGGATTTCGCGATGTACGCGAAAGCGTTCGGCGGCCACGGCGAGCGCGTCGAGCGCACGGAAGAGTTCGCGCCGGCGTTCGAGCGTGCGCTCGCCTCGGGCAAGCCGTCGATCCTCCACTGCATCATCGATCCGCGGGCGATGTCGGTCGGCAAGGACTTTGCCCCTGCGGTGAAGGCCTAAGCGATGTCGGAGGGCCGCCACGTCGCCATCATCGGTGCTGGCGCGGTCGGCGTGATCAGCGCCATCGAAGCGCTACGCGAGGGCCATCGCGTCACGCTAATCGATCCGGGCGAGCCCGGTGGCGAACAGGCGGCGAGCTACGGTAATGCCGGCTGGCTCTCCTCGCATTCGGTGATCCCGCCGGCCGAGCCCGGCGTCTGGAAGAAGGTGCCCTTCTATCTGATGGATCCGCTTGGACCGCTCGCGATCCGCTGGTCTTATCTGCCGAAGGTGCTGCCCTGGTTGATCAAATATCTGCTCTCGGGCTGGACCGAGGCGCGGGTCGAGACGACGGCATTTGCGCTACGCGACCTTCTGAAGGACGCGCCACTGCTGCACAAGAAGCTCGCGGAGGAGGCGGGCGTTCCTGAATTGATCGAGCGTAACGGCGTGATGCATGTCTTCCCGTCGCGCGGCAATTTCGACAATGATCTCGGCTGGCGCGTGCGCAAACGCGTTGGTGTCGAATGGCTGGAGCTTTCGGCCGACGAGATGCGTCAGCGCGAGCCCGATTTGCATCCGCGCTACACTTTCGGCGTGGTGGTGGAAGAGGCCGGGCGCTGCCGCGACCCCGGAGCCTATGTCGCGGCCCTCGCGCAACATGCGCTGGCAAGCGGCGCCAAGCTTGTGCGGAACAAGGCGACAGGCCTCAGACTCAACGACGGCAAGTTAGTCGCCGTCGTCACGGAGACCGGCGAGATTGCGTGCGATGCCGCGGTGATTGCCGCCGGTGCGCATTCAAAGCGGCTCACGGCGTCCGTCGGCGATCCGCTGCCGCTGGAGACCGAGCGCGGCTATCACGTCATGATCGAGAATCCGGAAACGGGCCCGCGCAGCTCGATGATGGCCTCGGATGCGAAGATGGTGGTGAATTGGACCGACAAGGGTTTGCGCGCCGCTGGCACGGTCGAGATCGCAGGCCTCGAGGCCGAGCCGAACTGGAAGCGCGCCGAGATTTTGCGCAACAACCTCTTCAGCATGTTCCCAAAACTGCCGACGGACATTCCGGCTTCGCGTATCAAGACCTGGTTCGGCCATCGGCCGAGCATGCCGGACGGACGTCCCTGCATCGGTTACGCGCGGGCCTCGCGCGACATCGTCTATGCCTTCGGCCACGGCCATATCGGCCTGGTCGGCTCGGCGCGCACTGGTCGTCTCGTCGCCCAGCTTCTGAGCGGCAAGTCGCCGGAAATTCCGCTCGCGCCGTTTTCGCCCGATCGTTTTCTCTGAGACCGCATCATGACCGCTCCAGCCAACTCGTCCTCCCGAATCGCCCGCGGCGGCAAGGCCATCTATGGAGCGCCGCTCGGCATCCTGATGCTGGAGGCGCGCTTTCCCCGCATTCCCGGCGACATGGGCAACGGCACCACCTGGCCATTTCCCGTGCTCTACCGCGTGGTGAGCGGTGCCTCGCCGGAGAAGGTGGTGTTGAAGGGCGCCGCCGGTCTGCTCCCGGATTTCATCGATGCGGCAAAGGATCTGGTGCGGCTCGGGGCCGAAGCCATCACCACCAATTGCGGCTTCCTCTCGCTGTTCCAGAAAGAGATCGCAGCCGCGGTCGGCGTTCCCGTCGCGACCTCGTCACTGATGCAGGTGCCGTGGGTGCAGGCGACCTTGCCGCCGGGCAAGCGCGTCGGCCTCGTCACGGTATCCGGTTCGACCTTGACGCCGGCCCATCTCGCAGGTGCCGGCGTGCCGCTCGATACGCCGCTGGTCGGCACCGAGCGCGGCAAGGAATTCTTCCGCGTCCTGATCAAGGCCGAGAAGGACGACATGGACATCGCGCAAGCCGAACGTGACGTGGTCGAGGCCGGCAAGGAGCTGGTCGCCAGGAACCCGGATGTCGGCGCGATCGTGCTGGAATGCACCAACATGCCGCCCTATGCGGCAGCTTTGCAGGCCGAAGTTGGACTGCCCGTCTATGACATCTATTCCATGATCACCTGGTTTCATGCCGGACTGCGGCCGCGTCGGTTTGGCTAGAGCTCGAGAAGCTGCCGATGGCTCCTCTTCCTTCTCCCCTTGCGGGAGAAGGTGGCGCGAAGCGCCGGATGAGGGGTATCTCTCCGCGCATATAGATGCGGATGAGTGCACGGAGAGATACCCCTCACCCAAATGAGTTTGTATCTATCAGCGGTGATGCCCTCTCCCGCAAGGGAGAGGGCGCAGCCATGCGCATCGTGCGCTGTCCCACCGGCAGTGGAAGAGGCAGCTATACAATCCCTCGATACCTGATCGCGCCAGACGGTAAGAGCTTTCGGGCCTGAACATCGCTAGAGTGCCGCTCGAAATCACGGAGACAAGCGGTGCACAGCCTTCAATCCAATCCCGACACGCGCGCAGACGATTGGCCGTCCGAGCTCTACCGCATCCTGAAAGCCGCCGACGTGCGGCAGATGTCCTACGTCCCCGATGCCGGCCACAGCCAGCTCATCAGCCTGTTCTCGGCCGACCGCGACGTCACCACCAACGTGCTGACGACGGAAGAGGAGGGCGTTGCCATCGCCGCAGGCGCCTGGCTCGGTGGACAGCGCAGCGTGCTCTTGATGCAGTCGAGCGGGGTCGGCAATTGCATCAACATGCTGTCGCTGTCGGCAATCGGACGATTTCCACTGCTGATGCTGGTGACGATGCGCGGCGAATGGGCCGAGTTCAATCCCTGGCAGGTGCCGATGAGCCGGGCTACCCAGCCCTCGCTGGAGGCGATCGGCCTGAAGGTGATGCGCGCGGAGACAGGAGAGGATCTGATCGAGACGGTCGAATCGGCCGCGCCGCTTGCCTACGAATCCGATCAGCAGATTGCCGTTTTGATCGGGCAGCGCCTGATCGGCAAGAAGAAGTGGTGATGCCAATGCAAGCTCAACTCGATCGCCGCGCCGCGGTCGCCGCGCTCCTGAAGAATCGCAAGGACACGCTGGTCGTCTCCGGCCTCGGCTCGCCGACCTATGACCTTCATTCGGTCGGCGACCACGACGGCAATTTCTATCTCTGGGGCGCCATGGGCGGCGCCGCGCTGATCGGGCTTGGCCTCGCGCAGGCCCAGCCGGGAAAGCGCGTCCTCGCCTTGACCGGGGATGGCGAGCAATTGATGGGCCTCGGCGGCATGGCGACCATCGGCGTCGCACGCCCGCGCAATCTCGACATCGTCGTGATCGACAATCAGCATTTTGGCGAGACCGGGATGCAGGCCAGCCACACCGGGCGCGGCGTCGATCTCACCGCGATTGCTGTGGCCTGCGGCTTTGCCGCGACCGGAACCGTGCGGACGCTCGAGGAGGTGGCACGTCTGGCGACGCAGCTCGACGAGACGGCCGATGGCCCGCGGCTTTTTGTCATCAAGGTACTGGCCGAAAATCCGCCGCGCTCGCTGCCCTCGCGCGATGCTGTCTTTATCAAGAACCGGTTCCGTGCTCATCTCGGCTTCGCGGCGGCCTGAGCCGGGTTTCTCGCCCGGCGACAGTCTGCTGTCGAAGCAGATACTCTGGAGTGAGACCATGAAACAATCCGGCAAGGTCGCCGCCATCACCGGCGCGGCGCGCGGTATCGGCAAGGCTTGCGCGAAACGATTCCTGGACGACGGCGTCAAAGTCGTCATCTCGGACGTCGATGCCGATGGCTTGGCCGCGACGGCTGCCGAGCTCGGACGGCCGGAGGCCTTGCGCACTGTCGTCGGCAATGTCGCAAAGCGCGCCGATGTCGACCAGCTGGTCGCAACTGCCGCAAAGGAGTTCGGCCGGCTCGACATCATGGTCAACAATGCCGGCGTCGCCCGCAACCGGGACCTCCTGGAGATTTCCGAAGAAGAATTTGACGAGATCATCGGCATCAATCTGAAGGGCGCGTTCTTCGGCGTGCAGGCGGCGGCGAAGCAGATGATTGCGCAAGGTAGCGGCGGCGGAGTCATCATCAACATGTCTTCGGTGAACGCGCTGCTGGCGATCCCGGCGCTTGCCACCTACGCCATGTCCAAGGGCGGCATGAAGCAGCTCACATCAGTGGCCGCCGTCGCGCTGGCTCCGCACAATATTCGCGTCGTCGCTGTCGGGCCGGGCACGATTTTGACCGACATGGTGGCATCGTCCATCTACACCTCGGAGGATGCCCGCAAAACCGTAATGTCACGCACGCCGGCCGGCCGCGGCGGCGAGCCGGGCGAGGTGGCCTCCGTCGTGGCGTTCCTGGCAAGCGACGATGCGTCGTATATCACGGGACAGACGATCTATCCGGATGGTGGGCGGTTGATCCTGAATTACACGGTGCCGGTGAGGGACAAGTAGGGCGGACCCATTCTCTGTCATCGCCCGGCTTGACCGGGCGATCCAGTACGCCAAGACGCCCGCGGTGAACCGAGGTGCCGCGGCGTACTGGATGCCCCGCCTTCGCGTGGCATGACAGCGGAGGTCGGATGAGGCAGCGAGCCCCTCACTCCGCCGCAGCCGTTATCCCGTGACCCAGCCGCTTCGAGATCCCGCCGGCGCAGTCGCTTAGCGCGTGGGCGATGGGGCTGTCCCAGCGGGCATCGAACGTGCCTTCCGGCCCCATCGCGGTGATCACCAGCGCGACATGGCCGGAATGGTCGAACACGGGCGCTGAGAATGCGTTGACGCCGGGCAGGGGGTCGCCGAGCGCGCGGGCGAGGCCGTGCTTGCGGACCTCGGTGAGCATGTCGGCGAGCTTCGCGCCTTTCACGGTGCGTTTCGGATTGTAGCCGACGCCGTGACGATCGAGGCCGCTTTCGAGTGCGGCGTTGATGGTTTTCTCCGGCAGGAAGGCGGCAAAAGCCCGGCCCGTGGCTGTCTCCAGCAGCGCCATCACCGAACCGGCCCGCATCACGATATGCACCGGCTGGCCGGGTTCTTCCAGCTGCACCACGGTCGGGCCGTGCGTCCCCCAGACCGCGAGCGAGACCGCATGCCCGATCTGACTTGCGAGCGCCGCTATCTTCGGTCCTGCGATGCGTACGCCGGACAGGCGGCGCAGGCTGATCAGGCCGAGCTCCAGCGCCAGCGCGCCGATCTCGTAACGGCCGGTGGTCTCGTCCTGCTCGATCAGGCCGATGCGGGAGAAGCTGGCGAGATAGGGATGCGCCTTGGCCGGCGTCATGCCGGCCTCGCGCGCGAGATCGCGCAGCATCATCGGCTCGCCGCATCTCGCAAGCGCGCGGAGCAATTCTCCGCCGACCTCGATCGACTGGATGCCGCGGCTTTCTCTTTTCATGCGCCTCCTGGCGTGCGGCTCGCTTACGCCGCGTTGCGCTTGGCGGCGCTGTCGGCGAGATGACGGCCGGCAATGTAGCCGAAGGTCAGCGCCGGCCCAAGCGTGATGCCGGCGCCGGGATAATTGCCACCCATGATGCTCGCCATGTCGTTGCCGGCGGCATACAGCCCGGGAATCACCCGTCCTTCAGCATCGAGCGCCCGCGCATTCTCGTCGGTGACGATGCCGGCATAGGTGCCGAGATCGCCGACTACCATCTTGATAGCGTAGAACGGGCCGTTCTCGATTGGGGCGACGCAGGGGTTCGGGCCGTGCAGCGCATCGCCCTGGTAGCGGTTATAGGCCTTCGAGCCCTTGCCGAAGGCCGCATCATGTCCCTGTGGTGCGGTCGCATTGAACTGCTTGACGGTCCCGACGAACGCCGTGCTGTCGATGCCCGCCTTTGCCGCGAGCGCCTCCAGCGTCTCGCCGCGCATGAGATAGCCGGTCTTGAGGTGATGACCCAGCGGCATCGGGAATGGCGGTACGCAGCCGAGGCCGTATTTGCGCAGGGTCTGGTGATCGCAGACCAGGTAGGCCGCGATCTCCTCGCCGGGCTTCGCCGCCTTGACCATGGCCTGGACGAAGTCGTGATAGGAATTGCCCTCGTTGGCAAAGCGCTTGCCGTCACGCATCACCGCGATCACGCCGGGTTTGGCGCGGTCGATGAAATGCGGCATCACGCCGTTTGAGCCGTCCTTGCGCTTGGTGACCGAGACCGGGACCCAGGCTGCCGCGTTCGGCAGGCGGTCCTCGATGTGTCCGCCGGCGTTCTCGGCAAGCCGGAGGCCGTCGCCGGTGTTGCCGGTCGGTCCCGGCGAAAAGTGCTCGTTGCCGGTCGGCGCGTGTGGGAACATCTTCTTGCGCCGTTCGACATCATGCGGGAAACCGCCGCAGGCGAGCACGACGCCTTGTCTTGCACGAATGCGGACGTCGCGTCCCTCGCGGGCGACAATGGCGCCGGTGACAGTGCCGTTCTCGACCGTCAGCTCGCGTACCGGCGCGGACAGCCACATCGGAATCTTCATGTCCTGCGCGGATTTCGCGAGGCGCCCGGCGAGCGCATTGCCGTTGGTCAGCGTCATGCCGCGGCCGTAGCGCAGCACGTCCATCAGATGCCGCGACAGGCGCTTTGCGACATAGACCGCTGAGGTCAGCGACTTCGTCGCGCGCATGAAATGGACGATGTCCTTGCCGGATCCGAGCATCATGCCGAATACGGTCAGCTCGGGCAGGGGCATGCCGAGGGTCTTGATCTGGCCGCCGAGCTCGCGGCCGTCGAACGGGCGTGCCACCATCGAACGACCGCCCTGGGTGCCGCCGGGCGCCTCGGCGTGGTAGTCCGGGAACACCAGCGGCATGTCGAAACGGAGCGCCGTCTTGCTGGTGAAAAAATCGACCGCCTCGGGCCCGGCGCTCAGGAACGCATCGACCCGCGCGGCGTCAAAGTTGTTGCCGGCTTCGTGCCGCAGGTAAGTCCGCGCCTGCTCCGGCGTGTCCTCGATGCCGTAAGCCTTTGCCAGCGACGTGCCGGGAATCCACAACCAGCCGCCGGACCGCGCGGTCGTGCCGCCGAATCGCGGCTCCTTGTCGACGATCAGGACGTCGAGGCCGCGATAGCGTGCGGTGATAGCGGCCGACATGCCGGAGCAGCCCGATCCGGCCACGAGCACATCGCACTCATAGGTTTCGCCTGCGTTGCGCTCGTTGCCGGTCATGCGGGCCTCACTTCTTCAGCAGCGGACATTTGGACTCGGAGACCGGGCGGAAGGCGTCCTCTCCCTTCACCGTCTTGATGATCTCCAGATAATCCCAGGGTTCTTTGGACTGCTCGGGTGTTTTCACCTTGGCGAGATACATGTCGCGAATGACGCGGCCATCCTCGCGCAAGCGTCCGCCATGGACGAATGTATCCTCGATCGGCAGCTCGCGCATCTTGGCCATCGCCTTGGCGGGATCATCGGTGCCGGCGGCCTTGATGGCCTTGAGATAATGCAGCACCGAGCCGTAAACGCCGGTCTGGATCATGGTCGGCATCACCTTGGTGCGCTCGTAGAATTTCCGTGACCATGCGCGGGTCGCCTCGTCCATGTTCCAATACGACGCGGTGGTCATGTAGGTGCCCTGCGCGGATTTGAGGCCGATCGCATGCACGTCGGTGTCGAACATCAAGAGGCCGACCAGTTTCTGTCCGCCTTGGACCAGGCCGAACTCGCCCGACTGCTTGATCGCATTGTCGGTGTCCTGGCCGGCATTGGCGAAGGCGACGACGTCCGATTTCGAGCTTTGCGCCTGGAGTGCAAAGGAGGAGAAATCGGCCGTATTGGTCGGGTGCTTCACGCCACCCAAAACCTTGCCGCCCATCTCGTTGATGAAGCGCGTGGCGTCCTTCTCGAGCTGCTGGCCGAAGGCGTAGTCGGCGGTGATGAAGTACCAGGATTTTCCGCCTTCCTTGATCACGGCGGAGGCCGTCACCTTTGACAGCGCGTAGGTATCGTAGGTGAAATGCACGGTGTTGGGGCTGCAAAGCTCGTCGGTCAGCGAACTCGCGCCGGGGCCGGAGAGCAGCGCAACCTTGTTGCGCTCGCGCACCATGTTGTGCACGGCGATCGCGATGCCGGAATTTGGGATGTCGACGACGGTATCGACCTTGCCGTTGTCGAACCAGCCGCGCACGATCTGTACGCCGACGTCGGTCTTCATCTGGTGGTCGGCGCTGATGATCTCGATCGGCTTGCCGAGCACGGTGGGCCCGAACTCCTCCACCGCCATTTTCGCGGCCTCCACGGAGCCCGGCCCACTGTTGTCGCGGCCCCAGCTCGACAGATCCGTCAGCACGCCGATCCGCACCGCGTCGTCGGAGATTTGCGCGTTCGCAACGGTGGTCATGGCAACCGAAGTCATGGCCGCGAGCATGGCGCAGGCCAAAAGCCCTCTCATCGTCGTTCCCTCTCTTTTTGGGCCGCTTGGCGCGGCTGGTTGTTCTGGCAGATAAATTAGATAATGGCGAATAAGTTTGTCAATGGCGAATACGGACTACGTCGTCCCGGCGAAGGCCGGGACCCATACCGCGTGATCTATCGCTGCCGGGCGGTCGCAGTACCGGAGCACCGGTCCTCGCCAAGCTCCTCCCTGTGGTTATGGGTCCCGGCCTTCGCCGGGACGACGGTGAGGAGGCAGTGGCGCGAAAATCTCGCATCGTGATTTGGGGAGACCTGACACTCCCACAAGTTGCAACCGCCACAACGTTTAGCCATGATGCCACCTGGAATTTTGGGGCGGATGGTAATGACGGCAGCATCGGGGATCTCCACGGCGAGGGAGAAATCGACGACGGCGCATGTGGTGTGGGCGAGTGCGCTCGGCACCGCGATCGAGTGGTACGACTTCCTGATCTACGGCACGGCGGCGGCGCTGGTGCTGAACAAGCTGTTCTTCCCGAGCTTCGATCCCTTCGTCGGCACGCTGGCGGCGTTCTCGACCTATGCGGTCGGCTTCGTCGCGCGGCCGATCGGCGGCGCGATCATCGGGCATTATGGCGACCGGCTCGGCCGCAAGAAGATGCTGGTCGCGACCATGATGGCGATGGGACTGGGCACGTTCCTGATCGGCTGCCTGCCGACCTACAGCCAGATCGGCGTCTGGGCGCCGATCTTCCTCGTCATTTTGCGCTTCGTCCAGGGCATCGGGCTCGGTGGCGAGTGGAGCGGCGCCGTGGTCATGGTGGCCGAGCACGCCGGCAACCGCCGCGGCTTCTACGGCAGCCTGGTGCAGATCGGCTTCCCCGTCGGCGTCGCCGCCTCCACCGGCATTTTTGGTCTGATGACGCAGCTGCCCGAAGCGGACTTCCTGAGCTGGGGCTGGCGCGTGCCGTTTCTGATCAGCATCCTGCTCGTCGGCGTCGGGTTCATCGTGCGGCTGAAACTCGCGGAGACGCCGCACTTCAAGGAGGTGCTCGAGCGCAAGGAGGTGCTGGCGCAGCCGGCGCTGGAAGTCCTGCGCCGCGATTGGCGCAGCTTCCTGCTGGCGGTCGGTATCACCGTGTCCGAAGTCGGGCTCGCTTATCTCCTCACTGTCTTCACCGTGGTCTATGCAACGACGCAGCTCGGCCTGCCGCGGCAGGTGATCCTAAATGCGGTGGTCTATGCCGCACTCGTCGAGCTCGCGACGCTGCCTCTCGCCGGCTGGCTGTCCGACATCTTCGGCCGCAAAGCGCTGTATCTCGCCGGCGGCGTGTTCTCGGTGGCGTTGGCGTTTCCGTTGTTCTGGTTCCTCGACACCAGGGAGCCGGCCCTGATCACGCTCGCGCTCGTCGTCACGATGACACTGACGCATGCGCTGCTGTTCGGGCCGAAGGCTGCCTTCATGCCGGAGCTGTTCCGCACTCAGGTGCGCTACAGCGGCGCATCGCTGGGAGCCAACGTTGCCGCCGCGCTCAGTGGCGGCTTCTCGCCGCTGATCGCAACCGCGTTGCTCGCGTGGGCCGGTTCCTATTGGGCGGTGTCGGTCTACATCATCGCGCTCTCGATCATCACGATCGTCGCAACCCTGATGGCGCCGGAGACGGCGCGGGACTCGCTCAGATCCTGAACGCGGTCATCGGCACGCCGGGTTCGCAGCGCCCGGGACGACGAGGAAGGTGATGGTCTCAGGCGCGAGGCGCACTGCGCTGGCCGCAGTCTTGCGCGCGGCGAGGTGCGGCAGCCCATCTTCGTCGGTCAGCGCGAGCGTCTTGCCGTTCAGTTGCACGGTTGCACCATTCAGTCCTGCTGCCTGCAAAGTGTAGCGTTTGGCGGACAGCGGTAACATGATCGTGCGCGTTGCGCTGCGCGAGATATTGATCGCGAGCACGGTCACGGCGCCGCGCATCGACGGGTGACAGTGCGCGTAGACATGGAGGCCGGGCGCCATCGCTGCGCCTGCGCCGAGCACCGTCGTGCCCATCAACCGATGCCAGAGCAGCGCGCCCCAATAATTGGGTCTCGGGCGGAACGTCTTCTCGTCCAGCAATCCGTAATCGCTCGCGGCCAGCGTGTTGTGCATCACCACTTGAACGCCAGCCTTGGCCAGGCCTCCGAGCTGGTCGAGATAGCGGAACGTATCGGGGAAAGTCTTATCCCAGCGGTTGCCGCCGCAAGCGGCATCGGCGGTTTCCGTCAGCCAGATCGGTTTGCTCGGCGCGAATTCATCGCGCAGGCCACGGTAGATCGACAGCGTCGCATCGGTTCGGGCGAGCCATTCTTCGGACAACGCGCGTGCCGGCTCATCGCGGCCGCCGCAGCGTGGTGAGATCGTGTTGTAGTGATGGTACGAGAAGCGATCGACGTCGGCTCCGGAATTGGCAAGCAGATCGCGGGTGCGAATACTTGACGCGGAAGAGGACGTGGAATCGCCGACCGAGCCCGGGCCGACGATCAGTGTTTCCGGCGCCGCGCGCCGTATCCAGTCGCGAAAGACGTCGAAATCGCGAACATAGGCTTTCGCGTCATATCCTCGCGGCGCTCCGCTCATCGCCGCGAGCGTCGGCTCGTTCATGAATTCGGCGGCGGCGATGTGGCCGCTCAGCGAACGCGTATAGTCGATTAGGCGTTGCGCCTGATCCGGCCTCCAAAGGCCATCCGCATCGCGGCTGCCCGGGCTGATGGCAAAGGAGGTGACGATCTCCGCACCAGTCGCGCGCGCAAAGTCGACGACGCCGCGCCACTGCGCGCGGCTTAGCACTGCGTCGAATCCCGGGGGCGGTGCAGCCGGCGCATTCGCGGTGTCGGCGAAGAACGTCGCATTGGCCCAGGTGCCACTCACGCGCAGATACGCCGGCGACAACGCCACCGCGAGCTTGCGCAGACGCGTGTTGCCGAGATCGATTGGAGGTCTGTAACTGTAGCGATCCTTGTCAACCCGCGTGCGCATCGTTTGCGGATAAGGCTTCCAGAACCGCCCGCCGGTCAGCTCCACCATCTCGATGTTGTAGGACTGGAAGCGGGGATCGACGGTGCCGATCGCTTGCAGCCCCGCAGGTGCGATCGACACGGCGCCGGCGTGCGCCGCGCACGATGTTCCGGCCGCGAGCAGCGCAAGCCTTGTCACACGTGCTGCGTGAAAAAGTCCGCCGCGCCGCATTCGCCGTCTTGTATGCACGTCCTGACGCCTTCTTATGCGTGCTGCCAAAAGCAAATGCAGCCGTCCGAACCATTAGCCTCCCTTATAGCGCGAATTTTTACTTCCAATTTTACTTCGCAAAGTTCCGCCCATAGCCTCCTGTGCAATCGATCATATCGCAGCCGGTCAATGGCGATCGGTGCGAGCGTTCATCGTAGCCAACGAGGGTTGCCATGCTTGACAGGGACAAGGGGACATCCACTGCCAATCCGGCGGGGACGAGCGACAAGTCTGCGAAAAAGCTGAGCCGGCGCACGCTGTTGAAGGGCGCCGCGGCGGTGGCCGGCGCGGCCGCAGGATCGGACGCGATCCGCGGATTCCCGACCATCTGGGCGCAGGAGATCAAGGATATCGAGCTGCGCCATGTCGGCGTGTCCTATTCGGTGGTGAAGGCGATCGGTGACCAGGCGGCCAAGGATCTCGGCTTCAAGGTAACGATGCAGAACCTCGACACCTCCGCCGCCATCAACCGCTTCATAAGCCAGCCTAATACGGTCGATATCGCCGATCTCGAGGGCTGGCAGGCCAAGCTCGCCGCCAAGCGCGGCGTGATCCAGGGCATCGAGGTCAAGAAGGTCAAGGAGTTCGACAACATCCTGCCGATCTTCACCAAGGGCGAGATCGACGGTCACAAGATCCCGCGCCAGGGCATCTCGCCTTACGAGGCCATGTATATCGCCAAGCCCGATTCGACCGACCTCAACGACGGCGTCACGGAATGGGCGACGTTCCTGCCACAGGTCTACAACGCCGACTCCATCGGCTACCGCCCCGACCTCGTCGGCCATGAAGTCACGGAATGGAAGGATCTGATCGATCCGAAATTCAAGGGGAAGGCCGCGATCCTCGACGTGCCCGCGATCGGCATCATGGACGCCGCGCTCTGCTTCGAAAGCGCCGGCCTGATCAAGTACGGCAACAAGGGCAACATGACCAAGGAGGAGATCGACTTCACCTGCAACAAGCTGATCGAGCTCAAGAAGCAGGGCCAGTTCCGCGCGACCTGGACCACCTTCGACCAGTCGGTGCAGCTGATGGCGGCGGGCGAAGTGGTGATCCAGTCGATGTGGTCGCCGGCGGTTGCCGCGGTGCGCGTGAAAGAAATCCCCTGCGTCTACGCGCCGGTCAACATCAAGAACGGCAAGGAAGGCTATCGCGGCTGGTGCAACGGCATGGGCCTGATGAAGCATCTCTCGGGCAAGAAGCTGGACGCGGCCTACGAATATCTCAACTGGTATCTGTCGGGCTGGCAGGGCGGCTTCGTCGCGCGTTACGGCTATTACAGCCCGGTGCCTTCGACTGCGAAGAAATTCCTCACGCCGGCCGAATGGGCGTTCTGGTACGAGGGCCAGCCCGCGCCCGAGGTGGTCAACGACCCCTATGGCGTCCCGATGGAGAAGAGCGGCACCAAACGCGACGGCGGCTCGTTCCTCGACCGCGTCAAGAACATCTCCTGCTGGAACACGCTGATGGACGAAGCCGCCTACATGAACAAGCGCTGGAACGACTTCAAGGTGGCCTGAAACCTGCTTTCCCTGACGTGAACGAAGCGCCGGCGCGACGATGCGCCGGTGCCAAAAGATCGACTTCGAGGCGTTTGCCGACATGCAGCCAAGTCTTAGTCCAGCTCAAACCTCACCACACGCAAATCTCGCCGGCTGGCTCTACGTGTCGCCGCTCGTGCTGGTGCTGGTGCCGTTCTTCGTGGCGCCGATCCTGGTCGTGCTGGCGGCGAGCTTTTTCGCCACTGACGGCTTTGGCGGGCTGACGCCGGGTTTCACGCTCGCAAGCTATGTCGAGGTGCTGCATTCGGCACTGACGCTGAAGCTGTATCTGGCGACGATCAAGTTCACGGTTCTGACCTGGATCTTCACGCTGATCATTGGCTTCTTCGTCGCATACTTCCTGGTTTTCCACGTCCGCAACCAACTGCTGGCGATTGGTCTGTTCCTGCTCTGCACGGTACCGTTCTGGACCTCGAACATCATCCGGATGATTTCCTGGATACCGCTCCTCGGCAAGGAAGGCCTGATCAACCAGGTGCTGCTGGGGCTCGGTGTGATCCGCCAGCCGCTTGAAGTGTTGCTGTTCTCCGACCTCGCGGTGGTCATCGCCTATGTCCATCAGCTCACCATTTTCATGATCGTGCCGATCTTCAATTCCATGGCACGGATCGACAAGAAGCTGATCGAGGCCGCGATCGATGCAGGCGCCAGCCGTTTCGACATCATGCGCCTGATCGTGGTCCCGATGTCCAAGAGCGGCATCGCGCTCGGCACCATCTTCGTCGTCTCGATCGTGATGGGCGATTTCTTCGTGGTCAAGGTGATGTCCGGCGGCGGCTCGGCCTCGGTGGTCAGCGCGTTCTACGAGGACGTCGGTGTATTGCAATATCCGACCGCAGCCGCGAGCGCCGTGCTGCTGACGCTGGTGCTGGTCGCGATCGTCTCGCTGATCCTGCGCACCGTCGACATCAGGCAGGAGATCACGCGATGAGCGCGGTTCTCGCCGACATGCCCAAAACCGACATGTCAAAGATGGTCGCGCCCGCGACGACCAAGGCGATAGCACCGAGCAAGGGCGGCCGGCCGTGGACGTTCTATCTTCTGGCGACGCTATTCGGGTTCTATGTGATCGCGCTGTACGGCCCGATGTTCTGCATCTACGTCCTGTCGTTCCAGGACATCCGCGGCGGCCTCGTCTTCCCGATGAAGGGACAGTCGCTACACTGGTTCGTCGATCTCTTCACCCAGGTGCGGACCGGCGACGTCAAGGGCTCGTTCGATCGTTCGATCAAGCTCGCCGTCATTGTCACCGTCATCACGGTGGTTGTCTCGTTCCTCGCCGGTCTCGGTTTTCGCAAGCGCTTTCGCGGCGACACCGTCGTGTTCTACATGATGATCGGCAGCCTGGTCGCGCCCGGTCTCGTGCTCGGCCTCGGCACCGGTCTGTTATTCCAGGCCCTCGGGCTCAATGCGAGCTGGTACACCTCGGCGCTCGGCGCGCAACTGTCCTGGACGCTGCCGTTCGGCGTGCTCGTGATGTTTGCGGTGATGTCGCGCTTCAACCACGTCTGGGAGGAGGCGGCCTACGACCTCGGCGCCAGCCGCTGGCAATCGATCCGGCTGGTGATGATCCCGGTACTGGCGCCCGGCCTGGTCGCGGTCGCGCTGTTCGGCTTCACGCTCTCCTACGACGAGTTTGCGCGTAGCCTTCAGACCGCGGGCTCACTGAACACGCTGCCGCTGGAGATCTGGAGCATGACCCTGAACGTCACGTCCCCCTCGCTTTACGCGCTCGGCACGGTGACGACGATTGTCTCCTTCATCGTCATCGGCGCGAGCCTGGGCAGCATCGTGCTGATCCAGAAGAAGCGCGGCAGCAGCACAAAGGGTTGAGCTGGGAATGAAGAGCGATCGCGGCGATATCGAACTGGCGGGCATCTGCAAGAGCTTTGACGGCGTCACCAACGTGGTGGACGGCGTCAATCTCAAGATCGCCGACGGCGCCTATTGCTGCTTCATCGGCCCGTCCGGCTGCGGCAAGACCACGATTCTGCGCATGATCGCGGGGCATGAAGACCCGAGTGCGGGTGAGATCGTGATCGGCGGCCAGAACGTCGTCGGTCTCGCGCCGGTGCAGCGGCGCACCGCGATGATGTTTCAGTCCTACGCGCTGTTCCCGCACCTAACCGTGCGCGACAACATCGCGTTCGCCTTGCGCGTGCGCGGCATGTCGAAGGCCGATCGTCTGCGCGCTGCGGATGCCATGATCGAGAAGGTGCGTCTGACGCAATTCGCCGACCGCCTGCCGGCCCAGCTCTCCGGCGGCCAGCAGCAGCGTGTGGCGCTGGCGCGCGCCGCGATCACCGAGCCGAGGGTACTTTTGCTCGACGAGCCGCTGTCCGCCCTCGACGAACAGCTCCGCGTGCAGATGCGCCAGGAGCTTAGGCGGATGCAGCAGGAGCTCGGCATCACCTTCATCCACGTCACCCACACCCAGCTCGAGGCGATCGCGCTCGCCGATCTGGTCGTGGTGATGGAGCAGGGCAGAATCAAGCAGGCGGGCGCGGCGCGCGACGTCTATGCCCATCCGCACGATCGTTACGTCGCCGAATTCATGGGCGGGCAGAACGTCCTGTCGGGGCGCGTCGAGAAGGTCAACGGTTCGACTTTTACGCTCGCGCAGGCCGCGCCTGACGGCATCGAGGTCCCGCTTCAGGCGCGGTCCACGGTCAGCGTCGGTGACAGGATCGATATCGCCGTGCGTCGCGACGATGTCGCGCTGGTCCGGCCGGGCAGGGAGCTGCCGCCGGGCTGCTCCACGTCGCTGCCGAGCCGCGTGCTTGCGATCGAGTACCAGGGCTATTTCGTCAAGGTCATGCTGGACACCGTGCCGGATGACGCGTTCGTCGCCTACGTGCCGGAAAAGACCTTCTTCGCGGATCCCTTCACCGTCGGCGACGTCGTGATGGCCACATGGGCCACCGGCAGCGCGCTTCCACTCGCCTAAAGACCCGTCGCGCACAGGAGTATGATCGTGCAGATATCCTTCACACTCAACGGACGGCCGACAACTGTCGAGGTCGAGCCGGCGACGCTGGTTGCCGAGCTGCTGCGCGAGCGGCTGAATCTCACCGGTACCCATATCGGCTGCGACACCAGCCAATGCGGCGCCTGCGTCGTGCATCTCGATGGCCTGCCGGTGAAGAGTTGCACGCTGCTGGCGCCTGCGCTCGACGGTGCGGCGCTGCTCACCATCGAGGGCCTGCAAGGTGCGCCCGGTTCGAACCAGCTGCATCCGATGCAGGAAGCGTTTCGTGAGCATCACGGTCTGCAATGCGGTTTTTGCACGCCCGGCATGCTGATGACGGCGGTGGCGCTCGCGACCGAAAAGCCGGACCTGACGGAAGCCGACGTCCGCCACGGCCTTGAAGGCAATATTTGCCGCTGCACCGGCTATCAGAACATCGTCGTCTCGGTCATGGCTGGCGCTGCCGCCATGAACGCCGCCAAGGGAGAGTGACCATGGGCAATGTGATCGGGATCGGCGCTTCACCCAAGCGGAAAGAGGACCAGCGCTTCCTCACCGGCCGCGGCAATTACGTCTCCGACATCAAGCGGCCCGGCATGACGGCGGGTGTGTTCGTGCGCTCGCCGCACGGACACGCGATCCTGCGCGGCATCGACAAGGGTGCGGCACTCGCATCGCCTGGCGTCATTGCGGTTCTTACCGGCGAGGATGCCGCCACGGACAATCTGGGATCGCTGCCCTGCGGTTGGGGTATCACGGATGCCAAGGGCGCGCCGATGAAGGAGCCGCCGTTCCCGATGCTGGCGCGGGGCAAGGTGCGCTTCGTCGGCGACATGGTCGCCTTCGTCGTCGCGGAGACGCCGGCGCAGGCCGGTGCGGCAGCCGAGCTGCTGACTGTCGATTACGAGGTGCTGCCCTCGGTGGTCGGCGTGCTCGAAGCGGTGCGGCCCGGCGCGCCACAACTGTTCGACGACGTTCCGAACAACATCTGTTGCGATTGGGAGCTCGGCGACAAGGCCGCGGTCGAGACCGCGTTCCGGAAAGCGGCACATGTCGCGAAGCTCAGCCTCGTCAACAACCGTCTGATCGGCAACCCGATGGAGCCGCGCGCGGCGATCGCCGAATATGAGCCCGGCACGGATCGCTTCACGCTGTGGACCACCAGCCAGTTCCCGCATGTCGTTCGCTTCCTGATGGGTGCGCTGGTGCTGAACATCCCGCAGCACAAGCTGCGCGTGGTGGCGCCCGATGTCGGCGGCGGCTTTGGCGTCAAGCAGTTCCACTACGGTGAGGAGGCCGTGATCACCTGGGCCGCCAAGCGCGTGATGCGGCCGATCAAATGGGTGGCGAGCCGCTCCGAAGGCTACGTCTCCGATCGCCACGGCCGCGATCACGTCACCGAGGCCGAACTCGCACTGGACGAGACCGGGAAGTTTCTGGCCTTCCGTGTCAACACGCTCGCCAATATGGGCGGCTATCTCTCGACTTTCGGACCGAACATTCCGACCAATCTCTACGGTCCGCTGCTCGGCGGCGTCTACACCACACCTGCCATCTACTGCAACGTGAAGGTGGTGTTCACCAACACCGTTCCGGTCGACGCCTATCGCGGCGCCGGCCGACCCGAGGCGACTTTCGTCTTGGAGCGCATCGTCGACGTCGCGGCAACCGAGATGGGGATCGACCGGGTGGAGATCCGCCGACGCAACATGATCCCGAAGGAGGCCTATCCGTATCAGACGCCGGTGCTGGTGCAGTACGATTCCGGCGATCCGATGGGGTGTCTCGACGGCGCTCTTGTCGCGGCCGACGTCAAGAGCTTCGGTATCCGCAAGGCGGAGTCGGCGCGCAGGGGCAAATTCCGCGGGCTCGGCTACTCGACCTATGTCGAGGCCTGCGGCCTCGCGCCGTCGCGCTTCGCGGGACGATTGGGCGCGCGCGGCGGGCTCTATGAGAGTGCCACGGTGCGGGTGCATCCGACCGGCCAGGTCACGGTCATGATCGGCACCCACAATCACGGCCAGGGCCACGAGACGACCTTCGCGCAGATCGTCTCGGAAAAGCTCGGCGTCGCGTTTGACAATGTCGATATCGTGTTCGGCGATACCGATCGCGTGCAGTTCGGCATGGGTACCTACGGCTCGCGTTCGCTGGTAGTCGGCGGCGCGGCGCTGTCGAAGGCGACGGACAAGGTGGTTGCGAAAGGCAAGAAGATCGCGGCGCATCTGCTCGAAGCAGCCGAAGTGGATATTCACTTCGAGGCCGGAAAATTCTCGGTCGCGGGCACCGACCGCATGAAGACGTTCGAGGAGATCGCGGGTGCCGCCTACGTGCCGCACGACTATCCGCTCGAAGTGCTGGAGCCGGGGCTCGAGGAGCAGGCTTATTACGATCCCGTCAACTTCACCTATCCCGGCGGCTGCCACATTGCCGAGGTCGAGATCGATCCGGAAACCGGCACGGTGACGCTGGTCAACTACACCGCGGTCGACGACGTCGGCACCGTCATCAATCCGATGATTGTCGAGGGCCAGTTGCACGGCGGCATCGTGCAGGGCGTCGGTCAGGCGCTCTATGAGAACGCGGTCTATGACGAGGGCTCGGGCCAGCTGCTGTCGGGCTCGCTGATGGACTACTGCATGCCGCGCGCCGACCACATGCCGATGATGAAAATCGCGACCCATTCGACTCTGTGCACGCACACGCCGATGGGCGTAAAGGGCTGCGGCGAGGTCGGCACCATCGGTTCGCCGGCGGCGGTCATCAACGCGGTGGTCGATGCGCTGTCGCATCTCGGCGTCACCCACGTCGACATGCCGGCGACGCCGAACCGGATCTGGCGCCTGCTGCAAAACGCGTCGCTGCCGGTCGCTGCTGAATAGGGAGGATGACAATGAAGCCGTTTGCCTATCACCAGCCGGACCGGATTCCCGACGCTGCCAAACTGCTGACCTCGATCGAGGACAGCAAGCTCGTCGCCGGCGGCATGACCCTGATCCCGACGCTGAAGCAGCGGCTCGCCAGTCCGCCTGCCCTAGTCGACCTGTCGAGGCTCGGACATCTGAAGGGCATCACCGACGATTGCGCCGCTATCACCATCGGTGCGATGACGCCACATGCGGTGGTGGCCGCCTCGAAGCTGGTGCAGGCAAAGATTCCAGGTCTTGCCGCGCTGGCTTCGATGATCGGCGATCCCGCCGTGCGCATCCGCGGCACCATCGGCGGCTCCGTCGCGAACAACGATCCGGCGGCCGATTATCCGGCAGGTGTGCTCGGTCTTGGCGCGACCGTCGTCACCAGCACGCGCGAGATCGCGGCCGACGGGTTTTTCCGCGGCCTGTTCGAGACCGCGCTTGAACCAGGCGAGATCATCACGGCGATCCGCTTTCCGGTGCCGGTCAAGGCGGGCTACGCCAAGTTCAAGGCGCCGGCGTCGCGCTATGCGCTGGTCGGCGTGTTCGTGGCGAAATTCGCCGATGGCGTTCGCGTGGCCGTGACCGGAGCGGGCTCCGGCGTATTCCGCGTTCCCCCGATGGAGGAAGCGCTGTCGCGAAATTTCGATCCGTCCGCGATCGCGGCGATCAGGATCGACACCGACGGTCTCACCTCCGACATCCATGCCGAAGCGGACTACCGTGCGCATCTCGTCACGGTCATGGCCAAGCGCGCCGTCGACGCGGCGCTCAGCTAGCACTTTTAGGGTTGATGATGACTGATGGTTCCGGCCGAACGGCCTTCCCGCCGGCGCCGACTGGCCTTGGCTCGCTTTCTGCAACCGAGATCCTGGCCGGCTACCGGCGCAAGGCGTTCACTCCGCGCGATGTCGTCGACGACACCATTGCCGCGCTGGAGGTGACGAACGAGGCCTGCAACGCGGTGGTGACGCCGATGTACGAGCAGGCGAGGGCGGAGGCCGATCGTCTCACCAGGGAGATGCGCGCCGGCGATGCCAAGGGACCGCTCGCCGGTGTACCCGTCACGATCAAGGATCTGGTCTTCGTCGCAGGCGTGCCGGCCTATGGTGGCTCGCCGATGAACAAGGCCTTCGTGCCCGATGTCGATGCGGCGGTTGTCTCGGCGCTGAAGGAGGCGGGTGCCATAATCACCTGCAAGACCACGACCTGCGAGTCCGGTTACAAGTTGACGGCGGACAGCCTGGTCACCGGCACCACGCGCAATCCCTGGAACCCCGGTCGCACCAGCGGCGGATCGAGCGGCGGCGCGGCGGCGGGCGTCGCCGCCGCCTGCGGTCCGATCGCGATCGGAACCGATGGCGTCGGCTCGATCCGCGTGCCCTCGTCCTTTTGCGGAGTGTTCGGGCTGAAGCCGACCTTTGGCCTGGTGCCCCGTTCGCCCGGCTTCTCGCCACCGTCCTGGGGCTCGCTCGCGCATACCGGGCCGATCACGCGCACGGTCGCGGATGCCGCGCTGACGCTGGAGATCATCGCCGGTTACGATCTGCGCGATCCCGCGAGCCTGCCGGTTGCGGCGCGGCGGTTCGATGCGAATGCCGAGCCGTTGAACGGCATTCGTATCGGCGCCAGCGTCGATCTCGGCTACGCCGCCGTCAGTCCCGATGTGCGCGCGGCGTTCGGCAAGGCGCTGGCCATTCTGGATGCCTGCGGCGCGCAGGTCACCATGGATGGTCCTGGCCTTGATCCCGGCATCCTCGAGCACACGCTGAAGCCGATCGCCTTCACCGAACAGGCGGCCGCGGTCGCGAGCAAGAGCACGGCTGATCTCGCCAGCTCCGAAGCAGATTATCTCGATGTCATCAGTGCCGGCCGGCGCTACAGCGGCACGGACTATATCGAAGCGGGGTATCGCCGCGGCCAGGCTCGCAGCGGCTTCCTGAAGCTTTTCGAACGCGTCGATGCGCTGGTGACGCCGACCGTCGCGGTGACCGCGTTCGAGGCCGGCCGCCTCGGCGTCGACACGATCGACGGCGGCAAGGTCGATCCGCATCTGGGCTGGTCGCCCTTCACCTGGCCGATCAATCTCGCCGGCCTTCCGGCGGCGACGCTGCCCTGCGGCTTCGATCGCGATGGAATGCCGATCGGCCTTCAGATCGTTGCGCGCTGGCTCGACGAGCCTACGATCTTCCGCATCGCGGCTGCGTTCGAAGAGGCCCAGCCATGGGCGGCGTTCTGGCCGTCACTGGCGCTCCGCGAAAGTGCCGCGCGCGCGAAGGTTTGAAGCTCAGGACAGCTCGATCGGGTCGCCGCGGCCGCTGAGCTCCTCGTCGAGGCGGAGATAGTGCGCGAGGTAGTCGTGCAAGGCGGTCGCCGCCTTCGAGGTCGCGGCGCTCGACTTGTAGAGCAGCAGCTCGATCTTCGGCAATGGCGGCAGGCCCTCGTTCGGGCCGATCTCGCGCATCGCCGGCACCAGGGCGCTGCGGCCGAGTACGGTCACGGCCATGCCGGCGAAGGCCGCCGCCTGAAGGCCGCCGACGCTTTCGCTGACGCAGGCGATGCGCCAGCGCAAATTCGCGCGTTCCAGCGTGTCGATCGCGTAGTCGCGATAGATGTTGCCGGGCGGCAGCAACGCCAGCGGAATGGGCCGTTCCTGGTGCGCGGCGGACTGCTCGCCGGTCATCCAGACCAGTTGCTCGCGCCGTACCACCTGGCCGCCCGTAAAATCGTTCATGCGGGTGACGAGCGCGATGTCGACATCGCCGCGCTTGACCAGGCCCACCAGCGGCGTCGAGAGCGCGCAATTGAGCTCGACCTGGACGCGGGGGAAGGATTTTCGGAACACGCTGAGGATCTGCGGCAGCATGAAGGCGGCATAGAGGTCGGGCGTGCCGAGCACGACCTGACCCTCGATCTCCTGCGACGCCAGTTGCGAAATCAATTCGTCATGCAACCGCAGGATGGATTTGGCGTAGGTGAGAACCGTGGTGCCGTCCTCGCTCAGCGTCAGCCGGCGGCCTGCATGCTCGAATAATTGTTTCCCGGTGAGCTCCTCCAGCCGCTGCAATTGCAGGGTGATCGCCGGCTGGGTGCGGCCCAGCCGCCGCGCGGTCTCAGTGATGCTGCCGGTCTCGACCACGGAGATCAGCGACCGGAGCATGCGAATATCGAGGCTGATGAGGTTCATGCGGCGTCCATGTCGCCCAGAATTTATGCAAGTTCCATGCTAGGGCGAAGGGGAGCCGGGGTGGGAAGGCTCGGTCGCAGACGGCGTGTTCTCAATTGGACGACGTGCCGGTTCCAGCATTGCTGGCATACTGAATATTGATTATCAGGCGGCTCGGCGCGCATGATGCGCCCAACGAACATAAAAAGGGAGCGCAAACATGAAAGAGATCTCAGCAACGCGACGGGAGCTGCTCGCAATTGCCGCGGCGGCGAGTGCTGCCTCAATCGCGGAAGTTGCGCCGGCTGCGGCGCAGGCCGGCCTGAAGCCGATCTTTCCGGTGCCGATGGTCACCATTCCGATCGTCGGCGAAACCCAGGTGTTCCAGGTCCGCCGCATCTACTGCATCGGGCGTAACTATGCGGCGCACGCGATCGAGCGCGGCTCGGACCCGAACCGCGAGCCGCCGTTCTTTTTCCAGAAGCCGACCGACGCAATCCAGAACGTCGCTGTGGGCGAGGTTGCCGATCATCCCTACCCGTCGCTGACCAAGAACTATCACCACGAGGTCGAGCTGGTCGCCGCGCTGAAGTCCGGCGGCTCCAACATTCCGGCTGAGAAGGCGCTCGACCATGTCTATGGTTACGCGCTCGGCCTCGACATGACCCGGCGCGATCTCCAGAACGGGATGGCCGCGGAGAAGAAGCCGTGGGAGATAGGCAAGAGCTTTGACCACGCCGCGGTGATCGGGCCTATCCACCCGGCCAGCAAGACCGGTCATTTCGACAAGGGCGCCATTTCGCTGGCGATCAACGGCACCGTCAAGCAGAGCTCGGATCTCAGCAAGATGATCTGGAGCGTGGCCGAACAGATCGCAAAACTGTCGGAAGCGTTCGAGCTCAAGGCCGGCGACATCATCTATTCCGGCACGCCGGAGAATGTCGGCCCGGTCGTGAAGGGCGACGTGCTCTTGTGCAAGCTCGACGGCCTGCCGGACATGTCGATCAAGATCGTCTGATTGTCTTCGCCTCTCCCCGCTTGCGGGAAAGTGAGGGGCGGGACGTTGTCGCTTCGTCATGCCCGGGCTTGTCCCGGGCATCCACGTTCTTGGGCGCCGGTTGCGTGGAAGCCCGTGGATGGCCGGGACAAGCCCGGCCACGACGATGCTGAGAGCGGCTTCGATCCCGTCTGTCGCAGCGCGGCGTCCTGATCTAGCTCTGGCCGAGGATCTTCATCGCGGCACGAAGATGCGGCTTGTCGATCATCTGGCCGTCGAGGCGCAGCGTGCCGGAGTTCGGATTGTTCGCGAACGCCGCGATCACCTTCTCCGCCCAATTGCGCTCGGCCTCGGTCGGCTCGAACGCCGCGTTGACCACGTCGACGTGCTTGGGATGGATCAGCGCTTTCGCCGAAAAACCGTCGCGCCGCGCCGCGCGCGTTTCCTGTTCGAGCCCCGCCAGATTGTCGATATCGGTATAGACGGTGTCGATCGGCGCGACCTCGGCCGCGGCGGCCGCCATCAGGCAGAGATCGCGCGCCAGGCGATAAGGACTGTGGAACACGCCGCCTGACGCCTTTTCAGTAGCGCCGAGCGAGGCCGAGAGATCCTCCGCGCCCCACATCAGGCCCGCGAGGCGAGGGGAGCAGCCCTTATAGCTGCCGAGCCCGAAGATCGATCCTGCGGTTTCGGTCGCGACGCAGACGATGCGTGTTGAGCCGATTGCGATACCAGCCGCAGCTTCCAAAGCTTCCAGCCAGGTCGCGACCTGCCGCACGTCGTCGCCGCCCTGCGATTTCGGCAGCACGATGCCGTCGGGCTTGCCTGGAATCACCGCGGCAAGGTCAGCGAGCGTCATGCCGGTGTCGAGCGCGTTGACGCGGACATAGAGCTGATGGGGCTTGTTGCGGCCCTTCAGCATCGCCAGCGTCAACCCGCGCGCCTCCGGCTTCTTGTCTGTGACGACGGAATCTTCGAGATCGATGATCAGCGCGTCGGCGTTGCCTTCGCTGGCCTTCTCGAATTTGCGCGGGGAGTCGCCCGGCACGAACAGCATCGAACGCATCAGACCGGCCTCTTGTGCATCATCGCCATGCGGCGGCATTTGCCGACGATCTCGTCGTTCTGGTTGAGAGCGTGGTGCTCGAACTCGACGATGCCCGCCTTGGGGCGCGATTTGGATTCCCGCAACGAAAGCACCTTCGTCGTCGCCCGCAAAGTGTCGCCATGGAAGACCGGTTTCGGAAAAGTGACGTCGGTCATGCCGAGATTGGCAACGGTGGTGCCCATGGTCGTATCATAGACCGTCATGCCGATCATGATGCCGAGGGTGTAAAGGCTGTTGAAAATGCGCTGGCCGAACTCGGTCTGGGCCGCAAAATGTGCGTCGATGTGCAGCGGCTGCGGATTGAGCGTCAGCAGGCTGAACATGGTGTTGTCCATCTCCGTGACGGTCCGCGTCAGGGGATGCCTGAACTCCTGGCCCACGGAAAACTCCTCGAAATAAAGTCCGGCCATCGCGGTCTTCCTCCCTGCGAAATAACAGCGCGCTCGCACCGTCGCGCTGCATGATCCCATGCATGGTACACACAGTTGGCAGGCAAATTCACGTATCTGTCCCCCGTTTTTCGAGCTAAAGAACGCAAGCGAGGGCACGTCCGGGCACAGCAATGGGCCACGGCCTTCGCGTGGGAAACGCGAAGAGGCGGGGAGATTGCGCGGGCGCGGTTCCCAACAAGGAGACCATCATGGATTTCGCGCTCACCGATCAGCAGGAGGCCATTCGCGACGCGATCGCGAAGATCTGCGAAGGCTTTCCTGATGCCTATTGGCTGAAGAAGGACCATGACGGCGGTTTTCCGCACGACTTCCACAAGGCGCTGGCCGACGCCGGCTGGCTCGGCATCTGCGTGCCGGAGGCCTACGGTGGCTCCGGGCTCGGCATCACCGAAGCCGCGATCATGATGCGCGCCATCGCCGAATCCGGCGCCGGCATGTCCGGCGCATCCGCGGTGCACATCAACGTGTTCGGCCTCAATCCCGTGGTCGTGTTCGGCACCGAGGAACAGCGCAAGCGCATGCTGCCGCCGATGGTCGAGGGTCGTGAGAAGGCCTGCTTCGCCGTCACCGAGCCCAACACCGGCCTCAACACCACCCAGCTCAAGACCCGCGCGGTGGCCAAGAACGACCGCTACATCGTCAACGGCCAGAAGGTGTGGATCTCGACCGCGCAGGTCGCGCACAAGATCCTGCTGCTGGCGCGCACCACGCCGCTGGAGGACGTGCGCTCGCCGACGCATGGGTTGAGCCTGTTCTATACGGACTTCGATCGCAACAGGATCGAGGTCCACGAGATCGAGAAGATGGGCCGCAAGATCGTCGATTCCAACGAGCTGTTCTTCGAGGACTTCGAGATCCCCATGGAAGACCGGATCGGCGAAGAAGGCAAAGGCTTCCAGTACATCCTCGAAGGCATGAACCCGGAGCGCATCCTGATCGCAGCGGAAGCAGTCGGCCTCGGCAAGCTCGCGTTGTCGCGCGCGACTGAATACGCCAAGACCCGCGTGGTGTTCAACCGACCCATCGGCAAGAACCAGGGCATTCAGCATCCGCTGGCCGTAAACTGGGTCGAGCTCGAGGCGGCCTGGTTGATGGTGATGTCGGCGGCCTGGCAATACGACAAGGGCATGCCCTGCGGCGGCGCCGCCAATGCCGCGAAATACATTGCGGGTGAGGCCGGATATCATGCCTGCGAGCAGGCGGTGATGACCCATGGCGGCTTCGGCTATGCCAAGGAGTTCCATGTCGAGCGTTACTTGCGCGAAGTTCTGATCCCGCGCATCGCGCCGGTCAGCCCGCAGCTCGCGCTCAGCTTCATTGCGGAAAAGGTGCTTGGACTGGCCAAGTCATACTAGCTAACGCGCGACCTTTTGGCCTAGACGAGTTCGCGCGCTAGCCCAGTGGCCGTGCTTATTCAGCAGCGATCCGCTCCATCGCCATAGCCCGAAGCCGGGCGCGCTGGATCTTGACGCCATTCGCGCTGTCGGTGACGGGGAAGGCCTCCACGACATAGATCCGCGCCGGGACCTTGTAGCCGGCGAGCCGCTCGCGCAAGCGCGTGATCAACGCGTCCTGCCGCGGCGGCTCGTGGTGGGGGTCCTGGATGGGGATCACGAAGGCAACGCAGCGGGCGTTTCCCTTCAGATCGACCGCGACGACCTGGGCGTCGGCCACGCCAGCGCACGATTTGAGCTCGTCCTCGATCTCGCCGGGCGCAACCAGGAAGCCGCCGAGCCGCATGGCATCGCCCGCGCGGGTTTCGTAGACGAAGGAGCCGTCGCCGCGCAGCCGGCCGATATCCCCGGTGCGGAAGAAGCCGTCCGCGGTGATGGCGTCGCGCGTCGCGTCGGGATTGTTGTAGTAGCCGAGGAAGCGTGACGGCGCACGGATCTCGATCTCGCCGGAGACACCTGGAGCGGCGAGTTCGCCGGTCTCGGTGTCGCGCACACGGACCTTGGCCTCCGGCGACATCGGCCAGCCGCCGCCCTCGATGCGATCGGTGAAGGCGTCACTCGCGCGTGCGATCGAGAACAGCGCCTGCACCTCGCTCGAACCGTAGAGGCCGAACAGGGGCATGCCGCGCGCCTCGGCCTCCGCGGCGAGTTCGCGCCAGCCGGGCTGGAACGCGGCAAAGCCGCAGATTTCGAGCTGCGGAAACGGATGCAGCGCGTCGGCGAGGGTGAGGATGCGGCGGAACATCTCGTCCGAGCCAAAAGCGTGGGTGATCCCGTACTCGCGGAGAATCTTCAGCGCCGGCGCGCCCTCGAAGGCGTCGAGCGCATGGACGGTCGCGCCCGCTGCGATGAAGCCGAGCAGGCTCGTCATGCCGAAGGTGCCGCAGAACGGCAGCATGGCCAGCAGCGCATGGCGCTGCGGCGAGAGTTTTAGCGCCTTGGCAACGGAGGCGGCGTGCGTGGCCAGCGTGCGCTGCGAATGCGCGACAAGCTTCGGTCCCTTGGTGGTGCCCGATGTCGTGTAGAGCAGCAAAGGCAGATCGACGTCCTCATCCGCTGGGGGAGCCGGCGGATAGGGCTTGTCGAAGGCATCGAAGCGCACGCACGGCCAATGTGCGGGGATCGCATCCCCGCCAACTACCGCGAGTTCTCGCAGCGCAGGCACCTCGTCCTTGGCGACGTCAGCGAGAATAGCGGCAAAGTCGATCGAGCGGAACGCGGCTTCGATCACCATCAGCCTGGCGTCGGACAGCTTCAGGAGATGAGCGACCTCCGCGCTGCGGTAGCGTGTATTGACGGCGGCGACGATTGCCCCGAGCCGGGCGGCGGCGAACAGCAGCGCGATCCATTCGATCCGGTTGACCAGCCAGACCGCGACGACGTCGCCCTTGCCAATACCCTGCGCGGCAAGCCAGGCGGCGGTCTGCTCGATCTTTTCCGAGAATTCCGCGCGCGAGACCGGCGTGCCGTCGAACACGAAGGCCGGATCGGCGGCGGCTTCGGTCCGGATCAGTGTTTGCAGCGAAAATACGTTGGCGCTCATGACAACCGGACTAACCCGACCGCGCGAACCTGTCTACTTGGTGCCGAACATCCGGTCGCCGGCGTCGCCCAGCCCCGGCACGATGTAGCCGTGGTCGTTCAGCCGCTCATCGATCGCGGCGGTCCAGACCGGCACGTCGGGATGTTCGCTCTGGAACTGCGCGACGCCTTCAGGCGCGGCCAGAAGGCAGACGAAGCGGATGTCGCGGGCGCCGCGCGCCTTCAGCAGCGAGGCGCCGGCGCAGGCCGAGTTGCCGGTCGCCAGCATCGGGTCCATCAGGATCACGGTGCGGTCCGACAGGTCCTGCGGCGCCTTGAAGTAATATTCCACGGCCTGCAACGTCTGGGGATCGCGGTAGAGTCCGATATGGGCGATGCGCGCCGAGGGCATCAGCGCCAGCATGCCGTCGAGGAAGCCGACGCCGGCGCGCAGGATCGGCGCCAGCGTGAGCTTCTTGCCGGCGATCTTGGGCGCCCGCATCGGCGCAATCGGCGTCTCGATCTCGACCAGCTCCAGCGGCAGGTCGCGCGTCACCTCGTAGCCGAGCAGCATCCCGATCTCGTTCAGGATCTCGCGAAAGCTCTTGGTCGAGCGGTCCTTCTCCCGCATCAGGGAGAGCTTGTGCTGGACCAGGGGATGGGCGACGACGTTGACGTTGCTGGTGCTCATGAACCCGATCTACACGGTTCCGCGAAATTTCGCCAGATCGGCCGGGTGTTTTTGGCCACGCCCTCTCCGAGGGGATACGCACCCTCAACCGGGCATCGTGACCGCGCTGCGGAGCCGGTTGCTCGCCTCCTAGGCAGCCATGGTCAATTCGCGGTCGATGGCGTGAGGGCTTATGCTCCGAGCCCGCGCGCCACGAGTGTGATGACGAGCGTCAGGACCGCGCCCCACTAGCCGAAATTCTCGCAGCCGACCGGCTCATAGAGCGGGTCAGGCGCGGAACGAACAGTGGGAACGCTCGGACGCGAGACGGCCAGGATCGATGCCTCGACCTCGACGAAGGCCGACAGCAGCGCGAGCGCGAGATCGGCGTGGTGGGCTTCGACCGCGGCGTCGAGCCAGTCCGGCAATTCGCGCTCGCGCGAGAGAGCACAGTGCCATTCGCCCTCGTCATAGGCGATGCGGCGGACCTGCCAGAGTGGCAGCTCCAGCTCCATCAGTGCCAGCGCGGCATCGGCCCAGGCCTCGACATCGACCAAGCGCATGATGCGTGCGGTGCGTTCGCTTTGTCCAAGCGAAGGGAAGCGACGGCAGGCGTGCGCGATGATGTCGAGCATCAAGGGCCGCGTCATCGCCTGCGTGCTGCGCAAGCGGTCGCTGAGTGACGGCGGTTCGTGGTGTCGGCGGGCGGCGGTCATGTCAGGCCTCCTGGATTGGCGTCGGTCAGTCGGCCGGCCTCTCCAAGATGGCCAAAACGGCATTTGAAAACGAGATGGGGACGGGGCGGGAGATATAGCGATTTCATAAGTGTGGGCATCGGACCGCCGCCGGCCTTTATGCGATTCCTATAACTTCGCCACGGCCCTCGTCTCGAAAACCTATCCCCGCGGTGGCACTTCAGCCCGGTCAAAAGTCCCGGTAGGCCCCGTGGAAATGCACCGGCATTCCTTTCACGCGCCGACCGGGTCTCCCAAGAAAACGGTTGCACCGAAATCAAGGGCGCAACGAGGAGTATCTCCATGATGGACATTCTGATGCTGGCGCTGGGCTTCGGCTTCTTCGCGCTCGCGATCGGTTACACCTACGCCTGCGAACGGCTTTGAGGGAGCGGACCATGATCTTCGATTATTCGCTCGCCGGTGCCGTCTCGCTCGGTCTCCTGTTCTACCTCACTTACGCGCTGCTGCGGCCCGAGCGGTTCTGATCGTGCTTACGAAGCCTGAAGGGTTAATTCCATGACTGTGATCGGTTGGCTCCAGATCATTCTTTTCTGCGTCATTATCGTTGCGCTGACAAAACCGCTCGGCTGGTACATGACGCGCGTGTTCAACGGCGAGCGGACCTTCCTGTCGCCGGTGCTGCGTCCGATCGAGGCCGGCATCTACTGGTTCTCCGGCGTCGACGAGAAGCGCGAGCAGCATTGGCTGACCTATACGGTCGCCATGCTTTTGTTCCACGTCGGCGGCTTCCTCATCATCTATGGCGTGATGCGGCTGCAGGATGTACTGCCGTTCAATCCGGCCGGGCAGTCGGCGGTCGCCGCGGATTTGTCCTTCAACACCGCGATCTCCTTTATCACCAACACCAATTGGCAGAACTACGGCGGCGAGAGCACGATCTCCTATCTCGTGCAGATGCTTGGCCTGACGCACCAGAACTTCCTGTCGGCGGCGACCGGCATCGCCCTCGCGGTGGCGCTGATCCGCGGCTTCTCGCGCGCCTCAATGCGCACGATCGGAAATTTCTGGGTCGACGTCACGCGCTGTACGCTCTACGTACTGCTGCCGATCTGTATCGTCTACACGCTATTCCTGGTCTGGCAGGGCATGCCACAGACGCTTGGTGACTATGTCGAGGCCACCACGCTCGAAGGCGCCAAGCAGACCATTGCGGTCGGGCCGGTCGCCTCGCAGGTCGCGATCAAGATGCTTGGCACCAATGGCGGCGGCTTCTTCAATGCCAACGCGGCGCACCCGTTCGAGAACCCGACCGCGCTGTCCAACTTCATTCAGATGCTGTCGATCTTCACGCTTGGCGCCGCGCTCACAAACGTGTTCGGTCGTATGGTCGGCAACCAGCGCCAGGGCTGGGCAATCCTGTCCGTGATGGGCGTGCTGTTCCTCGCTGGGGTCGCCATCACCTATTGGGCGGAGGCCAAGGGTACTTCGACCATGCACGCGCTCGGCCTGACCGGCGGCAACATGGAAGGCAAGGAGGTTCGCTTCGGCATCGTGGCGTCCTCCCTGTTCGCCGTGATCACGACGGCCGCCTCCTGCGGCGCTGTCAACGCCATGCATGACAGCTTCACCGCACTCGGCGGCATGATTCCGCTGATCAACATCGAGCTCGGCGAGATCGTCGTCGGCGGCGTCGGCGCCGGCATGTACGGCATGCTGCTGTTCGTCATCCTCGCGATCTTCGTGGCGGGCCTGATGGTCGGTCGCACGCCGGAATATGTCGGCAAGAAGATCGAGGCGCGCGAGGTCAAGATGGCAATGCTGGCCATCCTGGTGCTGCCGCTGATGATCCTCGGCTGGACCGCGGTCGGCGTGGTCTATCCGGCGGCGGTCGCCTCGATGGCGAATGCCGGCCCGCATGGCTTTACCGAGGTGCTCTATGCCTTCACCTCGGCGACCGGCAACAACGGCTCGGCCTTCGCAGGCCTCACCGGCAACACCTTCTTCTACAACCTCACGCTGGCAAGCGCGATGTTCGTCGGCCGCTTCTTCATGATCATCCCGGCGATGGCGATTGCGGGCTCGCTGGCCGCCAAGAAATCCATCCCGCCGTCCGCGGGTACCCTCCCGACCACCGGCGGGCTGTTCGTTGGCCTCGTCGTCGGCGTGATCCTGATCATCGGCGGCCTGACCTTCTTCCCTGCCCTCGCTCTCGGTCCCATCGTCGAGCATCTCGCGATGAACGCCGGCCAAATCTTCTGAACAACAAGTGTTCTGAACAGCAAATCTTCTGAACAGCAAGTGTTCTGATCGACAGCCTTCTGATTGTTTTGGAGTGACCTCCATGGATACCATGAAACTGCAAAAACGCGCGTCCGTCTCGGCGATGCTCGATCCCAAGATCGTCGTGCCTGCGATCCGCGCGTCCTTCACCAAGCTCGATCCGCGCTTGATGATCAAGAACCCCGTGATGTTTGTGGTCGAGATCGTGGCCGCGCTCACCACTGTGATCTTCCTGCGCGATCTCGTCACGGGCGGCGCGAATCTCGGCTTTACCTTCCAGATCATCGTCTGGCTCTGGTTCACGGTGCTGTTTGCCAATCTTGCCGAGGCCGTGGCCGAAGGCCGCGGCAAGGCGCAGGCGGAATCGCTGCGCAAGACCCGCACCGAGAGCCAGGCCAAGCTGCTGGCCGGCGCCGGCCAGGCCTTCAATCTCGTGCCGGGCACCAGCCTCAAGGTGGGGGACGTTGTGCTGGTCGAGGCCGGCGATACCATTCCCTCCGATGGCGAGGTGATCGAGGGCGTCGCGTCCGTCAACGAGGCCGCCATCACCGGCGAGTCCGCACCCGTGATCCGCGAATCCGGCGGTGACCGTTCGGCAGTGACCGGCGGCACCCAGGTGCTGTCCGACTGGATCCGCGTGCGGATCACCGCAGCACAGGGCTCGACCTTCATCGACCGCATGATCAAGCTGGTCGAGGGCGCCGAGCGGGCGAAGACCCCGAACGAGATCGCACTCAACATCCTGCTGGCCGGCCTCACCATCATCTTCGTGTTCGCCACCGTCACCATCCCGAGCTACGCGGCCTATGCCGGCGGCTCGATCTCGGTGGTCGTGCTGGTCGCGCTGTTCGTCACGCTGATCCCGACCACGATCGGCGCGCTGCTGTCGGCGATCGGCATCGCCGGCATGGACCGCCTGGTCCGCTTCAACGTGCTGGCGATGTCCGGCCGTGCCGTCGAGGCCGCCGGAGACGTCGACACGCTGCTGCTCGACAAGACCGGAACGATTACACTCGGCAACCGCCAGGCGACCTCCTTCCGCCCGGTGCGCGGCGTCACCGAGCAGGAGCTCGCGGACGCGGCCCAGCTCGCCTCGCTCGCCGACGAGACCCCGGAGGGCCGCTCGATCGTGGTGCTGGCCAAGGAGAAATACGGCATCCGCGGCCGCGACATGGCCGAGTTGGGAGCCACCTTCATCCCATTCACGGCGCAGACTCGCATGAGCGGTGTCGCTGCCGGCGGCTCGTCGGTGCGCAAGGGCGCGGTCGATGCGATCCTCAACTATGTCGGTGGCGGTGCACCGCTGGCGGTCGCCTCAGGCAACACGGCTCGTTCCATCCAGCCCGCCGGGTTCTCGGACATCGGCCGCGAGATCCAGACCATCGCCGACGACATATCGAAGGCCGGCGGTACGCCGCTGGCGGTCGCCAGGGACGGCAAGCTGCTCGGCGTCATCCAGCTCAAGGACATCGTCAAGGGCGGCATCCGCGAGCGCTTTGCCGAGCTGCGACGCATGGGTATCCGCACCGTCATGATTACCGGTGACAATCCGATGACGGCCGCCGCGATCGCAGCGGAAGCCGGCGTCGACGACTTCCTGGCGCAAGCGACCCCCGAGGACAAGCTCAAGCTGATCCGCGACGAGCAGGCCAAGGGCAAGCTGGTGGCGATGTGCGGCGACGGCACCAACGACGCGCCGGCGCTCGCGCAGGCGGACGTCGGTGTCGCCATGAACACGGGCACGCAGGCGGCTCGCGAGGCCGGCAACATGGTCGACCTCGACTCCAATCCGACCAAGCTGATCGAGGTGGTCGAGATCGGCAAGCAGCTGCTGATGACGCGCGGCGCGCTGACCACGTTCTCGATCGCCAACGACGTCGCGAAGTATTTCGCGATCATCCCGGCGATGTTCCTGGCGTTCTACCCCCAGCTCAACGTGCTCAACGTCATGAACCTGTCGAGCCCGCAGAGCGCCATCCTGTCGGCGATCATCTTCAACGCGCTGATCATTATCGCCCTGATCCCGCTGGCGCTGAAGGGCGTCGTCTATCGTGCGGTCGGCGCGGGCGCACTGCTCCGGCGCAATCTGCTGATCTACGGCCTCGGCGGCATCGTCATTCCCTTCATCGGTATCAAGGCGATCGATCTCGTCGTCGTTGCCTTGCACCTGGCTTAACGTCATTGCGAGGAGCGAATCTCTCTGTCATTCCGGGGCGCCTCGGAGAGGCGAACCCGGAATCTCGAGGTTCCGGGTTCGATGCTTCGCATCGCCCCGGAACGACGGCAGGGATGCTCCGCTCGAGATGGCGAAATAACTGGAGACCTAACATGCTCAGAGAAATCCGCCCCGCCATTGTCCTGCTGCTGGTGCTCACCGCCATCACTGGCTTGGCCTATCCGCTCGCGATGACCGCTATTGCCGGCGCAATCTTCCCGGTGCAGGCGCAGGGCAGCCTGATCGAGAAGGACGGCAAGGTGATCGGCTCCGCCCTGATCGGGCAGGAGTTCAAGGACGACAAATATTTCCACGGCCGCCTCTCGGCGACGGTAGCCCCTGATCCGAGCGATTCGACCAAGACCGTGCTGGCGCCCTACAACGCCGCCAATTCGGGCGGCTCCAATCTCGGCCCGACCAGCAAGGCGCTGGCCGACCGGCTGAAGGATGATGTGGACAAGCTCAAGGGCGAGAATCCGAATGCCGCCGTGCCGGTCGACCTCGTGACGACCTCAGCCAGTGGCCTCGATCCGGATATCTCGCCGGAAGCGGCGCAATTCCAGGTGCTGCGGGTAGCAAAGGCGCGAAACGTGCCGGAGGATCAGGTCAGGCAAATGGTGGCTTCCAACATCCAAGGCCGTCTGCTCGGCCTGATCGGCGAGCCCCGCGTCAACGTGCTGGCTCTGAATCTCGCGCTCGATCGTGCCACGAAGTAGTCTAGGCTAGGCCCGCGCGGATGTTATATTGACTTGATGGTCCGAGAGCGCCGCGATCCCGAACAACGTCCTTCGCCCGAGGCGCTGCTGGAAGCTGCGCGCCGGGAGGAAGGCGTGAGCGGCAAGCTGAAGATCTTCGTCGGCGCCGCTCCCGGCGTCGGCAAGACCTACGAGATGCTGCAAAGCGCCCACGCCAAGCGCAAGGCCGGCATCGACGTCGTGGTCGGCTTCGTCGAGACCCATGGCCGGGCCGAGACCGAGGCGCTGGTGCGCGGGCTGGAAGTGATCCCGCGCAAGAAGCTCGATTACCGCGGCCAGATTGTCGAGGAACTGGATCTCGACGCCGTGATCGCGCGCCGGCCGAAAATCGCGCTGGTCGACGAACTCGCTCACACCAATGCCGCCGGCAGCCGCCATCCAAAGCGTTATCTCGATGTCGAAGAACTGCTGTCCCACGGCATCGACGTCTACACCGCCGTCAATATCCAGCACATCGAGAGCCTGAACGACGTCGTCGCCCAGATCACCCATGTGCGGGTACGCGAGACCGTGCCGGATTCGGTGTTCGACCGCGCAGACGCCATCGAGCTGATCGACCTCACGCCTGACGACCTGATCCAGCGGCTGAAAGAGGGCAAGGTCTATGTCCCCAGGCAGGCCGAGCGGGCGCTGGAGCATTATTTCTCGCCCGGCAACCTGACCGCGCTGCGCGAACTCGCGCTGCGGCGCACGGCCGAACGGGTCGACGAGCAGCTGCTCACTCACATGCAGGCGAACGCGATCGCCGGTCCTTGGGCCGCGGGCGAGCGCATCCTCGTCTGCATCAGCGAAGATCCGTGCGCGGCCAGCCTCGTTCGCTACACCAAGCGGCTGGCCGACCGGCTGCACGCGCCGTTCATTGCGGTGTCGATCGAGACGCGGCGCTCCCTGCAAATGTCCGATGAGGAGCGCGACCGGCTGGCCGATACGCTGCGGCTCGCAGAATCGCTCGGCGGCGAGGCGCTGACGATTCCGGGCGTCGGCCGCCGCATCGCCGACGACGTCGTCAACTTCGCGCAAGGCAACAACGTCACCCAGATCGTGATCGGCAAGTCGACGCGCTCGCTCTGGTTCGAGATGACGCGCGGCTCCGTCGTGCACGATCTGGTGCGCCGCGCCGGGAATATCAGCGTACATGTCATTCCTGGCGACGAACTCACGAGCGAGCCGGCGCCGAAGACGGCGGTGCAGACCGCAACGCGATCGGACCCGTTCGATGCGCGACCCTACCTGAAGGCACTCGAGATCACCGCGCTTGGCCTCGCTGCCGCCGTGGCCATCAAGCCCTATTTCGGCATTGAGAACGTCGACCTGATGTTTCTGACCGCCGTGGTGACGGTTGCCGTGCGCTACGGATTGTGGCCGTCGTTGCTTGCGAGTGTCGCGGCGTCGCTCGCCTACAATTTCTTCTTTCTGCCGCCGGTCTATACCTTCACCATCACCGATCCGACCAATGTCGCGGCGTTCTTTTTCTTCATGCTGATTGCGTTCGTAGTGTCGAACGTGGCGGGGCGGGTACGTACCCAGGCCGATGCTGCGATCGGCCGCATCCGGACCACCGAGCAGCTCTATGCTTTCAGCCGCAAGCTCGCCGGCACCGGCACGCTCGACGACGTGCTGTGGGCGACCGCCTACCAGATCGCGCTGATGCTGAAAGTCCGCGTGGTGCTGCTGTTGCCGGACGAGGGCCTGCTCACGGTGAAGTCGGGCTATCCCCCCGAGGACGATCTTGATCAGGCCGACCTTGCCGCCGCCAACTGGGCCTGGAGCAATGATCGCCCTGCAGGCCGCGGCTCGGACACGCTGCCGGGTGCAAAACGGCTGTTCCTGCCGATGCGCACCGGGCGCGGCCCGATCGGCGTCATCGGCATCGACGACGACCGCACAGGTCCCTTGCTGACGCCCGACCAGCGCAGGCTGCTCGACGCGCTGGTCGATCAGGGCGCGCTGGCGATCGAGCGCGTGCTGCTGGTCGAGGACGTCGATCGCGTCAAGCGCTCCGTCGAATCCGAGCGGCTACGTTCCGCATTGCTCACCTCGATTTCACACGACCTGAAGACACCGCTCGCATCCGTGCTGGGTGCGGCCTCGACCATGCGCGATCTCGCCAGCGCGCTCTCCGAGACCGAGAAGCGCGACCTGCTCGCGACGGTTATCGACGAATCCGAACGGCTCAACCGCTTCATCGCCAATCTGCTCGACATGACCAAGCTCGAATCCGGGGCCATCGTGCCCAACGCTGCGTTGCACGATCTCGGAGAGATCGTCGGCAGCGCGCTCCGGCGTGCAGCCAAGATCCTCACCGCCCACAAGGTGGAGCTGGAGTTGGCCGCAGACCTTCCTATGCTCCAGCTCGATGCCGTGCTGTTCGAGCAGGTGCTGTTCAACCTGCTCGACAACGCCGCCAAATATTCGCCGCCCCACGCGACCGTCTCGATTCGCAGCCGGCGCGACAGCGATCATGTGGTGCTCCAGATTGCCGACGAGGGCGACGGCATTCCGTCCGAGGAGCTCGAGAGCGTGTTCGACAAGTTTTATCGCGTGCAGAAGGGTGACCATGTCCGGCCCGGCACCGGGCTCGGGCTCGCCATTTCCCGCGGCTTCGTCGAGGCGATGCATGGCACGATCTCGGCCGCGAATCGCAGCGACCGGAGCGGTGCGGTTCTGACCATCCGTCTGCCCATTCCGGCCCGGACCCGCGCATTGGATACCGCCGCATGAGCGCTGCCCCGATCAAAGTGCTGGTCATCGACGACGAGCCGCCGATCCGCAAGTTGCTGCGGATGGGGCTCTCGACGCAGGGCTATGAGATCCTGGAGGCGTCGAACGGCAAGACCGCGCTGGAGAAGCTCAGCGAGGGTCCCGCGCTGATCATCCTCGATCTCGGCCTGCCCGACATCCAGGGCCATGAGTTGTTGCGCACCATCCGCGCCCGCAATGAAGCTGTGCCGATCGTGGTACTGTCGAGCCGTGGCGACGAGGCCGGCAAGGTGGAGGCGCTCGATCTCGGCGCCGACGATTACCTGACAAAGCCGTTCGGCATGGACGAGCTGCTGGCGCGCCTGCGCGCCGCGCTGCGGCACCAGCTTCAGATCCAGGGCGAGCGCCCGGTGTTCCGTGCCGGCGATCTCTCGGTCGATCTGGTGCGCCGGATCGTCAAGGTCGGCGAGCGCGACGTCAAACTGTCGCCGAAGGAATATGACCTCCTGCGCGTGCTGGTGCAGCACGCCGGCAAGGTGCTTACCCACCGCTTCCTGCTGAGGGAGCTCTGGGACGAACTGACGGATGCACAATATCTGCGCGTCTATGTCCGCCAGCTGCGGCAGAAGATCGAAGCCGATCCGGAACGGCCGCAATATGTGCTGACGGAGACGGGGATTGGGTATCGACTGAAGTCGGCGGATTAGGCTGCCCACGTGCGACGATCCGTCATGGCCGGGCTTGTCCCGGCCATCCACGTCCTGATGTGGGGGACCCGAGAACGTGGATGCCGGGACAAGCCCGGGCATGACGACCGAAATGGCGGCGCAAGCCTGCATCAACATCGTCATTGCGAGCGCAGCGAAGCAATCCAGAATCCCTCCGCGGAAAGATACTGGATTGCTTCGCTGCGCTCGCAATGACGGAGCAGGTCAGCTCGCCTTCCTCTGCCGCGCCGTCGACCGATGCGTCTTCTTCGCGGCGCGCGTTCGCCCCGACGCCCGGCGCGCATGGGACTTCGCCGCGGTCTTCTTCCCGCCGCGGCCCTTCAGGCTCTGCTTCAGCGCATCCATCAGGCTGACGACATTGCTCGGCTTCTCCTCGGGCTCCGGCAGTTCGATCGTCTTGCCGCTGGCCTTGCGCTTCACCAGGGCCTTCAGCGCGTTCTCGTAGTCGTCCTTGAACTTGCTGGGATCGAAATGGGAAGCCTTGGTCTGGAGGATGTGGCCCGCGAGCTCGACCATGTCCTTGGCGATCTTCGGGCTCTTGATATCGTCGAAGAACTGGTCTTCGTCGCGCAGTTCGTAGGGGAAGCGCAGCGTGGTGCCGAGCAGACCTTTGCCGAGCGGCTCGATCGCGATGATGTGCTCGCGATTGGTGAGCACGATCTTGGCGAGCGCGACGCGATCCTGGTCCTTCATGGCGTCGCGGATCACGGCAAAGGCATCGACTGCGGCCTTGCCGTCGGGCGCGATGTAGTAGGGATGGTTGAGATAGCGCTGGTCGATCTCGTCGCTCGGCACAAAACTCTCGATGTCGATGGTGTGGTTGCTCTCGATCTGGACCGCTTCGAGCTCCTCCGGCTCGATCTCGACGTATTTACCCTTGCGCAGCTCGTAGCCGCGTCCCTTCTGGTCGCTTTCGACGACGTCGCCGGTCTCGGCGTCGATCATCTGCTGCTTCAATCGGTTGCCGGTCTCGCGGTTGATCATGTGAAACCGCGTCTTCTCGGCCGCGGTGGTCGCCGGATAAAGCACAACGGGGCAACTGACCAGCGAGAGCTTCAACGTTCCCTTCCAATAGGCGCGCGGTGCCATTCCGTTCTCCAGCGTCTTCGAGTCAGTTTGGAACCCCAACCGTCCCGCGGGGTTTTGGTTCCGGGTGGGGTGCGGGCCGTGATAGGCTTCCACGCCGAAAGAGAATCCGGGACCAGTCGTGCTGCAAAAGCTCTCCAAGTATCGACAGAAACGTGATTTCGAGAAGACGCCGGAGCCGTCGGGAAAGACCGCGGTGGCGCAATCGAAGCAGCGGCGCTTCGTGATCCAGAAACATGACGCCTCGCGGCTGCACTACGATCTGCGGCTCGAGTTCGACGGCGTCTTCAAGTCCTGGGCGGTGACGAAAGGGCCCTCGCTCGATCCGCACGACAAGCGGCTGGCCGTCGAGGTCGAGGACCACCCGCTCGACTATGGCGACTTCGAGGGTACGATTCCGGAGGGCCAATACGGCGGCGGCACGGTCATGCTGTGGGACCGCGGCACCTGGGAATCCGAAGATCCCGAACGCGGTTTCAAGAAGGGCGATTTGAAATTCACCCTGCATGGCGAGAAGCTGCACGGTAGCTGGGTCCTGGTGCGCATGCGCAACGACCGCACCGGCGGCAAGCGGACCAATTGGCTCTTGATCAAGCATCGCGACGAACATGTCCGCGAGGGCGCAGACAACGACATTCTCGAGGAGGACAAGTCGGTCGCCTCCGGCCGTGCGATGGAGCAGATCGCCGGAGGCAAAGGCCGGGCGCCAAAACCGTTCATGCTGGCGAAGGGCACCAAGGCCAAGGCCGACGCGGTCTGGCAGTCCAACCGGGCGGACGAGGCGAAAGAGCGCACGGTCAAGCCGGCACCCCGCGCGGCGTTGAAGACCGGCAAGACGGCAAAGAAGAAAGCCACAACCGCGACGACCGCGAAGAAGGCGGAGATGCCGGATTTCGTCGCGCCGCAGCTCTGCACCTCGGTCGAGCGCCCGCCGGGTGGCGATGGCTGGTGCCACGAGATCAAGTTCGACGGCTACCGCGTGCAGCTGCGGGTCGAGGGCGGCAAGGCGACGTTGAAGACGCGCAAAGGCCTCGACTGGACCGAAAAATTCGCAAGCATCGCGAAGGAAGCGGGCGCGTTGCCGGATTTGATGATCGACGGCGAAATCGTCGCGCTCGACCACAATGGGGCACCGAACTTTTCGTCGCTTCAGGCCGCGCTCTCGGACGGCAAGACCGACGAGCTCATCTTCTTCGCTTTCGACCTCCTGTTCGTCGAACGCCTCGATTTGCGGCGGCTGCCGCTCGGGGAGCGCAAGGACCGCCTCAAGGAGCTCCTGGAGGCACGCAAGAAAAAATCGAGCCAGATTCGCTATGTCGAGCATTTCGAAAGCGGCGGCGACGCCGTGCTGCAATCGGCCTGTAAGCTCGAGCTCGAGGGCGTGGTGTCGAAGAAGCTGGACGCACCTTATCGTTCGGGGCGGACAGAAAGCTGGACCAAGGCCAAATGCCGTGCCGGCCATGAGGTCGTGATCGGCGGCTACAAGACCACCAATGGTAAATTCCGTTCGCTGATGGCCGGCGTGCACCGCGGCGATCATCTCGCCTTCGTCGGGATGGTCGGAACCGGCTTCGGCGCCGACAAGGTCAAGCGCATCATGCCGTCCTTGAAGGCTATGGAGGCCAAGCAAAGCCCCTTTGGCGGCAAGAACGCACCGAAAAAAGCGCGCGAGGTGCACTGGCTGAAGCCGGAGCTTGTGGCGGAGATCGAGTTCGCCGGCTTCACTGCCGACGGCAACATCCGCCAGGCCGCCTTCAAGGGTCTGCGGCAGGACAAGCCGGCGGAGGAGGTCGAGGCCGAGACACCGGTCGATACCGAGCTTGCCGAGCCCTCGACCAAGCGGCGTGCCAAGCCGCGCGCGCAAGCGAAGACCGGCGCACGAACGGCGCAAGGTGGCAGTGCCGAAGTGATGGGTGTCGTCATCTCCAAGCCGGACAAGGAGCTCTGGCCGGACGACGGCAATGGCGATCCCGTCACCAAGCTGGATCTCGCGCGCTATCTCGAAGCCGTCGGCGAGTGGATGATCGTGCACCTGAAGGGCCGGCCATGTTCGCTGATCCGCGCCCCTGACGGCATCAAGGGCGAATGCTTCTTCCAGCGCCACGCCATGCAGGGCACGTCGAACCTCCTGGAGCTCGCGCGGGTCTCCGGCGACCGCAAGCCTTATTTGCAGATCGATCGCATCGAGGGGCTCGCGGCCGTGGCGCAGATCGGCGGCGTCGAGTTGCATCCCTGGAATTGCGCGCCTTACGCCTACGATACTCCGGGCCGGCTGGTGTTCGATCTCGATCCCGCGCCCGACGTCGTCTTCGCCGACGTCGTCGAGGCCGCCAAGGAGATGCGGCAGCGGCTGACCGACATCGGCATGGAGAGCTTCTGCAAGACCACCGGCGGCAAGGGCCTGCACGTCGTGGTACCGCTGCGACATGGCGCGCGCGACCAGGTGAGCTGGAAAGAAGCCAAGGCCTTCGCGCAAGGTGTCTGCCAGTGGATGGCGGACGACAATCCCGAGCGCTATCTGCTCAACATGTCGAAGAAGCTGCGAATGGGAAAGATCTTCCTGGACTATTTGCGCAACGATCGCATGTCGACGGCGGTGGCCCCGCTGTCGCCGCGTGCGCGCGCCGGTGCCACTGTGTCGATGCCGCTCACCTGGGCGCAGGTGAAGACCGATCTCGATCCGAAGCGCTACACGCTGCGTAGCGTGCCCGGCCTGCTGCCGCGGTCGAAGGCGTGGGATGGTTATGACGATGCGGCCGTGTCGATCAAGGCAGCGATCAAGAAGCTGGCGGATAAAAAGAAGTAGGGTGGGTTAGCGAAGCGTACCCACCCCTTCTGTTGACGCGGAAAGAAAGAGGGGGGTTACGCCTTGCGGCTAACCCACCCTACCGAACCCGGCTAGATCCGTCCCAGCAGCAGCAGGATCAGCAGGATCACGATGACGAGCCCGAGACCGCCGCCGCCGTAATAGCCGGTGCCGTAGAACGGGCCGCCGCCGATGCCGCTGAAGCCGCCGAGCAGCGCGATGACCAAAATGATCAGAATAATCGTACCGATAGACATGCGAAATCTCCTCCAGCCCTTCGTTGGAAGGGTCGTTGCAACCTGTCCCGTTGTGCGAGGGCAACTTGCCGCAGGTTTTAAAGTTCCCCCAATGAAACACCGGTTGCACGCTCCACTTGCATGGAACCTTTGTGGCACTGGCGGGCATGATTATGTGAGGTTCAATCACTAACCGGGCAGAGCCATGTCAGCACCGCTTGTCGTCTCCATTCCCCACCGCCTCGGCCGCGAGGAAGCGGTGCGCCGTCTCAAAACAGGGCTCGGCCGCGCTGCCGCCAGCATTCCGGTGATGCAGGTCGAGGAGGAGCGCTGGAACGGCGACAGCATGAACTTCCGCATCCGCGCGCTCGGGCAGATCGCAACGGGGCAGGTCGACGTTGGCGACGATCATGTCAAGGTGCAGGTGGTGCTGCCCTGGCTGCTGCAGCGCTTTGCGGAGATGGCGCAGGCCACGATCCGCAAGCGCGGCCAGCTGCTGTTGGGCAAAGACGCGAAAGGCTAGCGTTCAAGCGCGGCTGCGCTGTCGGACTGGCTTCGCCGCATCCGCGGGGCGCGCCGGGATGACCGAAGCGGGAAAACCGCGAAGCGCCTGCGCGAGCGGCAGATCGTTGCCGGCGAAGCCCGGCACGTTGTAGCCTGTGACGTCGATGGTGGCGTCGAATCCCTCAAACGCCGGCCATTCGCGTCCTGCTTGCGTGAAAGGAGCGAAGTGGCGCCCGACCGCGACGATCGCAGCAGTGCGGCCGTGGCGGCGGGCAAAGGCCACGACATTGTCAGCATGTGCGCCCCGCACCGGAAGCGGCTGGTAGTCGCCTCGCGCGAAAACGTCGGGCAGCTCATTGCGCAGCTTGAGCAGGTGCCGCGTCCAGGCCAGCTTGAGCTGGCCGTCCGGCCAGCTCTTGATCAGATGATTCCAATCCGGATTGTCCAGCGTGCCCAGCGCCGCCTGTCGCGCGGAAAAATCCACCGGGCGGCGGTTGTCGGGATCGACCAGCGACAGGTCCCAGAATTCGGTGCCCTGATAGAAATCGGGCACGCCCGGGAGTGTCGCCTTGAGCGTGAGCTGGCTTAGCGCATTCAGCGCGCCGAGCAGCGCGACGCGGCGTGCCAGGGTTTGCAGCGCCTCCAGGAATTCGCCTGACAGCGCGGGATCGAGGATCTTCGCGATGAAGCTCTTGACGCCGTTCTCATAGGCCTCGTGCGGGTTGAGCCAGCTGGTCTCCTCCTTGCCCTCGCGCGCGGCCTTGAGCGCATAGGCCTGGATACGCTCGACAAAACCGGCATCGGCCGGCACCCGGAGGGACCAGGCGCCGAGCAGGGTCTGGTAGAGCATGTATTCGAACGTGGCCGAAGGAGCGCGCAGATTGCCGTCGAGCGCGAGGTGCGGTGCGTTCAGGACTTTCCAGCGTGACACGGCACTGGTCCATTCGCCGGGAATTTCACTTAAGGCAGCGATCCGCGCGCGGGCGTCCTCGCCGCGTTTGGTGTCGTGCGTGGCGGTCGCCGTCATCCCCTGCGGCCATTCCCTGGCGCGGGTCTGCATGATCTCGTGGAAAGCGGGAATGGTGAGGCCCTTGCTCGCGGGATCGCCGCCGACTTCGTTCAGGGCGAGCAGCCGGTGGAATTGATAGAAGGCGGTGTCCTCCAGCGACTTCGCCATCATCGGCCCGGTGAATTGCTGCACCTTCAGCGCAAACCGACGCACGCGCGGGGCGCTGTGCGGGGGACGGCCGGGCTTGAGCAAATCCATGGTGAGCGCGTCGCGCAGGAAGTCGAAAATGCCTTCGTCCGCGGCGAACCATTGCCGGCGAGCGGCATCGATGGTGTCGTCGATCAGCTTGCGATCGTTCGCCGTTGGCGCGCTTGTCGTCAGGTAGGTCCGGTACACCGGGAAATGCAGCACGTAGAGTTCGAGCGCCTGCCGCAGGCTGTCGGCTGAAAAGTCGCGGGTCGAATAGTGCCCGTTGGCGATGCGCGCAAGCAGGCGCGTCAGAACCGTGAATTCGCTGGTCAGCAACGTCTCCAGCACGCGCCGTTTGGCGTCCTTGACGTAAGGCGCGAGCCGTGGCGACCGGTTGCTGATCTGCCGCCAGGTCTCGTCCAGGGCCTCCAGCCCCTTGGCGTCGACCAGAACGTGAGTGATGGCATTCATCCACTCATAGCCGGTGGTGCCCTGGACGCCGGCGAAATGCGGCAGGCGCTCGTGCTCGCACAGGATTTTCTCGATCACCGTATAGAACGGCTTTGTGGTGCCCTGCGCGTCGCGCACCAGCCGGCGCAGCCGCTGACAATATTGCGCGGGATCGCGCAGGCCGTCGATATGGTCGAGCCGGATGCCTTGCAGTTTGCCATCGGCAATGAGTTGCTTCACCAGCCGGTGCGTGGCGGCGAACGTGCCGGGATCCTCGACGCGCATGCCGGCGAGCCCGTTGACGTCGAAGAAGCGGCGATAGTTGATGTCGCTGGAGGCAAGCCGCCAGTGGCCGAGCTTGTAGTGCTGGCGCTCCAGCAAATGATGCAGCGCCAGCGTCTGCGCGGGGCGGTCCTTGGCGGCGCGATAGGCGCCGAGGCCGCGCGCGATGATATCGGCACTGCCTGCGATCTCCCTAAGCTCCGCCTTGAAGCCGGGCGCTTCCTTGCGGTTGGGACGGCGCAGTCCCGTGTAGCGGGCCGCGAGCGACAGCAGGCGCTTGCCGGCCTCGGTCTCGGCGGCGTCGGCTTCCTTCACGATCATCCGCAGCATCTCGCCATAGCGCTCCGGCGCGATCGGCAATCGATGCTCGAAATACCAGGCGGAAAAACTACCTTCGTCGGGATCGTAGCGCAGCTCGATATCGCCGCTCTCGAGCGCTTCGCCATAGGACGCTCCGAGGATTGGCAGCAGCACGCCGCCGCGGGCGCGGAAAGCCAGTTGATCCCAGTCGATATCGAAGGAAACGGCGTGCGGCGAGGCTTGGCCCCATTCCAGCACGTCCAGCCACCAGGGATTGTCGGCAAAGTGCACGCCGACATGGTTCGGTACGAAATCGATGATGAGGCCGAGCTCGTTCTGCGTCAGCGCCTCGCTCAACCGCGCGAAGGCGGCCTCGCCGCCGAGCTCCGGATTGAATTGGCTGTGATCGACGGTGTCATAGCCGTGGGTCGAGCCCTTGCGGGCCTTCATCACCGGCGAGGTGTAGAGATGCGTGATGCCCAGCGCCTTCAGATAAGGCACCACCGCGGCGGCCTTGTCGAAGTCAAACTCCGCGGTGAGCTGAAGCCGGTAGGTTGCGAGAGGAACGGCTGAAGGCATGTCACCCTCCGAGGCGCCAGACCACCGACCAGGGCGCAAGCCGGTCGCTGGTCGCGCCGCCCCAGATCAGGGTCCCCACGCCGTCGTCGGAATACGCAATGTCCTTGTCGGAGAGATTGGCCACGAGGCGCAGCGTCGTGCCATCTCCCATGTGCCAATGTGCGGTGAGCAGGCCGTTATCGGCCACGGCGCCATCGCCGAACCGCGCGCCTTTCAGTCGTGGCGCGATCTCCTTGTGGCGGAGTGCGAGCAGCTCGCGCACCAGCGCGAGACGTGCACCCTGCTCCGGCGTGTGACCGGTCCAGTCGAGCACGGCCGATTGCAGCGTTGCCGGATCGAGCGGGTCGGGCACCTCGTCGCCGTACGTCTCATAGGCCCAGGCGTATTCGTGCTTGCGCCCCTTGCGCACGGCATCAGCCAGTCCGCCCTGGAAGTCGCAGAAGAACGGGAAGGGCGCGGTGGAGCCCCACTCCTCGCCCTGGAACAGCATCGGTACCATCGGCGCGAGTAGGGTCACCGCGAGTGCGGCTTCGATCTGCTTGGGCGATGCCAGGCTTTCGAGCCGGTCGCCGAGCGGCCGGTTGCCGATCTGGTCGTGATTTTGCAGGAAGTTGACGAAGGTTGCCGGCGGCAGCGCGTCACTCTTCTCGCCGCGCGGCTTCTTGCCCCAGAATTCAGAGATCTCGCCCTGATAGACGAAGCCGGAGGCGAGCGCACGTGCGAGATCGAGCCGCGGCGTTTGATAGTCCGCATAATAGCCGGCCAGCTCGCCCGTCAGCATCACGTGCCAGACGTGGTGGTAGTCGTCGTTCCACTGGCCGCGATATTTACCGTTCGGGGGCTCCTGCGCGGCGTCGAGCAGGCTCGCGCGGTTGTCGCCGTTCTCCAGCACGAGATGGATATGCCGCCCCGTCGCCTTGGCAAGCTCGCCCGCGGCGACGCTGAGGTCTTGCAGCATCGATTGCTCGCCGGGGATCGCCATGATGTGATTGGCGGCATCGAGCCTCAGGCCGTCGAAGCGATAGTCGCTGAGCCACGACAGCGCGTTCTCGACGGCAAAAGCGCGAACCTGCGGCACGCGATAATCGATCGCACTGCCCCATGGCGTGTGCGCGTCGGTGAAGAAGGCCGGCGCGTAACGGCCGAGGTAATTTCCCTCGGGCCCGAAATGATTGTAGACGACGTCGAGGAACACCATCAGCCCGCGCAGATGGGCTTCGTCGATCAGCGTCTTCAAATCATCGGGACGACCATAGGCGCTGTCGGGCGCGTACCACAGCACGCCATCATAACCCCAGCCGCGGCGACCGGCGAAGTCGGCCAGCGGCATCAGCTCGACCGCGGTGATGCCGGTCGCGACGAGATGATCGAGCTTGTCGATCATGGCGCGATAGGTGCCTTCCGCAGTGAAGGTGCCGACATGCGTCTCGATCAGCACCGTCTCTTCCCAGGGACGGCCGCGCCAATCGGATGCGCGCCAGGCGAAGGCGTCATGATCGATCACCTCGCTCGGGCCGAACACGTCGTCGGGCTGGAATGCAGACGCCGGATCGGGCACGTCGATCTCGTCGTCGATCCTGAATTTGTAGTTGCTGCCGACGGGCAGGTCGGCAATGTCGGCGACATACCATCCATCCTGCCGGCGCTGCATCGCGTGTCGTCGGTCGAGCAGGAGATCGACGCGGCGCGCGGCAGGCGCCCACAGCCGGAACGACACGCCGTCCTTCGTCGGCCTCGCCCCGAAGGATGGCCTCATAGCGCCCCCGCGAAAGCGAGCACGGAGCGCGGCGGCGCCTTGCTGTCGCTCCCGGGCAGGAAGTCGACCGTGTTCAGCTTGGCGTCGGTCGTGTTCAGGATTTGCTGCCAGCTCTTGTATTCGGTCAATTTTGGCAATTTGAATGCGATCTCTTCGGGGGCTGCGTTGAGTACGATAAAGATCGCCGCGCTGCCCGGTTCCATCGGCCCCATCACATAGGAGAGAAACCGCCCTTCCGGGAATTTCCAGTCGCTTTCCGTCATTTCGTCACCCGCCGGCGTCAGCCACAGCGCGCCATAGGAGATGCCGTCCTTGGGGCGGCCGTCGAGCCAGCGATGGCTGCGAAGCTGCGAGAATCGGCGGCGGATCTCGGCGAGTTCGGCGACGAAATCGACCATGTCGTCGCCGTCCTTGCCGAGATTGTCCCAGCCGACCCAGCCAACCTCGTTGTCCTGGCAATAGGCGTTGTTGTTGCCCGATTGCGAATTCCCGACCTCGTCACCGGCGAGGATCAGCGGGATGCCCTGCGCCAGCATGAGGCAGGCCAGCACGTTCTTGCGAAGCTGTCGGCGCAAGCTGACGATTTGGGGATCGTCGGTCGGGCCCTCGACACCGCAATTGTTGCTGTGGTTGTCGTTGGAGCCGTCGCGATTGTCCTCGCCATTGGCCTCGTTGTGCTTCTCGTTGTAGCTGAAGAGGTCGGCGAGAGTGAAACCGTCATGCACGGTGATGTGGTTGACGCTGGCGCGCGGCCGCCGTCCATCGTGGTTGAACAGGTCTGAGGACGCCGTCATGCGGCTGGAGATGTCGCCGATCAGGCTGCCTTCGCCGCTCCAATAGCGGCGCATGGCGCTGCGGTAACGGTCGTTCCATTCCGACCATTGCGAGGGAAATGCGCCGACCTGGTAGCCGCCGAGCCCGAGGTCCCAGGGTTCGGCGACGAGCTTGACGCTTGCCAGCACAGGGTCCTGGCGGATCGCGGTCAGGAACGAACTGCCGCGATCATAACCGTTCGGCCCGCGCGCCAGCGTGGTGGCGAGGTCGAAACGGAAGCCGTCGACGTGGCAGACCTCGACCCAGTAGCGCAGGGAATCCATCACCATCTGCAGCACGCGCGGGTGGGTGAGGTTCACCGACGAGCCGCAGCCGGTGAAGTCGTCGTAATAGCGCGGGTTCTCGCGGTTCAGCCAGTAATAGGAGGCGTTGTCGATGCCGCGGTAGCACAGCGTCGGGCCGAGGTGATTGCCCTCGGCGGTGTGGTTGTAGACGACGTCGAGCATCACCTCGATGCCGGCATCGTGCAGGCGTGCGACCGTGGTCCGGAAGGAATCGAGGGCGTTGTCCTGGGCGTAGCGCTGCTCGGGCGCGAAGAAGGACAAAGTGTTGTAGCCCCAGTAATTGGCGAGCTTCTTCTCCACCAGGATGCGGTCATCGACGAAGCTGTGCACCGGCAGAAGCTCCACCGTGGTGACGCCGAGCTTCCTCAGGTGCTCGATCATCGCGGGCGAGGACAGGCCGCCATAGGTGCCGCGCAAATTCGGCGGCACGTCGTCGCGCTTCTGTGTCAGTCCCTTGACGTGAGCCTCGTAGATGATGGTGTCTTCCCAGGGAATGTTGGGCCGGATCTCGCGGCGGCCCCAGTTGAAAGTCTCGTCGACGACGACGGCCTTGGGCATGCCGCGCGCGTTGTCGCGCCGGTCGAACGACAGATCCTCGCGCGGACTTCCGGTGCGATAGGCGAAATGCGCGTCACTCCAGACCAACCGCCCGGAAAGCCGCTTGGCATAGGGGTCGAGCAGCAGCTTGTTGGCGTTGAAGCGGTGGCCCTGCTCGGGCTCGTAGGGGCCATGCACGCGGTAGCCGTAGAGCTGGCCCGGTGAGACGTCGTTGAGATAGCCGTGCCAGACATCTTCGGTGCGCTCCGGCAGCTCGACGCGCTCGAGTTCGCGGCGGCCCTGCATGTCGAACAGGCACAGCTCGACCTTCTGCGCGTTGGCGGAGAACAGCGCGAAATTGGTGCCGCGTCCGTCCCAGCTTGCGCCGAGGCGTGCGGGCGATCCAGCAGTCAGGCGCATCGTTCAGCTTTCCGGAACGAGGAAGATCGCGGCGAGCGGCGGAATGGTGAGCCGTAGCTCGCCATTGACGGCGTGGACTTCGCCGATGTTGCCGACATTGCTGCCGCCGTAATGGGCGGAGTCCGAGTTGAACACTTCCTTCCACTTGCCGCCGAAGGGCGCGCGAACGCGGTAGTTTCGATAGACGTTGGGTGAGAAGTTGACGATCACCATGCACCGGGCCTGCTCGTCAAATCCCTTGCGCAGCCAGGCGAACACGTTGCGGTCGGCGTCGTCGGTGATCAGCCATTCGAAGCCGGCCGGCTCGCAGTCCATCTGGTGCAGGGCGGGCACCGCGCGATAGAGCCGGTTGAGATCGCGGATCAGCGCCTGGATGCCTGAATGGGGCTTGTACTCGAGCAAGTGCCAGTCGAGCGACTGGTCGTGATTCCATTCGCGGCTTTGCGCGATCTCGGCGCCCATGAACAGCAGCTTCTTGCCGGGATGGCCGAACATGAAGCTGTAATAGGCGCGCAAATTCGCGAAACGCTGCCATTCGTCGCCGGGCATGCGCCCCAGGATCGAGCGCTTGCCGTGCACGACCTCGTCATGCGACAGCGGCAGGACGAAGTTTTCCGAAAAGGCGTAGTGCAGGCCGAACAGGATGTCGCCGTGATGATGCTTGCGGTGGATCGGGTCCTTGCTGATGTAGTTCAGCGTGTCGTGCATCCAGCCCATGTTCCACTTGTAGCCGAAGCCGAGCCCGCCGAATTCGACCGGACGCGAGACCTGCGGCCAGGCGGTGGACTCTTCGGCGGCCGTGGTCGCCTGCGGGAAACGCGCGAACAGCTCGGTGTTGAAGCGGCGCAGGAACGCGATCGCCTCGATATTCTCCCGGCCGCCATGCTGGTTCGGAATCCACGCGCCGGGCGGACGGCTGTAGTCGAGGTAGAGCATGGAGGCGACGGCGTCGACGCGCAGTCCGTCGATCGCGTAGCGCTCAAGCCAGAACAGCGCGTTCGACACCAGGAAGTTCGTCACTTCGGTGCGGCCATAATTGTAGATCAGCGTGCCCCAATCGAGGTGACGGCCCTGGAGCGGATTAGCGTGCTCGTACAGCGCTGTGCCGTCGAAACTGCCGAGCCCGTGCGGATCGTCCGGGAAGTGGCCGGGCACCCAGTCGAGCAGCACGCCGACGCCCTCGCGGTGGCAGGCATCGACCAGCGCGGCAAAATCCTCCGGCGTGCCGAAGCGGCTGGTCGGCGCATACAGGCCGGTCGGCTGATAGCCCCACGAGCCATCGAAGGGATGCTCGCTGACGGGGAGGAATTCGAGATGGGTGAAGCCCATGTCACGGGCGTAGGCCGGCAGCTGCTCTGCCAGCTCGCGATAGGTCAGCCATTCATCGCCGTTCTTGCGCCGCCACGAGCCGAGATGCACCTCGTAGATCGACATCGGCGCGGACAGCGCGTTGATGCCGTCGGGCGCCGGTCGCGGCCGCGGCAGATGCGCTTCGTCGAACACGATGGAAGCGGTCTTCGGCCGCACCTCGCTCGCGAAGGCCATCGGATCGGACTTCAGCGGAAGCAGATGGCCATGCGGTCCGATGATTTCGAACTTGTAGTGGTCGCCGGCCTTGGCGTGCGGGATGAACAATTCCCAATAGCCCGCGCCGCGCACCCGCATCGGATGGCGCCGCCCGTCCCAGAAGTTGAAGTCGCCGACCACGGAGACACGCCGGGCGTTAGGCGCCAGCACCACGAAGCCGATGCCATCGATGCCTTCGAGCCGCATCGGATGTGCGCCGAGCTTGTCGTAAAGGCGTTGGTGGGTGCCTTCGCCGAGCAGATAGAGGTCGAAATCGGTCAGGATCGGCGGAAAGCGATAAGTGTCCTCGAATTCGATGACGTTGTCGCCGAACTTCGCGCGGAGCTGATAGTGCTTCGCGCCGTTCGGCAGAGCGCCGATGAACAGGCCGGAATCATGGACGCGATCGAGCTTCGCCACCTCGCCGTGCTCGCCCACCGCTTCGACGTTGGAAGCATCGGGAAGAAACGCGCGCACCACGCTCTTGTCGCCCTCGGGATGCAGCCCGAGATAGTGGAAGGGATCGGAGTGGCGACCCTCGATGATCGCATAGGCCTCGGCAGGGAGTTTAGGCATGGGCTTCGCTCTCGATACTGGACAGAATGCGAAGCAGTCCGGACAGCGGCGCATGGAGCCCCTCAGGCCGGTTGGACAGCTCGTACTCTACTTCCTTAAACGCATGATCAAGCAGGAAAAAGCTTAACAGGCCTGCCGCGGATTGCGGATCTTCCGGCCACAGCCGCCGATCGGTCATGGCGTCGCGGTAGGCGGTGAGGAACGTCGCGGTGGTGCGCTCGCGCCATTCGTCGAGCGCAGCCGTAAGCCGGCCCTGTTCGTCGGAGGCGCCCGTGAGCGCGCGATGGAGCGCCGCGTTAACCGAAAGATCAATCGAGCGGATCAGGCCGGCAACGTCGCGCGCCGCAGGCAGCTTGCGCCGCTTGTCGGCCTGCGGCAAACGCGGATCTCCGTCGAAGTCGATGATGAAGATATCGTCCTTCACGATCAGAGTTTGCCCGAGGCGGAAATCGCCATGATGACGGATGTTCAACCCGCCGATCTCGGAAGGTAATAGCGCATTGAGCCGGCCGGACAGGGACGCGCGCTCCGCGACGAGCTGATTGATCAGCGGTCGATCCGCCTCCCGCAGGCCGTCGGTGCTGGCGGCCAGCCGCTCGAAGACGCGCTCGGCCCGTGCCTTGAGCTCGGATGACCAGCGCTTGATTTGTGCGGAGCCAATCGGCTCCGGCGCGAGATCGCCGGGCTTTGCGGCGGCCAGAGCCACATGCAGCTCGGCGAGCCGCCGGCCGATCTGCGTAATGAAGTGCAGATAGGGCGCTTGCTCCTGGGTCTCGCGGGGCATCTCGCCCGGAGGCAGCACCCGCTGCTCGTCGATATAGCGGTCGAGATAGCCCGCGGTGACGCCCCAGCCGTCGCCCTGGTTCTCGACATAGGCGTGCAGCACGCCGACCGCGCTGCGGCGGTCGTCTTCGACCAGCTCGACGCTGCCGAGCAGTGCCGGCGTATTGGCAAAGCGGGCGATTTCGGTGAGATAGGAGCCGATCTCGATCTCGGGATGGATACCGGCTTCGAGCTGGCGATAGATCTTGGCGACATACTGGTTGTCGACCAGCGCGGTGCTGTTCGACTGTTCGATCGCGCGGATGCGTTCGGGCTCCTTGATGGTGTACTCGGCAAACCGGCTGGTCGCCTTGAACTCCAGCCGCAGATTGTTTTCCTCCACCACCAGGTTCTGCGACAGATTGCGCAGGAACAGGCCAATGAAGATCTGCTCGGTTGCCACATCCAGCAGCGTGCCTTCGCGGGCACCCTGGCGTACGGCGGCGAGCGCCCTGGGATTGAAGCGTTCGCGGTCGAAGCGAACCCATTCGATCTGCATCGGCAGCACGTAGCGCGTGGTGACGTCGCCCTGCGCCGCCTCGAAGAACGCGATCCAGGGCCTGTTGTCGCCGATGTCGCAGAACGGCACCGCCGAGGTCAGCGTCGGTTTGATGTGCTTGGGATTGTGCTCCGGATACCAGCGTGTGCGCGACAGGAAGCCCGGCAGCACCTCATGCTCGAACACGCCGCGCTCGCGCGCCAGCGACACCCAGGTCGAGTTCACCGGCACCACCAGCGTCTCGAATTCCGGCACAGCGCGCGGTGTCACCGGCTCGGACTTGTCGCGCTCGGCGAGCTGGAACCAGTAGAAGCCATAGGGCCCCAGCGTGACCATGTAGGGCAGTTCGCCGATCGCCGGAAAACGCGTGCGGCCGAGCATCTCCTGCGGGATGCGGTCCTTCCAGGGCGACAGATCGAGCTCGGTCGCCTGGGCTGCGCGCGACAGATTGGCGACGCAGAGGATCACCTCGTCGCGGTACTGCCGGACATAGGCCAGCACGGCGCGGTTGTCCGGACGGATGAAGGTCATGGTGCCGCGGCCGAAGGCGAGCGTCGATTTGCGCACCGAGATCAGGCGCTTGGTGGCGCTGAGCAGCGAGGACAGGCTGCGCGACTGCGCCTCCACGTTCACTGATTCATAGCCGTAGACGGGATCCATGATCAGCGGCGCATAGAGGCGGGCAGGGTCGCAGCGCGAGAAGCCGCCATTGCGGTCCGGGCTCCACTGCATCGGCGTGCGCACGCCGTTGCGATCGCCGAGATAGATGTTGTCGCCCATCCCGATCTCATCGCCATAATAGATGATCGGCGTTCCCGGGAAGGACAGCAGCAGCGAGTTCATCAGCTCGATCTTGCGCCGGTCGTTGTCCATCAGCGGCGCAAGGCGCCGGCGGATGCCGACATTGATGCGGGCGCGCGGATCGTTGGCGTAGGTGGTCCACAGATAGTCGCGCTCGACGTCGGTCACCATCTCCAGCGTCAGCTCGTCATGGTTGCGCAGGAACAGCGCCCATTGGCAGCTCGCCGGAATGTCCGGCGTCTGGCGCAGGATGTCGGTGATCGGAAAGCGGTCCTCCTGGGCGATCGCCATGTAAATGCGCGGCATCAGCGGGAAGTGATAGGCCATGTGGCACTCGTCGCCGCGGCCGAAATATTCCTGCACGTCCTCCGGCCATTGATTGGCCTCGGCCAGCAGCAGCTTGCCCTTGGAGTAGGAATCCAGCTCGTGGCGCAGCCGCTTGATGATGGCATGCGTCTCCGGGAGGTTCTCGTTCGAGGTGCCTTCGCGCTCGCAGAGATAGGGAATGGCGTCCAGACGGAAGCCGTCGACGCCGGCGTCGAGCCAGCGCTTCATCACCTGGATCAGGGCGCTGACGACGCGGGGATTGTCGAAATTGAGATCCGGCTGGTGCGAGAAGAAGCGGTGCCAGTAGAACGCGCCGGCCTCGTGGTCCCAGGTCCAGTTCGACTTCTCGGTGTCGGTGAAGATGATGCGCGTGCCCTGGTATTTCTGGTCGGTGTCGCTCCAGACATACCAGTTGCGGGCGCTCGAGCCCGGAGGGCTGCGGCGCGCGCGCTTGAACCAATTGTGCTGGTCCGAGGTGTGGTTGACGACGAGCTCGGTGATGACGCGCAAGCCGCGCTTCTGCGCCTCCTGGATGAAGCGCTTGAAATCCTTCATTGTCCCGAAATCGGGATTGACCGCGCCGTAGTCGGCGATGTCGTAGCCGTCGTCGCGGCCGGGCGAAGGATAGAACGGCAGCAGCCACAGCGCGGTGACGCCGAGCTCCTGGAGATAAGGCAGCTTCTCGGTCAGCCCGGCGAAGTCGCCGATACCGTCCTGATTGCTATCGGCAAACGCCTTGACGTGGAGCTGATAGATAATGGCGTCCTTGTACCAGAGCTCATCCACGATCTCGGCAGCCTCGGCTTTCTTGGTGTCGACGGAAGACAATACGTTCATGGCGTGCGCCCTTACGCCAGGCAGCGGAACAGCAGCGCCGGATCGCGCTCGGGATCGATACGCAACCTGATCCCGCCCCATTCGATGCGGGCCTGTTCGCCGGTGAGGAGGTTTTCGAGTGCCGACACATGGTGTCGCTTCCCGCCGGCGTCAACCGTGACGTCGCCGAGCGGCAACCAGAATTCGCGAACGTCGCGCGAGAGCGCAACCACGGCCACGACGATGTTGGCTGGGTCGGTCGCTTCCTTGACGAAGGCGATCGTCTCGCCGTCTTCGATGCCGAGGAAGCGCAGGTTCGCCGTCTGCTGAAGCGCAGCATTCTCATTGCGGATGCGATTGAGCTCCGTGATGTAGGCCTTGATGTTGCCGGGCTTGTTCCAGTCGCGCTGCTTGATCTGGTATTTCTCCGAGTCGAGATATTCCTCGCGGCCGGGGACCGCGTCGTGCTCCAGCAACTCGAATCCGCTGTAGACGCCGTAACTGCCGGACAAGGTCGCCGCCAGCGCGAGGCGGGATTTGAACGCCCATGTCTCGCCGCCCTGGAGATGATAGGGCAAAAGATCGGGCGTGTTCACGAACAGGTTCGGCCGATAGAAGTCACGTTCGGGATAGCGCGTCAGCTCGCCGAGATATTGCTCCACCTCCCACTTTGCCGTGCGCCAGGGGAAATAGCTGAAGGATTGTGCAAAACCGAGCTTGGCGAGCCCCTTCATCAACTTCGGGCGCGCGAACGTCTTGGAGAACAGGATCACCTCGGGATGCCGGCGGCGGATGTCACGGATCAGCCACTCCCAGAAGGCGAGCGGCGCGGTGTCGTGATTGTCGATGGCGAAGATGGTGACGCCGTGGTCGATCCAGAACAGCATGGCGTCGCGAAACGCGTTCCACAGTCCAGCCCGGTCGACGGACGTGAAATCGGGGATGACGATATCCGAATAGGGCCCGTCAGCCGTCCGCACCGAGCGATCCGGGCGCCATTTGAACCATTCCGGATGTTGCGTCAGCCACGGGTGGTCCGGCGAGCATTGCACGGCGAAGTCGAGCGCGAGCTCGAGGCCGTATTCCAGGCAGGTCGCGACCAGCGCGCGAAAATCCTCGATCGTGCCGAGTTCGGGGTGCAGCGCATCGTGCCCGCCCTCGATGGCGCCGATCGCATAAGGCGAGCCGGGATCGCCGTCGCCCGCCACCGGCATGTTGTTGCGGCCCTTGCGCCGGGTGCGGCCAATGGGGTGGATCGGCGTGAAGTAGAGCACGTCAAAGCCCATCGCGGCGATGTCGGGCACGCGCGCGATGCAGTCGCGGAGCGTGCCATGCTGTCCCGGCACCACGCTCTGGCTGCGCGGCATCATCTGATACCAGGCGCCGAAGCGCGCCTTGTCGCGGTCGACGAACAGCGGGAATAGCGCCGAGCGCGAGAGATCAGGCCGCGACTGGCTCTCGGCCATGGCTTCGCCGAGCTCGGTTGCCAGCAGGGGGGCAACGTCGCCGGTTTGAAGATAGTCCTCGCATTGCCTGACGATGAGAGCGGCGGCGTCCTGCTGCGCGCCATGCGCCTTGGTCAGAAGGCCGGCGCCCTCGATCGCATCGAGCGTGACGTCGGCGCCGGAGCGCTGCTTGCGCGCGACCCCGTGCGACCACGTCGCGAACTCGTCGGTCCAGGCTTCGATCGCATAGACATATTTGCCGGGCTCGACGGGTGTGAACGCGCCGGACCAGCGGTCATTGCCGTGAGGGATCATCGGCTCGCTCTGCCATTCGCGGTCCTGCTCCTGTCGCCAGATCAGCGCTGCGCCGATCACGGCGTCGCCGTCGCGGTAGATGTCGGCCCAGACCTCGACCGGTTCGCGCGCAATCCGCTTCACCGGGAAGCGCCCGCCGTCGATCAGGGGATAGACGTCTTCGATGAGGAAAGTGCTGCCCGCTGCGGCACTCTCGACAGTTTGAATTGTCTTGTTCACGGTGATGCCATTGACAAGAAAGCAGGAGCCCGTTTCCCTTGCCGGGAACCTACGCTTGATACCACTATAGAAAGCCGCTTGTGTGTCATTGGTTCCGTTGGGAACGGCAGGCGCGGCTCGCGAGTTAACCCTGACTAACCTCTTCCGCGACCTCGTTAAAATCGATGCCCCCGGCCAAAAAATGGCCTGCAAGCTGCGTGCCGAATGGATCTTTTAGCTCAAGCCCGGATCAAGGGCGTTCAATCCGAATTCGTCGATGCCCTCGGAAAGCTGCGGGTCACCGATCCCGTGGCCCTCAAATCCATCCTCGACGCCCTGCCGGAGAAGCGGGTTTACCGCTTCGTCGGCGGGCCCGTGGTGGTGCGCGCCTTGGGACATCCGCGCACCGAATTGGTGACGATCGGTACGCCGCCGCTCAAATGGAAGATCAGCGGCAACGGCAATTTGATCGCGCAAGGCGAGACGCGCGAGCCCGTGATTGCCTGGCCCGCCGGCCTGCCGCTCGGCTATCACCGCCTGACGCTGACCGATGCCGAAGGCGTGACCGAAGAAGTGCCGATGATCGTGGCGCCGGAGCGGGCCTTTGGCGGCGATTTCGACCGCGGCTGGCTGCTTGCCGTGCAGCTCTACAGCGTCCGCTCGGACCGCAATTGGGGCATCGGCGATTTCACCGACCTCGCAGGTCTCGTCCGGCTCGCCAAGCAGTTGGGGGCCGACGGCGTCGGGCTCAATCCCCTACATGTGTTGTTCGACGACCATCCGGCGGACTGCAGCCCCTATTCGCCGAACAGCCGGCTGTTTCTCAATCCGCTCTATATCGACGTCGAGGCGATCCCGGAATTTTCTCCCGACCTCGTCCCCGACGCGGCCGCGACCGCCGCGCGGCTCCGTAAAGGCGATCGTGTGCCGTATCCGGACATGGCGGCCTTGAAATGGTTGGCCTTGCGTGCCGCCTTCGACAGCTTCGTGAAAACCGCGAGCGGCGTCCGCCGCAACCAGTTCGACGCCTTCCGCGCGGCTCGCGCCCCGCTGTTGTCCCGTTTTGCCTGCTTCGAGGTGCTCCGTCATCGCTTCGCGGCGCCGTGGTGGGAATGGCCGATGGAATGGCAGCAGCCGGACGAGGCGAAATGCGCCGAGCTGCGCAGCGGGCCCGACAAGCACGAGGCCGAGTTCGTCGAATTCGTGCAATGGACGGCCGATAGCCAGTTGCATGCGGCCAAGGAGCTGGCCGGCCAGCTCGGCATGCGGGTCGGGCTTTATCTCGACGTTGCCGTCGGCGTGCAGTCGAACGGCTTCGATGCCTGGAACGAGCAGGGGGCGATCTCCCGTCATCTCGCCGTCGGCGCGCCGCCGGACGTGCTCAACACCGTCGGCCAGGATTGGGGCCTCGCCGGCTTCAATGCCGGCGGCCTGGAGGCGCAATCCTTCGTGCCGTTCGCCGATATGCTCGCGGCTTCGATGCGCCATTCCGGGGCGATCCGTCTCGATCACGTGCTGGGCCTGAAGCGGCTTTATCTGGTGCCGCGCGGCTTCAAGCCCGACAACGGCGCCTATGTGCAGATGCCGTTCGAGGCGCTGCTGGCGACCGTGGCGCGCGAGAGCGCGGCCCATAAGTGCATCGTGATCGGCGAGGACCTCGGCACGGTGCCGGAAGGATTTCGCGAGACCATGCAGGATTTCGGCATCTGGTCCTACCTTGTCATGATGTTCGAGCGCGACGATGCCGGTCACTTCCGGCCCGTCGATCACTACCGGCCCAACGCGCTGGTGACGCTGAACACCCATGATTTGTCGACCTATGCCGGCTGGCGCTCCTTCAGCGATCTCAAGATGAAGCGCTCGCTCGGGCTCGATCCCGGCGAGAACGATCAGGCCCGCTGGGATGCGCTCGGCCTGCTCGACGAGATCCTGCGTGCCAACGGCATCCGTGCCAATGATGTCTATTCGGTGCTCGCCTTCCTGTCGCGCACGCCCTCGCGGCTGCTTGCGGTGTCGCTGGAGGATCTGCTCGGCGTGATCGACCAGCCGAACATTCCCGGCACGATCGACGAGCATCCGAACTGGCGCCAGCGCCTGCCAGTGACGCTCGACAAGATCGCCTCGAAGGTCGATCTCGCGGCCTTGAAGGCCGCCACACGCGAACGCTCGTTGCCCGGCGGGCGTTGATCGCCGGGTCGTCCAGGACGCCGTTTTCGAGGCTCGCACGACATTGTCTCAGAAAATCGAGGACTATGCGCTGATCGGCGACTGCGAGACCGCGGCGCTGGTCGGCCGCAACGGCTCGATCGACTGGCTGTGCTGGCCGGCCTTCGATTCCGACGCCTGCTTTGCCGCGCTCCTCGGCACGCACAAGAACGGCCGCTGGCTGATCGCGCCGGGCGAGGACCTGACCGCGACGTCCCGCCGCTATCTCGGCGACACCCTCATCCTCGAAACGCGCTTTGAGACTGACAGCGGCACGGTTGCGCTGATCGACTTCATGCCGCCGCGCGGCAAGGCCTCCGACATCGTGCGGCTGGTCCGCGGCGTCAGCGGCACGGTGAAGATGCGGATGGAGCTCGTCATCCGCTTCGGCTTCGGCGTCGACATCCCGTGGGTGCGGCGGATCGACCATTCCCTGCTGGCGGTCGCCGGCCAGGACATGACCGTGCTGCGGACGCCGGCGAAGACCCGCGGTGAGGATCTGACCACGGTTTCCGATTTCGAGGTCAAGGCCGGCGAGACCGTACCGTTCGTGCTGACCTACGGCCCCTCGCATCTCGAGCCGCCCCCGCCGATCGACCCGGAGCTCGCGCTCCAGGAGACGGAAAAATTCTGGCAGGACTGGTGCAGCCACTGTAATCGCGATGGCGACTATCGCGACCTGATCGTGCGCTCGCTGATCACACTCAAGGCGCTGACCTTCGGTCCGACCGGCGGCATCGTCGCGGCGCCGACCACCTCGTTGCCGGAGAAGCTCGGCGGCGCCAGGAATTGGGACTACCGCTTCTGCTGGCTGCGCGATGCCACCTTCACGCTGCTGGCGCTGATGAACTCGGGTTACACCGAGGAAGCCTCGGCCTGGCACAATTGGCTGTTGCGCGCGGCGGCAGGCTCGCCGTCGAACATGCAGATCATGTACGGCATCTGGGGCCAGCGGCGGCTGCTGGAATGGGAGGCGACCTGGCTCGACGGCTACGAGGGCGCGCAGCCGGTGCGCGTCGGCAATGCCGCGCATGCGCAGCTCCAGCTCGACGTCTACGGCGAACTGATCGACGCCTTCCACCAGTCGCGGATGGCCAAGCTCAAGCTCGACGACGAGAGCTGGGCGCTGGAATGCGCCGTGCTCAAGCATCTCGCCGAAGTCTGGGACCAGCCCGATCATGGCATCTGGGAGCGGCGCGGACAGCCGAAGCACTATGTCTTCTCCAAGGTGATGGCCTGGGTCGCCTTCGACCGCGGCATCAAGAGCGCCGAGACCTTCGGCTTCAAGGCGCCGCTGCTGCACTGGCGCACCTTGCGCGACGCCATTCATCGCGACGTCTGCAACCAGGGCTTCGACGCGGAGGAGAATGCCTTCGTGGAGTCCTACGGCTCGAAGCTGCTCGATGCCAGCGTGCTGCTGCTGCCGTCCGTCGGCTTCCTGGAAGCGTCGGATCCGCGCATTCGCGGCACCATCGCGGCGATGGAAAAGCACATGATGCCTGACGGCTTCGTGCTGCGGCACGATCCGCGCGAAATGTCCGAGGAGAAGCAGCCGATCGAGGGCGCCTTCCTCGCCTGCAGCCTGTGGCTGGCCGATGCCCATGTGCTGTCGGGCGATCTCGACAAGGCGCAGATCCTGTTCGACCGCATGGTCGGTATCGCGAACGATGTCGGGCTGCTGGCCGAGGAATATGATTCAGGCGCCAGGCGTCAGACCGGAAATTTCCCGCAGGCGCTGACCCATATCGCGCTGGTCAACACCGCGCATAATCTGTCGGCGGCAAGGCAGGGCAGCCAGAAGCCTGCAATGCAGCGGTCGAAGTAGTGACCTAGGCGACTCCGTTCCGCTTCAAGATCATCTCCATCGCCTCGGCAAAACCGTCCTGCTCGTTGGACGCGGTGACGTGGGTCGCCTGGTCCTTGACGTTGTCGGCCGCATTGCCCATCGCGATCGAGGTGCCGCTGACGCGGAACATTGCGAGGTCGTTCTGCATGTCGCCGATGGTGGCGACTGCGTCCGTTGAAATGCCGAGGCGCTTGGCCATGGCTTGCACGAATGTGCCCTTGTCGAAGCCGGGCGGGGTGATGTCGAGATAATAGGTTTGCGAACGCACGGCGGTCGCCTCGCTGCCGAGCGCCTGCTGCATCGCCTTCTCGCAAGCTTCGAGGCCAGCTGCATCGGCGCTGGCGCCGACGATCTTGCAGGCGCTCGCAAGGTAGGGCGAGAAGTCCGTCACGATGGTGGGATCGGAGCGGATCGTGTGCTGCTCGTGAGCGACGTATTGGCCATCAGGCTTGTCGATCAGCCATTGGTCCGTGGTGAACAGCCAGATGTCGGCGCCGAAGTCCCGGAGAATTTGCAAGCTTCGCTCGGCCGCGCCGGCCGGGATGAGATGCTGTTCGACCGGATTCATCTCGGGGTCGACGATCGAGGAGCCGTTGAACGGGCCGACCGGCAGCCAGAGCGCCAGCGGCTCGATCAGGAAGCGCATGCCGATCGCGGGGCGGCTCGACGTAATCGTGAAGCCGATGCCGGCCTGGTGCAAACGCTGCACCGCGGACCTCGCGCGGTCGGTCAGCGTCTTGTCCTTGGTCAGCAGCGTACCGTCGACGTCCGAGACGACGAGTGAGATTTTTGTCATGGCGGTCCCTTGGGTGTTTGGCCTCAGCGTTTCGCGCCGCCCAGTTTCAACTGCCGCACCGCGCCGTCCACGATCGCTTCCACGGATTCGTCGATCGAGACGGTGATCACGTGCTCGCCAGCCTCCGGCGGCTCCAGCGTGTTGAACTGGCTCGTCAGCAGGCCGGGCGGCATGAAGTGCCCCTTGCGTTGCGCGAGGCGGGCGGCGATCAGCTCCTTCGTGCCCCTCAGGAACACGAAGCGGACGTCGTCGCGTCCGCGCAGGAGCACGTCCCGATAAGTATGCTTCAGCGCCGAGCAGGCGATGATCACGTGCTCGCCCTTGTCGCAGACCCGCGCGATCTCGTCGGCAATGGCATTGAGCCAGGGCCAGCGGTCCTCGTCGGTGAGGGGATGGCCGGCCCGCATCTTCTCGACATTGCTGGCGGGATGAAAGCTGTCGCCGTCCTCGAAGCGCCAGCCGAGGCGCTCGCCGAGCGCTTTTGCAACCGTACTCTTGCCCGAGCCCGACACGCCCATCACGATCAATGCACAAGGTGCTTCAACGCCCGCCACGAATTCCCTCCGGAAGCGCGGCTTGGTCGACCAGCCAGACGGTCTCGCCATTCGAGCGCGCGCGTACAGCCGGCAGAGTCTCGCCATTGAGCAGGCGCGTCAAGATCGGCTGCTTGTCGTGCCCCGCTATCTCGAACAGCATTTCGCGGCAGGACGCCAGCGCGGGCAGGGTGAGCGAGACCCGCGGCACGAAGGGGGCAACATTGGTCTTGGGCACGCCGACCACCCAGCGTTCCGTCTCCCCGATCGCGGGGTAGCCTGGGAAGAGCGAAGCCGTGTGGCCGTCCGGGCCCGCGCCCATCAAAACCATGTCGAACAGCGGCCGTGCCGGATCCAGGCGTGCAGTGCCGTAGAAAGACTGCAGCTCGCGCGCATAGGCCTCGGCGCTCTGATCAGGGTCGTTGGCCGCGGTCGGGATCGGGTGAACATGGCCGGAGGGCGCGTTGCGATCGAGGAAGGTCGCGCGCGCCACCGCCATGTTGTTGAGGGGATCGCTTTCGGGCACGAAGCGCTCATCACCGATGAACCAGTGCACGCGCTCCCACGGGATCTTTTCGCGCCAGGCGTCGCTGCCGAGCAGCTGATAGAGCCTCTTTGGGCTGGAGCCGCCGGTCAGGCAGATCGCGATCCGCCCGGAATTGGCCGCGATTCGCGCCATCACCCGTTCGGCCGCGGCCCGCGCGAGAGCCTCGGCGTCGGCCTCGACGATCAGCTTCGGCTGTTCGGCCGCCGTCACGAAAACTTACGCCAGCTTCGGCCGTCGCGGCGGAGCAATTCATCGGCGCAGGCGGGGCCGTCGCTGCCGGCTTGATAGGTCTCGATGCCGTTGCTGCCCGCCTTCTTCCAGGCGTCCAGGAATGGCTGCACCGCCTGCCATCCGGCTTCGATGCCGTCGGCGCGCTGGAACAGGATGTTGTCGCCGATCATGCAGTCGTAGATCAGCGTCTCATAGCCGGTCGAGGGATCGGCCCGGAAATAGTCGCCGTAGCGGAACTTCATCTCGACGCCGTCGATGGTGACGCTCGGCCCCGGGACCTTGGCGTTGAACTGGAGCTCGATGGTCTCGGTCGGTGCGATGCCGATGGTGAGGAAGTTCTGCGAGAGGCGATCGACAGCCGTGCCTGAGAACATCGACAGCGGCGCCTGCTTGAACTTGATCGCGACCTCGGTGCGCTTGTGGCCGAGTGCCTTGCCGGTACGCAAATAGAACGGTACGCCGGCCCAGCGCCAATTGTCGATCATCAGCTTCAGCGCGACATAGGTCTCGGTGGTGCTGCCGGGCTTGACGTCCTCGGTCTTGCGATAGTCCGGGATCTCGTCGTCGCCGATGCGCCCCGAGAGATATTGTGCGCGCACCGAGCTCTTCAGCGCCTCCTCTTCGCTCGGACGCTGAATCGAGGTCAGAATTTCGGCCTTCTCGGAGCGCACGGAATGGGCGTCGAAACGCGCCGGCGGCTCCATCGCGACCAGCGACATTAGCTGGAACAGATGGTTCGGCACCATGTCGCGCAGCGCTCCGGTGGCGTCGTAAAAGCCGCCGCGATGGCCGACGCCGAGCTTCTCCTCCACCGTGATCTGGATGTGGTCGATATGGTTGCGATTCCAGATCGGCTCGAACATGCCGTTGGCGAAGCGCAGCACCAGGATGTTCTGCACCGTCTCCTTGCCGAGATAGTGATCGATCCGGTAGATCTGGTGCTCGTCCATGATCTTCAGCAGTTCGCCGTTCAGCGCTTGCGCGGAGGCGAGGTCGGTGCCGAACGGCTTTTCGATCACCAGCCGCCGCCACGCGCCGTTCTCCTTCATCATGCCGGTGCGGCCGAGCTCACGCGCGGTCGGCGCGAACGCAGCCGGCGGGGTCGCGAGGTAGAACAGCCGGTTGCCGCCGGTACCTTCCGAACATTCCAGCTGATCGAGATGCGCGCGCAGGCGGTCGAACGACGGCGGGTCCTTGGCGTCGGCCTCGACGAAGGTGACGCATTGCAGGAGCTGCCGGGCGACGACGTCGTCTACGGGGCGGGTCGCGAACTCGCGCAGGCCTTTCATCAGGCTGTCGCGCAATTCGTCATCCGACTGGCCCTTGCGGGCCACGCCGACGACGCAGAATTTCTCCGGCAGCATTTTCTCGGCCGCCAGATTGTAGAGCGAGGGCATCACCAGCCGATGGGTGAGATCTCCGGTCACGCCAAAGATGACGAAGGCGCAATTTTCCGGCTTGCGCTTTGGCTGCGGGTCTTTTGTCACGAACTATTGGCCTTCGCTTGTTACGTTTTACTTCGGCTCGCTATTTGGGCTTCGAAGCAGCCGGCTGTTTCGGCTCCTTGTGGCCGCCGAAGCCGGCTCGCATCGCTGAGAGAATTTTCTCGGCGAAGGTGTGTTCCTTGCGGGAACGGAAACGTGCGAACAGCGCCGCGGTCAGGACTTCGGCCGGCACGGCCTCGTCGATTGCGGCGTTCACGGTCCAGCGTCCTTCGCCGGAATCCTCGACGAAGCCGGAATACTCCGTCAGTGCCGGGCTGTCGGCGAGTGCGGTCGAGGTGAGATCGAGCAGCCAGGACGGGATCACGCTGCCGCGCCGCCACACTTCGGCGATATCGGCGAGATCGAAATCGTAACGATGATCCGCCGGCAAGGCCTCGATGTTGGCGTTCTTGAGGATATCAAAACCTTCGGCATAGGCCTGCATCAGGCCATATTCGATGCCGTTGTGGATCATCTTGACGAAATGCCCGGCGCCGACGGGGCCGGCATGGATGTAGCCCTGCTCGATGCGGGGATCGCGCCCCTCGCGTCCCTCGGTGCGTGGAATGTCGCCGGCGCCGGGCGCGAGCGCGGCGAAGATCGGATCGAGCCGATCGACCACCTGTTTCTCGCCGCCGATCATCATGCAATAGCCGCGGTCGAGGCCCCAGACTCCACCGGAGGTGCCGACGTCGACATAGTGGATGCCGCGCTCCTTCAGCGCCTTGCCGCGGCGCACGTCGTCCTGCCAGAACGTGTTGCCGCCGTCGATGATGACGTCGCCGTCCTGCATCGCGCCCGCGATCGTGTTGATCGTGGTCTCGGTGATGTGGCCGGCCGGCAGCATCACCCAGGCCGTGCGCGGCCGCTCCAGTTTCGCAATGAACTCTTCGAGCGTCGCCGACCCGACAGCGCCGTCTGCGGCAAGGCCCGCGACGGCCTTGGCGTCCTTGTCGTAGACCACGGTCGAATGTCCCTGGCGCATCAGCCGGCGAACGATGTTGCCGCCCATCCGGCCGAGGCCGATCATGCCGAGTTGCATTTGAGGAATTCCCTTAATTCAGTGCGTCGTTGAGCGCCGCATTGAGCGCCGCGAGACCCTTCTTGAGCCCACCCTTCAGGTGGACCCGCAGCGCGCGCCGGCCGCGCTCGGTGAGCACGTCGAAGTCGCCGCGCGCCTGCGCGGCCTTGATGACGCCGAAGCTGGCCTTCTGACCCGGCACCGGCAAGTCCTTGGCATCGTCGGCGGTGATCTGGAGGAACACGCCGCTGTCGGGGCCGCCCTTGTAGGCCTGTCCTGTCGAGTGCAGGAAGCGCGGTCCGAACTCGGCGCAGGTTGCGACATGTCGCTTCTCGCGGACTTCGAGCCGCATGGCCTGGAGTGCGTCGATCGTCGCCTTGTCGCGGGCGATGTAGCCGAGCAGGGCGACGTAATCGCCATGGTTGGAGCGCGACAGATGCGCTTTCAGCCATGAGGTGAGGTCGCCGTTGGCGCCGGCGGCGCGTAGGGCCGCGGCATTGGTCTCGTCGGTGTAGAGATCAGCCTCGGTGGTGCTGACCACCGGCCGTTCGGCCGGTAGCGAGCCGGTCTTCTCGAACGACGCCGTGAGCTCCCGGGTCTTGATCTTGGCCGCTTCCACGTCCGGCTGGTCGAACGGGTTGATGCCGAGGATGCTGCCCGCCACCGCCGTTGCCATTTCGAAGCGGAAGAACTCCTGGCCGAGATGGTCGATCGACTTCATCACGATGCGCACGACGGGATGGCCGGCCGCTTCGATCGCAGCAAGCTGTGAGTCATGGGCGGCGTCCGCTTCGCCCTCGATACGGATGTCGATGAAGAGCCGGTCATTGCCGTAGACCGCGGGCTCGCCCAGCGGCTCGCCGTCGATCGGGATCAGGCCCTTGCCGTCCTTGCCGGTCGATTCCGCGATGAGCTGCTCGGCCCAGGCGCCGAAATCGGCGATCTTCTTCGACGACAGGATCGTCACCTTGTCGCGGCCTTCGAGGGCTGCATGGCCCATGGCAAGGCCGAGCTGCACGCCGGGGTTCTCGGCTGGCGGCACGTCCGGTCCGCAGGAGCGGGCCATCGCAAGCGCATGCTTGACGAAGGTCTTGATATCGATGCCCGCGGTTGCCGCCGGCACAAGGCCGAACGGCGAGAGCACTGAGTAGCGTCCGCCGATGGAGGGCTCGCCGTGGAAGATGCGCGCATAGTTCAGCGTCTTCGCCGCCTTCTCCAGCGACGATCCGGGATCGGTGACCGCAATGAAGCGATGGCCGGTCTTGACCTTCGGCCCGACGGCCTGCGCGACGCGCTCGTGGAAATAATCCTTCATCGCATTCGGTTCGGTGGTGCCGCCGGATTTGCTGGAGACGATGAACACGGTGTTGGCGATGTCGATCCTGGCCTCCATCGCCCCCACCTGCGCCGGATCGGTGGAATCCAGCACGTGCAGCTTCGGGAACCCGGGCTTCTTGCCGAAGGTCTCGGCCAGCACCTCCGGCCCGAGGCTTGACCCGCCCATGCCGAGCACGACGGCGTCGGAAAATTTCTGGCCTTTCACGCGGCTGGCATAATCCTCATAGTCGGCGACGTCGGCCTTGGCGGCGCTGTCGAGCCAGCCGAGCCATTTGTCCTCGTCGGTGCCGGTCCAGACCGATTTGTCGCGTTGCCACAGCCGGCGGATCTTTGCCGACGCACGCCATTCCTCGGTGCTCTTGGCCACGGCCTTGCCGAGACCGTCGCCGAGCGAGAGCAGCTGGCGGTCGATCGCGGGCCCGAGCACGGTGACGCGCTTGTGGGCGACCGCGCCATAGAGCTTGTCGGCGGCGTCGGCAAACTGCTTGACGCCGTCCTTGACGAGCTCCTCGGTGATGGCATCGAGCGAGACGCCGGAACGCTCCAGCTCTTCCAGCACGCGCCTGGCGTCGTCGACATTCTCTTCCAGGCTGTCGCGCGGGGTGCCGTGGTCGCGGAACGCATCGAGCGTCGCCGGCGGCACGGTGTTGATGGTGTCGGGACCGATCAATTCCTCGACATAGAGAACGTCGCTGTAGTCCTTGTTCTTGGTGCCGGTCGAGGCCCACAGCATGCGCTGCGGCTTGGCGCCTTTGGCCGCGAGCTTGTCCCAGCGGGGACCCGAGAACAGGCGCTTGTAATCCTGGTAGGCGACCTTCGCATTGGCGATCGCCACCTTGCCCTTCAGCGCGGCGAGCCGTTCCTTCTCACTCGGGTCGTTGGCGCGGGCGATCTTGTCGTCGAGCTGCTTGTCGACCACCGAGTCGATGCGGCTGACGAAAAAGCTCGCCACGCTCGCCACGTGCGAGGGGTCGCCGCCACCTGCGACGTATTTCTCCAGACCGGCGAGATAGGCCTCGGCGACCTGCAGATAGACGTCCCTGGAGAACAACAGCGTGATGTTGATGCTGATGCCGTCGCCGATCAGGGTCTCGATCGCCGGCAGGCCCTCCGGCGTTGCCGGCACCTTCACCATCAGGTTCTTGCGATTGACGTCCTTCCAGAGCCGCCGCGCCTCGGTGACCGTGCCGCTGGTGTCCATCGCCAGATAGGGCGAGACTTCCAGGCTGACATAGCCGTCGCCGCCCTTGAGGCGGTCGTAGACCGGGCGCAGCACGTCGGCGGCGTTCTGGATGTCCTCGACCGCGACGGCCTCGAACAGGTCGGCGACCGACCGGTCGCCGCGCTTCAAGGCCTTGCCGATCGGCGCGTCGTACTCGTCCGAGCTGCCGATCGCTTTCTCGAAGATCGAGGGGTTGGAGGTGACGCCCTTGACGCCATCGGTGTCGATCAGCCGCTTCAGGTCGCCCTTGGCGATGAAGCCACGGGCCAGGAAGTCCAGCCAGACGGCTTGTCCGTGCTTTTCCAGTTCTTTGACGGGATTCATGATGCTAATTTATCTCCAAGCCTGCGGGCGAGGGGTTTCCGCGCCGGTCCTGACGCGCTATCCTCTAGCTTACATGCTTCCTTGAGGGAACCAATCAAGGGTATGGGCGTCATATCCTCCAGTGTAACTCCGTCGCGATCATGGCGATCGGCGTAGAGGTAGCGCAAGTTGCGTAAAGGGTTGTCGGCCGTGAGGAATCGGCCGGGCCTCGTTGTGTAACGTCAGCAGCCTCGCCTCGCCGCTAGCGGCTGCGCGGAGTACTCATCAGCGGATTCCGGTCCGCCTGATGCATTGTGGCTCGGTCGCGAATGGCCATGCTGGGGGAAGGCATGCAAGCACATCATGACCGTCCGGCGCTCGCTGTCACGGACAGACCCCGATCGGTCACGTCGACCGGATGCGTCGATGCGTCCCACGATCTCGAAATCGGTCCATGTACGACCCGACTGCGGCTGCTGGTCGTAACGGGCTTCGCCATGACGCTGCTCAGCGCAACGCTCGCCTTGGGCTGGTGGAATGCTTTTGGCCATTACGACACGATGCTCGGCTATGCCGGCGTGGTGGTGTTCGCCCTGATGACCGGTGGGCTGATCTGGGTGCTCCCCGCCGAACGGGGATCGGTGGTGATCGTCACCCCCTACGGCATTCGCGATCTCCGCATCGGCAATGAATTTCTGCTGTGGGACTCGATCGCGGAGATTTCGGCTGAAGAACGCCGCGGGCGCAAGGTGATCGTGCTGACCCCGACGCCGGCTCTGCAGCGGCAGCTCAGCAGCATCCGCGGCTTGGCCCGCTGCGTGAGGGACGACCGCATCGTCATCCGGTCGGAGGGCCTGGCGACCGATTTTGATACACTGCTGCGCGCTTGCCGCGACTGTCACGCCGCCAGCGGTCCACGCACCGCATTGCAGCAGGAAGATGAACGCGGCACCCAAGGCTTCGCCGTACAAGCGTCATAAGATCGCCGTTCGCAGACGGCTATGATGCAGCGCCGGATGAACGCATCCCCGGTAATGCCCGGATGTTGCGAGCGAGTGACATTTTCTGGAAATGAGCCAATATAGACAAAGATTCGCTCAAATATCAGGCAGGTGCCTGTTCGTAACTCACCCTGTGCCTACGTTGTGCGTTGCGCCGAGAAGGCGCCCGGGTGTCGAATGATCGTCATGTGCTCACGCTGATTCGAGAGTGGCGCTAAGGAACGGTCCGGTCGCTGCTTTCGTTCAATTGTGTAGCGGAACTCACGCGGAGAGGGATCATGTATAACGATTCTCTATTCAACGCTTTCGCTAAGTCGTTCGAGGCGAGAAGCCAACACGACATGTCGATGGCGGAATATCTGGAATCGTGTCGAAGCGATCCCATGAAATACGCGAACGCGGCCGAACGACTGCTAGCAGCGATCGGTGAGCCCCAGACGATTGACACGGCCAAGGACCCACGCCTTGGCCGTATTTTTTTGAACCGCACGATCCGCACCTATCCGGCCTTCGCCGGCTTCTACGGCATGGAAGAAACCATCGAGCGCATCGTCGGTTTCTTCCGTCACGCGGCGCAGGGCCTCGAAGAGCGCAAGCAGATCCTGTATCTGCTCGGTCCGGTCGGCGGCGGCAAGTCCTCGCTCGCCGAGCGGCTCAAGTCGCTGATGGAAGTGCATCCAATCTACGTGCTCAAGGCCGGCGACGAGCTCTCGCCCGTGTTCGAAAGCCCGCTCAGCCTGTTCGATCCGGATCAGCTCGGCCCGATGCTGGAAGAGAAATACGGCATTCCGCGCCGCCGTCTCACCGGCCTGATGAGCCCGTGGTGCTACAAGCGGCTGGAAGCCTTCGGCGGCGACATTTCCCAGTTTCGGGTCGCAAAGATCCAGCCGTCGCGGTTGCGCCAGATCGGGATCGCCAAGACCGAGCCGGGTGACGAGAACAACCAGGACATCTCCTCGCTGGTCGGCAAGGTCGACATCCGCAAGCTCGAAACCTACGCGCAGAACGATCCCGACGCCTACAGCTATTCCGGCGGCCTCAATCGCGCCAACCAGGGCGTGCTCGAGTTCGTCGAGATGTTCAAGGCGCCGATCAAGATGCTGCATCCGCTGCTCACCGCGACGCAGGAAGGCAACTACATCGGCACCGAGAATATCGGCGCTATCCCGTTCACCGGCGTCATCCTCGCGCACTCCAACGAGGCCGAGTGGTCGAGCTTCAAGGCCAACAAGAACAACGAGGCCTTCATCGACCGCATCTGCGTGATCAAGGTGCCTTATTGCCTGCGGATCACGGAAGAGCAGAAGATCTACGAGAAGCTGATCCAGGGCTCCGAGCTCGCGGCCGCGCCTTGCGCGCCCGCGACGCTGGAGACGCTGGCGCGGTTCTCGGTGATGTCGCGCCTGCGCAAGCACGAAAATTCCACGACCTACGCCAAGATGAGGGTCTACGACGGCGAGAGCCTGAAGGAGACCGATCCGAAGGCGCGCAGCGTCCAGGAATATCGCGATGCCGCCGGCGTCGACGAGGGCATGGACGGTGTCTCCACCCGCTTTGCCTTCAAGATCCTGGCTGCGACCTTCAACCACGATCCGCAGGAAGTCGCCGCCGACGCCGTGCATCTGATGTACGCGCTGGAGCAATCGATCAAGCGCGAGCAGCTGCCCGAGGAAGTCGAGAAGCGCTACCTCGAATTCATCAAGGCCGACCTTGCACCGCGTTATGCCGAGTTCATCGGGAACGAGATCCAGAAGGCTTATCTCGAATCCTACTCGGATTACGGCCAGAACCTGTTCGACCGCTATGTCGACTACGCCGATGCCTGGATCGAGGACCAGGATTTCAAGGATGCCGACACCGGCCAGCTGCTTGACCGCGAACTCTTGAACCAGGAGCTGACCAAGATCGAGAAGCCGGCGGGCATCGCCAACCCGAAGGATTTCCGCAACGAGGTGGTCAAATTCTCGTTACGGTCGCGCGCCCAGAACGGTGGCAAGAATCCGACCTGGATCTCCTACGAGAAGATTCGCGATGTGATCGAAAAGCGGATATTCTCCCAGGTCGAGGACCTGCTTCCGGTCATCTCCTTCGGGTCGAAGAAGGACGGCGAGACGGAGAAGAAGCACGGCGAGTTCGTCGCACGCATGGTGGAGCGCGGCTACACCGAGCGTCAGGTTCGCCGGCTCGTCGAATGGTACATGCGCGTGAAGCAGGCCGGTTGAGGCGGATGGAAAAGTGCCGATTCACATTATTGACAGGCGCCTGAATCCAGGCGGCAAGAGTCTCGAGAACCGGCAGCGGTTCTTGCGTCGGGCCAAATCCCTGGTGCAGGGCGCCGTCAAGAAGACCTCGCAGGAACGCGACATCAAGGACGTCCTGGAGGGTGGCGAGGTCACCATTCCGCTCGACGGCATGCACGAGCCGCGTTTCCGCCGCGACGGCGGAACGCGCGACATGGTGTTGCCCGGGAACAAGAAGTTCATCGAGGGCGACTATCTCCAGCGCTCCGGCCAGGGCAGCGCCAAGGATTCCGGTCCCGGCGAAGGCGACAGCGAGGACGCCTTCCGCTTCGTGCTCAGCCGCGACGAATTCGTCGATCTCTTCCTCGATGATCTCGAACTTCCCGATCTCGCCAAGCGCAAGATCGCGCAGACCGAGAGCGAGGGCATCCAGCGCGCCGGCTACACCACGTCGGGCTCGCCCTCCAACATCTCGGTGAGCCGGACGGTTCGGCGCGCAATGGCGCGCCGTATCGCGCTCAAGCGTCCCAGCAAGGAGGAGATCGAGGAGCTGGAAGCCGCCATCGCCGCATGCGCGGATGAGGACGAGCGCCTGGTGCTGCTGGCCCAGCTCGAAAAACTGAAGGCGAGGTCCAAGCGCATTCCCTTCATCGATCCGCTCGACATCCGCTATCGCCGCTTCGAGACGGTGCCCAAGCCCGTTGCCCAGGCCGTGATGTTCTGCCTGATGGACGTGTCGGGCTCGATGTCCGAGCACATGAAGGATCTCGCCAAGCGCTTCTACATGCTGCTCTACGTATTCCTGAAGCGCCGCTACAAGCATGTCGACATCGTCTTCATCCGCCACACCGATCGCGCCGAGGAGGTGGACGAGCAGACTTTCTTCTACGGCCCGGCTTCCGGCGGCACGCTGGTCTCAAGCGCGCTGCAGGCCATGCACGAGATCGTGCGCGAACGCTTCAGCCCGTCGGACTGGAATATCTACGCCGCGCAAGCCTCCGATGGCGACAATTCCTATTCCGACGGCGAACTCGCGGGCATGCTGCTCACCGACAAGATCCTGCCGGTCTGCCAATTCTTCGCCTACCTCGAGGTCGGCGAGTCCGGCGGCAGCGCCTTCGATCTGTCCGATTCCTCGCTCTGGACCCTCTACGAGCGCCTGCGCAACAGCGGCGCGCCGCTCTCGATGCGCAAGGTCAGCGAGCGCAGCGAGATTTTTCCGGTGTTCCACGATCTGTTCCAGCGCCGCGACACTGCCCAGGAGAAAGCCGCTCCATGACGGAACGCTTGTTCGAAGGCGCCGATTGGGATTTCCACACCTTGCAGCGCATCACGGATGCCTGCGAGGAGGTGGCGACGAAAGATCTTGGGCTCAACGTCTATCCGAACCAGATCGAGGTGATCACCGCCGAGCAGATGCTGGACGCCTATTCGTCCGTCGGCATGCCGCTGTTCTACAAACACTGGTCGTTCGGAAAGCACTTTGCATATCACGAGGCCTCATACCGCAAGGGCCTCATGGGGCTCGCCTATGAGATCGTGATCAACTCCTCGCCCTGCATCTCCTACCTGATGGAGGAGAACACGGCGACGATGCAGACCCTGGTGATCGCGCACGCCGCCTTCGGCCACAATCATTTCTTCAAGAACAACTATCTGTTCAAGCAATGGACCGACGCCGACGGCATCCTGGACTATCTGGATTTCGCCAAGAACTACGTCATGCAATGCGAGGATCGCTACGGCCGCGTCGAGGTCGAGCGCACCCTCGATGCCGCGCACGCGCTGATGTCGCACGGGATCGACCGCTATCCCGGCAAGAAGAAGCTCGATCTCCGCGCCGAAGAGAAGCGGGCAGGGCGCCGCCGCCAGCATGAGGAGGAGGTCTTCAACGACCTCTGGCGCACCGTGCCGGCGGGAAAGAGCAAGACCCGGTCCGCGCTCAGCATCGAGCGCCGCCGCAAGCTGCTCGGCCTGCCGCAGGAAAACCTGCTGTATTTCCTCGAGAAGAGTGCGCCGCGGCTGGCGCCCTGGCAGCGCGAGCTGTTGCGCGTCGTCCGACACATCGCGCAATATTTCTATCCGCAGAGCCAGACCAAGGTGATGAACGAGGGGACGGCGACCTACGTCCACTATCGCATCATGACCAAGCTGCATCAGCAGGGCCGCATCAGCGACGGCAATTTCCTCGAATTCCTGCAGTCGCATACCAACGTCGTGTTCCAGCCCGAATTCGACGACCAGCGCTTCTCCGGCTTCAACCCCTATGCGCTCGGCTTCGCCATGATGCAGGACATCGAGCGCATCGTCACCCGGCCGGAAGACGAGGACCGCGAGTGGTTCCCGGACATCGCCGGCAAGAACGACGTAATGGGCGTGCTACGCGACGTCTGGGCCAACTACCGCGACGAGAGTTTCATCGCCCAGTTCCTGAGTCCGAAGCTGATGCGGCACCTCCGCATGTTCCACTTGCATGACGATCCCGAGGAACGCGCCGGCATCCGGGTCGACGCCATTCACGACGAGCGCGGCTTCCGCCGCGTCCGGCGCGAGCTGGCACGGCAGCACGATGTCGGCTACATCGACGCCAATATCGAGGTGGTCGACGTCGATCTCTCCGGCGACCGGCGGCTGATCCTGCATCACCATGTCATCAAGGGCGCGCAGCTCAACGAGACCGACGCCAAGCGCGTGCTCCAGCATCTGGCCGATCTCTGGACCTACGACGTTGCGCTGATCGAGGTCGACGCCAACGACAAGGTGCTGCGCGAATATGTCGTGAGCCCCCGCCCGATCACCGCGGCGGCCTGACGCTGCTGACAATGCGGAACAATGCGCGTTGATGTGCCCTCGCCCCTTGTGGGAGAGGGCGGCGACGCCGGGAGACACAAGCTCACTGCGGTGAGGGGTATCTCTCCACGTTTCCTGTGCCGATAGAGACCCCTCATCCGACGCTTCGCGCCACCTTCTCCCACAAGGGAAGAAGGAAAGCGTTCTGGCTCTACAACGGCTGTTCTATCCGGAACGTTTCGCTGGCTTCTTCTTGGCTTTGGACGCATTCAGCCCCACGGCCGCGCGGATCAGCGCCTTCAACGCCTTTTCGTTGATCTTCTCGCCTTCGCGAATATCGATCGCGCGGCGCACGTTGCCGTCGAGGCTCGAGTTGAAAAGGCCGGCGGGATCCTCCAGCGCGGCGCCCTTGGCAAACGTCATCTTCACCACGGCCTTGTAGGTCTCGCCGGTGCAGATGATGCCGTCGTGCTCCCACACCGGCACGCCGCGCCATTTCCATTCCTCGACAACATCAGGATCGGCCTCCTTGATCAGGGCACGGATTCGCCCGAGCATGTCGCCGCGCCAGTCGCCGAGCTCCTTGATCCTGCCGTCGATCAGCTTGGAGGGCGACGATCCATTCGCGTCCTTCTTTGTCGCGGTCGCGGCCTTTGTCACGATCACGCCTCCTGTCGCGTGCCGTCGCGTCGGCCGAGATAGGGCTGCGCGAACATATAGAGCCCGGTCGCGAGCAACGGGATCAACGGGACGAGCGCGAGAAAGCCGATCCAGATGGCCTGGAGCTGCATGGTCATGGCGACGATGTTGGCGATGACGGCCAGCGTGAAAGCGATCGACAGCCAGCGATGGATCTGCCGAACCCACATGTTTCCGGTCAATGAAACCTCCTCTTGAGATGATCGAATGAAGGCCGGTGGCCGAGCTAGTCTGCCCTTGCCAGCAGTTCGTCCAGCTTGGCGAAAAACTGCTTCCAGCCGGCATGCGCGCCGCCAAAAGCCTGCTTCTGCGTCGGGCTGAAGCCCGCTTGCTCGACACGTAAGTGAGTGCCTGCGCCCGTCGGCGTCAGCGTGAAGGTCACGACGCTCTTGAGATCGAACGCCGCGTCGTCATGCGAGAAATTCCAGGTGTAAGCGAGCGTCTTCTGCGGCTCGATGGTGAGGACCTCGCAGTCCAGCACGCCGCCCCACTCGCCGCGAAGGTTGAAGCGGTGGCCCACGTTCGGCTTGAAGTCGTTCTTCATCAGCCATTCCTCGATCAGATGCGGCTGCGTCAGCGCGCGCCAGATCCGCTCTGCCGGAAAGGCAAATTCGCGCTCGACGACGACAGATCGGGTTTCGGCCGTGGATTCGTTCATTGGTCCATCCTCTTCAGGAGATCGTCGAGCGCGTCGAGCCGGTTCTGCCAGAACCCTGCCATCTGGCTGGTCCAGTCGATCAGCGGATTGAGCGCGCCGGGCTGGGCGCTGTAATGCGTCTGCCGTCCTTGATGCCGGTCGCGCACGAGGCCAGCCTGCTTCAGCGCGCCGAGATGCTTTGAGACCGCCGGCTGGGACACGCCCGACAGTGCCGTCAGGGCCCCAACCGTCTGTTCGCCCTCGCGGCACAATCGCTCGAAGATCGCCCGACGGGTCGGGTCGGCGAGCGTCCTGAACAGAAGGTCGTGAGCGGCAGCGGGCATACATTCATAACCTGTGAGTTATGGATACATTCATAACCGTGGAGTTATGGGTAAGTCAAGCGCGTTGCGAGGCAGTGGCACTCGCTCGCGCAACCCGCTCCGCCGTCATTGCGAGGAGCCCTTGCGACGAAGCAATCCAGTCTGCTTCCGCGGAGGGACTGGATTGCTTCGCTCCGCTCGCAATGACGGACAACGTAGCGGCGCCTCCCGCGCCCCTACGGCCGCAGATAGAGATAGCCCTGCGACTGGAGCTCGGCCAAACGAACCACGCCGCCTTTCTCCGCGCTGACGAAGCCCGGCAGGAGATCCGTGAGCGTGACGTTCTGCGCCTTCATCGTGTTGCCGCAGGCGGCAAGCTCGACCCCATCCTTGGAGAAATCGCCGACGCGCTTGCTGATGTCAGGGTTGGCTTGCGCCGAGTGAAACGCCTTCAGCGCCGGCCCGTGGATCACCAGCGCAATCGTCACATGGTCCGGACCGCCGACGCCGTCGATATGGTTCTGGATGTTGCCGAGCACGAAATTGACTTTTTCGGCATCGCTCAAATGATAGACCACCTTCAGCTTATTGCCCGTGCCGGCTTCGGTCGCGGCCTTCGCGCTGGAGGCGCCAAGCGCCGCGCCCAGACCCGAGACGGCGCTCCACAACATGTTCCGCCGGTTCATGATGATCTCCCTCGATTGCGCCGGACACATATCATTTGTGGCGGAGCGCGGCGAGTTCCTTGCGGTCGGTCACGAGTGAGGCGCATTCCTTGTTGTCCGTTCGATCTAGGCGGAAAATCCCGTCGTCGGCCCCGGCGACCAGTGACAGTTCGGCATCCTCATCCGGCTTGTTGTTCTGCCAGACCCTGACCTGCGCCAGCCGCACGATCGCCGATTTGTCGTCCTTTGAGAGCGCGACGCCGATGCCGCCGCCCTCGCAGTCGACGCCGCAACCGAGGCGGATTTCGGTGCCGTTCTTGGTGAACACGGCGTGATGACAGGAGCCGCTGGAATCGAAATCGCCGGAGCGGTGACGATATCTGAATCCCAGGCGGAAGGAGTTGTGGAGCTGCTTGTCCTCCGTGTCCAATTCCGCCGAGATCAGCAACTTCATCGAGGCGACCTTCTGCTTCGGATGGCGCGCCAGATGCTCGGCATCGTAGCGCCGCACGAAGCAGGCATAGGCCTTGTTGCCGGGTGCACCCGCATACATGCGCGCGTTGAAGGTCTCGGCTTCGGCCTTGCTGGCCTCACGGATATCGTCGGCCTCTTCGCCGTAAGCAGCGCCGCCAAGCGCGGCAAGGAAGACGGCAGCAAAAAGAGAAAGCTTCATGATGGCCTCGCGTGCAGCAGCTGAGCTGTACGCTGTAGACGCGGCCCGGGTGCGACGCGTTCAACGTCCGCACATCTGACAGGATCATCGCTGGGCGGAGCCAGGTGATCAGTTCCACGCCGGGCTTTAGTCATCGGTGGGGTCATGAAGGTTCATTCGACGTGACCCCTTCGCCTTTCGGAACCTGACGCCCTGCGGTTCTTACGAGATTACCCGACGTCATCGATGTGATAGCCTTCACAGACGATCGCCTCTGGCGGTCGTAGGCTGGGGCTTGCCTTGTAAGTTTGTGGAGTCCCCCCGCGATGGGCGAAATTCGCAACTTCAGATCCGGGAATGACGAGCCGCCTTCGCACGGCCCTATGCCTCGTCGCCTCGCGGCCATCATTGTCGGTGACATCGCTTCCTACAGCCGCCTGATGCAGGCCGACGAGGAGGGCACGCACGTCCGCGTCAAGCGGATCGAGCGGGATCTCATCCGGCCCAGCATCGTCGAGCACAATGGAAGTCTGGTGAAGACGACGGGCGATGGCTTCATCGCGATTTTCGACAGTCCGGTCGAGGCCGTCCGATGCAGCATCGTCATCCAGCAGAATCTCATCGGCCGCAACGCCTCGCTTCCGAAGGAGACCCGGATCGAGTACCGGATTGGCGTCAACCTCGGTGACGTCATCGTGGAGCCGGACGACGTCTACGGCGACGGCGTCAACATCGCAACGCGCATCGAGGGCATCGCCGAACCAGGCCAGGTCTTTATCTCCGGCGCGATCTACGAGCAGATCAAGCACAAGGTCGTGTGCGGTTACGAGTCGCTCGGGGACCGCAAGGTCAAGAACATCACCGATCCCGTGCGCGTCTATAAAGTGCTGCCGGATGCAGACGCGGTCGGCAGGACGCGGGGGCGGCGCGAGAATACTCTGATCTTTCTCCTGGGTATCACGCTGTCGGTGATTGCCGCCGGTGTGCTGTGGTATCTGCTGGCTCAGACACCGGGCAGGGTGAGCGAGCAGGCCGCCGTCACTACCGTTTCTCCTGCCGCATCGCCAAGCCCGCAGCCTCCGCCGCGCGAAGCCGCGCCGCAGACGCCGCAGCCTTCTCCCTCGTCGGCTTCGTCATCCCCGTCGCCCGCTCCGGCGCCAACTCCATCGCCAATTCCCGTCCGCGAACCCGAAATGGTCGCCATCCGCGGCGGCAGCTTTGCGATGGGAAGCAACGACGACCCGACCGAGCGTCCTGTCCATCAGGTGACGGTGAAGCCGTTCTCGATCGGCAAATATCCGGTGACCGTGCAGGAATGGAACGAGTGCGCCGCTGCAAAGGCGTGCGGCTTCACGGCCATCGGCAAGGACGATGCGCCGGTCAGTAATGTGAGTTGGACCGACGCGCAGCAATATGCGGCCTATCTCGCTCAGGCGACAAAGAAGACTTATCGGCTTCCGAGCGAAGCCGAATGGGAATATGCCGCGCGGGGCGGAACGCAGACCAAATATTGGTGGGGCGACAAGCTGCAGCCGGGCATGGCCGGTTGCAAGGATTGCGGTGATCTCGCGGCCGAGCAACCAGCGAAGGTCGGCAGCTTCAGGCCTAATCCGTTCGGGCTCCACGACATGGGCGGCGGTGTCGATCAGTGGGTCGAGGACTGCTGGCACAAGACCTATCAGGGCGCGCCCGGCGACGGCTCGGCATGGAGCAGTGGGGACTGCAGCGCCCATGTCCTGCGCTCGGGCTCCTGGAAGAACGATTCCAGATATGTGCGGCCGTCCAACCGCGATGGCTACGACACCCATGTTCGTTATCCGACGCACGGCTTCCGCGTGGCGCTCAGCCCTTGAGTGGAGGAGTTGGTTTGATGCAGATCCTTCGTTGCGTCGCACTGGCGGCGGCGCTCGCATTGCTTCCGGCGACGGCCTTTTCGCAAGGCAAGATAGCTCCCAAGGACGCAAAGCTCTATTTCATCACCCCGCATGACGGGCAGAAGGTCCGCGGCGGATTCTGGGTCCGGTTCGGCTTGCGCAACATGGGTGTGACCCATGCCGGCGACGAGTATCAGAATGCCGGTCATCATCATTTGCTGATCGACGTCAACGACCCCATCGATCCCAAGGAGCCGATCCTGCAGGACAAGTCGCATCTGCATTTCGGGGCAGGGCAGACCGAAACGCTGCTCGAGCTTCCGCCCGGGACCCACACGCTGCAACTCGTGCTGGGCGATGCCAAGCACTATCCGTTCGAGCCGCCCATCGTGTCGGAGAAGATCACCGTACGCGTCCGGCAGCCCGCAACGGCGCGGTAGCAATCACCGCAGGCTGGCGTTGAACTTGTCAAGCATCGCCGAGCCCGGGCAGAGCGTGTCCGCTTCCAGCGTATTGAGCGGCGTTTCGACCGTGTTGAGATGCTCGTGCAGATCTTCCGCGTCGGGATCGACATAGAGCAGGCCGGTGACGATCTGTCCCTTTGCGGCGTGCTTTTGCAGGAAGGTCTGGGCGCCGAGCCGGTCGTGCGGATCGTAGTCGGCGTCGATCTTGCGCAGCGCGATCCTGCTGCCGTCATGCTGCTCGACCATTTGCACCGTGCCCGGTGCGTAATCCACCGCAATCGGATCGCGGCCGACCAGCACGTCGAGCCGGTTCACCGCGTCATTGTGCTCGCGGACATAGTCGAAGCTCTTGGTCGAGCCGGCGTGGTTGTTGAAGGCGATGCAGGGGCTGATGACGTCGATGAACGACGCGCCCTTGTGGCCGATCGCGGCCGCGATCAGCGGCACGAGCTGGGTCTTGTCGCCGGAGAACGAGCGCGCGACGAAGGTGGCGCCCAGCTGCAGCGCGATGGCGACGAGGTCGATGGCGTTGTCCGTGTTGGTGACGCCCTTCTTGGACTTCGAGCCGCGGTCGGCCGTCGCCGAGAACTGGCCCTTGGTCAGACCGTAAACGCCGTTGTTCTCGACGATGTAGGTCATGTTGACGCCGCGCCGGATCGAATGCGCGAACTGGCCGAAGCCGATCGAGGCGGAATCGCCGTCGCCGGAGACGCCGAGATAGATCAGGTCGCGATTGGCGAGGTTGGCGCCGGTCAGCACGCTGGGCATGCGGCCGTGCACGGAGTTGAAGCCGTGCGAATTGCCGAGGAAATAATCGGGTGTCTTCGACGAGCAGCCGATGCCCGAGATCTTGGCGACCCGGTGCGGCTCGATCGAAAGCTCATAGCAGGCCTCGATGATCGAGGCCGTGATCGAGTCGTGACCGCAACCGGCGCACAGCGTCGAGATCTTGCCCTCGTAGTCGCGATGGGTGTAGCCGAGCTCGTTCTTCTTGAGGCCGGGATGGTGGAATTTCGGCTTTGCGATGTAGGTCATGACACGGCCTTGCGGAGCGGGGTCACTTTAAGGTGATCCTGGTGGTCGCCAATGGCTTTCGCGATGAAACGGGCGGTGATCGGCGAGCCGTCGTAATGCACGATCGGCACCAGCCGCACCGGGTCGATGCCGTTCTCGTTGACGATGAGCTGGCGCAGCTGGCTGTCGCGGTTCTGTTCGACGACGTAGACGAAATCGTGCTCGGCGAGGAAGCTCGCCACGCTCGAATGGAACGGGAAGGCGCGGATGCGCAGGCGATCGAGCTGATGGCCTCGTGTCTCCAACAATCCGATCGCCTCGTCCATCGCCGGCGTGGTCGAGCCGAAATAGATCACGCCGTATTTGGTCGGCCGTTCCGCATTGGCCTGGAGCGGCCGCGGCACCAGATCCTGCGCGGTCTCGAACTTGCGCATCAGGCGCTGCATGTTGTCGGCGTAGACCGAGCCTTCCTCGGAGTAGCGCGCATAGCGATCACGCGAGGTGCCGCGGGTGAAATAGGAGCCCTTGGTCGGATGCGTGCCGGGATAGGTTCGGTAGGGAATGCCGTCGCCGTCGACGTCGAGGTAGCGGCCGAAGTCGCGGCCTTCCTCCAGCATCTCCGCGGTCATCACCTTGCCGCGGTCATATTGCTTGGAATCGTCCCATTTCAGCGGACGGCAGAGCCGGTGGTTCATGCCGATGTCGAGGTCGAGCATCAGGAAGATGGTGGTCTGGAGCCGCTCGGCGAGATCGAAGGCCGCGGCCGCGAACTCGAACGCCTCGGCGGGATCCTCCGGGAACAGCAGCACATGCTTGGTGTCGCCATGCGAAGCATAGGCGCAGGCGATGATGTCGCATTGCTGGGTGCGGGTCGGCATGCCGGTCGAGGGACCGGCGCGCTGGATGTTCATGATCACGGCCGGGATTTCGGCGAAATATGACAGGCCGATGAACTCGGTCATCAGTGAGATGCCAGGGCCGGACGTCGCGGTGAAGGCGCGCGCGCCGTTCCAGGAGGCGCCGATCACGATGCCGATCGAAGCCAGCTCGTCCTCGCCTTGCACGATGGCGTATTTGGCCTTGCCGGTCTGGGGATCGTGCCGGTACTTCTTGCAGTGGGCGGTGAAAGCCTCCGCCACCGACGAGGACGGCGTGATCGGATACCAAGCGCACACCGTGGCGCCGCCATAGACGGCGCCGAGCGCGGCGGCGCTGTTGCCCTCGATGAAGATGCGGTCGCCGACCTTGTCGGACTTCTTCACCCGCAGCCCGGTCGGGCATTTCAGATTCTGGAGCGCCCAGTCGCGGCCGAGATGCAGCGCGTGGACGTTGGACGAGAGCAGCTTCTCCTTGCCCTTGTACTGCTCGCCGATCAGCTGCTCGATCAGTTTCGGATCCATGTCGAGCAGCGCCGAGAGCGCGCCGAGATAGATGATGTTCTTGAACAGCTGGCGCTGGCGCGGATCGGTGTAAGTCGAGTTGGTGATCGCGGTCAGGGGGACGCCGATCACGGTGATGTCGTCGCGGAATTTCGTCGACGGCATCGGCTTGGTGGAATCGTAGAACAGATAGCCACCGGGCTCGATGCCGGCGACGTCCTTGTCCCAGGTCTGCGGGTTCATGGCGACCATCATGTCGACGCCGCCGCGCGCGCCGAGATGGCCGTCTTCGGTCACCCGCACCTCGTACCAGGTCGGCAGTCCCTGGATATTGGAGGGGAAGATGTTGCGCGGGCTCACCGGAACGCCATGGCGCAGGATCGCGCGCGCAAACATCTCGTTGGCGCTGGCCGAGCCCGATCCGTTGACGTTGGCGAAGCGGACGACGAAGTCGTTTACGCTGCTGATCGGCTTTTTGTCGGACATGCTGAACCTGCGTGAGTCATCTCGATCAAATATTTTTGCATGTCCCAGGCGCCGGTGGGACAGCGCTCGGCACACAGCCCGCAATGCAGGCAGACATCCTCGTCCTTGATCATCACGCGCCCGGTCTTGAGATCGCTGGACACATAGAGATCCTGGTCCGGATGCAGCGAGGGCGCTTTCAGGCGCTGACGGAGATCGCCTTCCTCGCCATTGTCCGTGAAGGTGATGCAATCCATCGGACAAATGTCGACGCAGGCATCGCACTCGATGCAGAGCGAGGTCGAGAACACGGTCTGGACATCGCAGTTCAGGCAGCGATGGGCTTCGCCCAGCGCCAGCTTGACGTCGTAGCCGAGCTCGACCTCGGTGCGGATGTCCTTCAGCGCGATCACCTTGTCGCGATGCGGCACCTTGTAGCGCTTGTCGTTGGAGATGTCGTTGTCATAGCTCCATTCGTGGATGCCCATCTTCTGCGAGGAGACGTGCACCTCCGGCAATGGCCGCTCGGTGACGTCCTCGCCCGAGAGCATTTTGTGGATCGACAGCGCGGCATCATGGCCCTGCGCCACCGCCCAGATGATGTTCTTCGGCCCGAACGCGGCGTCGCCGCCGAAGAACACTTTCGGATTGGTCGAGACGAAGGTTTGCGGATCGACCTTGGGCATGTGCCATTTGTCGAACTCGATGCCGCAGTCCTGCTCAATCCAGGGGAAGGCGTTCTCCTGGCCGACTGCGACCAGCACGTCGTCGCATTCGATGGTCTGGTCCGGCTCGCCCGAGGGCACGAGGTTGCGGCGGCCCTTGGCGTCGTATTCGGCCTTCACCTTCTGGAAGGTGATGCCGGTGAGCTTGCCGTTGTCGTGGACGAAGGCTGTGGGCACGAGGAAGTTGAGGATCGGGATGTCCTCGTGGAGCGCGTCTTCCTTCTCCCAGGGCGAGGCCTTCATTTCCTCGAAGCCGGAGCGCACGACGACCTTCACCTCTTCGCCGCCGAGGCGGCGCGCGGTGCGGCAGCAATCCATCGCGGTGTTGCCGCCGCCGAGCACGATGACTCGCTTGCCGATCTTGTCGGTATGGCCGAACGAGACCGAGGACAGCCAGTCGATGCCGATATGGACGTTGGCGGCTGCTTCCTTGCGTCCGGGAATGTCGAGCTCGCGGCCGCGCGGCGCGCCGGAGCCGACGAAGATCGCGTCGTACTTCTCCGCGAGCAGCGCCTTCATGCTTTCGATGCGGTGGCCGCCCTTGAAGTCGACGCCGAGACCCAGGATGTAGCCGGTCTCCTCGTCGATGACTGAATCCGGCAGGCGGAACTTCGGGATCTGCGAGCGCATCATGCCGCCGGCTTTCGGATCGGCATCGAACACCGTGCAGTGATAGCCGAGCGGCGCGAGATCGCGCGCCACCGTCAGCGAAGCGGGACCGCCGCCGACGAATGCAACGCGCTTGCCGTTCTTGGCCGAGGGCCGCGGCAGGCGTTGCGTGATGTCGTCCTTGAAGTCGGCGGCGACGCGCTTCAGGCGGCAGATCGCGACCGGCGTCTCCTCGACGCGTCCGCGGCGGCACGCCGGCTCGCATGGACGATCGCAGGTGCGTCCCAGAATTCCGGGAAACACGTTCGATTTCCAATTGATCATATAGGCGTCGCTGTAGCGGCCTTGGGCGATCAGTCGGATGTATTCGGGAACGGGAGTGTGCGCAGGACAGGCCCATTGGCAATCGACCACTTTGTGAAAGTAGTCGGGGGCCGCAATATCGGTCGGTTTCATTCCTACCCTGTCCGCGCAGGCTCAAAGACCCCGCGGCCTTTTCTTGAGCTTGGCGAACGCTAACGCGCGGCGATCTGGTTTCTGAATGACGTCATTGGGTTAGCTTATTAGAACCGTTCCGAAGTACAACGGCAAATTTGGGGGATCACCGGCTTTCATGGGAGCCCAGCGCGCACATCATTAATGGTCGCGCGAGATGCGTGCGGTGCAGCATGTTGCGATGCGTCCGATGGGTTAGTTGCGCGCGATGTCGCTCTTCGCGAGGTCCCACATCAGGCTGTAGGTGCCGACCGACACGGGAAGCGGGAATGGCGCGGCGGCAGGGCCGGTGAAGCGCGCGGCGATCACGGCGGAGACCGCGCCGACATGCGTGCCGTCGATCAGCACGAACCAGTCGCGCGCGCCTTCGTTGCGCACCGCCGGAATGTCCGCCGTCGCGCCCGACAGTTCCGGCTCGCTTTCGAGCAGATGCATCGAGATGATGCCGTCGTGCTTTTCCGGCGTCAGCCTGTCTTGCAGTGCGTCACGCCATGCGACTGCATTGTCCGGCGTACGCCGCAGCCGCACGAGCCCGAGCGCCGCGCCACGTCCGGTACCATTGCTGATCGTGATGCGGGCGACCACTCGGAGCATGTCCTTGAAATGCGCCATGCTCCGCCGCGACCATTCAGTCTGGTTGGCGAGTCGCGCCCGGTAGGCGGGACTGTCGAGCACGTCGAGCGTCGCGGTCGAATACAGCGAGAGATATTTGGGATTGGCGGCGTGCGCGACATAGCGCCGCGCCTCCAGAAAACCCTCGATCGCAACGCGCTCTTCCAGATGCTCGCGATCGTACCAGCGATTGAAATCGGCTTCATCTGAAACGTCGACGTTCATCGACGTCAGCAGCATGCCTTTCCCGGCGAGCGGCATTTTCTTGTTGTCCTACTATCGCGAGATCTTCGAGGCGATATCCGCGATCGACTTCATGACCGCGTCTCGCACGCCGGTATCATAGAGCGAATGGCCGGCTTCTTCCACGATACGAATCTCGGAACCCGGCCACGCTTTCGCGAGCGCCTGCGATGTCTCGGGAGGACACAACAGATCGTAGCGGCCCTGAACGATGATGCCAGGAATGCCGTCGAGCTTGCCGGCGTTCCGCAACAACTGGTTCTCCGTCATGAAGCTGTCCTGCACGAAATAATGCGCCTCCATGAACGGCGTCGCCGGCAATGTGCGCCACACGTTCAGCGACGCCAGGTCGATCCGCGTCTTTGCCGCCTTGTGCTCCGACAAGGCGCGCTCGGTGTCGTGCCATGCGCGCGAGGCCGGGCCATGCACGGCCGGATCGGCATCGAGGATGCGGCGATAGTAGGCTTCCACCGGCCGCGCGCGCTCCTCCAGCGACAGCACGCTCAGAAAATCCTCGTAGAGCGCGGGGTAGAATTGCGACAGGCGCGAAGTGAAGGCGATCTCGACTTCAGCACGCGTGCCGAGAAACGTCGCGCGCAGCGCAATTCCGGAGACGCGCGCGGGATGCGCCTGCGCATAAGCCAGCGCCAGCGTCGCGCCCCAGGAGCCGCCGACCACCATCCAGCGCGCGACGCCGAATTTCTCGCGGATCTTTTCCATGTCCGCAATCAGATGCTGCGTGGTGTTGTGCTGGCGCGATCCCTTCGGCCGGCTGCGGCCGCAGCCGCGTTGGTCGAACAGCACGGCATGGAAACGGTCGGGATCAAACAGCCGGCGATGGTCGGGCTGGCAACCGCTGCCGGGGCCGCCATGCAGATAGACCGCGGGGAGGCCGTCGGTGCGGCCGACGCTCTCGACATAAAGCTCGTGGCCGTCGCCGACGTCGAGCATTTCGGAGGTCAGCGGCGCAAAGGGATCGGCGCGCTTGACTGAGCTGGCCGCGTCGGCGTCAGGCATCATTCCCGGATTCCAGAGTGCCGCCGGCGAAATTGCGATAGAGGAAGCGGTTGGTTTCGCCCTCGGCCTCGCGCTCGGCCTGCTTGAAGATGGTCTCGTGCAGCGGCGACAGCGCACAGGCAGGATCGGTGTTGGCGGCGTCGCCGGTCAGCGCAAAGGCCTGGCAGCGGCAGCCGCCGAAATCGATCTCGCGGAATTCGCAACTCTTGCACGGCTCCTTCATCCAGCCGGTGCCGCGATAGCGATTGAAGGCCTCGGAGTTCTGCCAGATCCAGGCGATCGAATGGTTGGAGCGCACCGATTCGAAGTCGAGCCCGGTGATGCTCTCGGCGGCGTGGCAGGGCAGCACCTTGCCGGCCGGCGAAATATTGAAGAACTGCCGGCCCCAGCCGCCCATGCACTTCTTCGGCCGCAGCGCGTAATAATCGGGCACGACATAGTCGATCGTTAGCCGGCCCTTCAGCCGCTCGCGCGCCTCCTCGACGATGCGGGTGCACTCGTCGAGCTGCGCCACCGTCGGCATCAGCGCGGCGCGGTTCTTCAGCGCCCAGCCGTAATACTGGACATTGGCGACCTCGAGCCGGTCGGCGTCGAGATCGACGGACATCTGGATGATCTCAGGCAGCTGGTGCAGGTTCTGCCGGTGCATCACCGCGTTCACGGTGAGCGGCAGGTCGAGCTCGCGGGTCCATTTTGCCACTTCGAGCTTCTTGCGGTGCCCGTTTTTGTAACCGCCAACGCGATCGGCGAGGGCTTCTTCGACGCCCTGGAAGCTGATCTGGACGTGGCAGAGCCCGGCATCGGCAAGCTCGCTCAGCCGCTCGCGCGTCAGCAGCACGGCCGAGGTGATGAGGTTGGTGTAGAGGCCGACGTCGCTGGCGTGCTTGACCAGCTCGACCAGGTCCTTGCGCGCGGTCGGTTCGCCGCCGGAGAAATGCACCTGGAGCACGCCGATCTCGGCGAGCTCGCTCAGGACTTTCTTCCATTCCTCGGTGGTCAGCTCCTTGCCCGAGCGGTCGAGCTCGACCGGGTTGGAGCAATAGGGACATTGCAGCGGGCAGCGATGGGTGATCTCGAGCAGCACGGCGAGCGGAATGCCGAACGTCTCTGCCGTCGAGCGCTGCTTCTCCAGCACCGCGAGGCTGTCGCTGGCATCGGGCGGGATGGTGGGATTGCCGAGCACATCGCTCATGACGTTTTCTCCCGGGCCTCCGTGAGAAAGCCCTTGTCGGCGAGATCCTGCAGCATGACGATGACGTCGGCCAGGATCGCCTCGCGCGGCGCGGCGTATTTCGCCGCGAGCTGGTCGGACATTTCGCCGACATTGCGCTCGCCGTCGCAGAGCTGCAAGACCTCGACCGCGATCTCGTCCGGCGCCAGCACGCGTTCGGGCGCCAGGATCACCCAGACGTTTCGCGTCTCGTCATATTTCAGCTTGGCGTGCCGCGGCAGAACCGGCCGGCTGGTCTCGCTGACGCTGATGTGACGCGGCCCGGCCATCGCTTGTTCCTCAGCTCGCTTTTTGGTGTTCTTGGGGCACGAACGCGCCCGGCGGAATGTGGCCCTCGACATAGGCGTGTTGGAGCGCGTCGAGCTGCACCCAGAGCACGTTGGTCTTGAAGATCAGCGCGTTGCAGACCGACGCGCGTTGCTCGGGCGTGGTGGCATGCGCCTTGACATAGTCGAGCGCAAAGCCGGCGTCCCGCGGCGCCTGCGCCAACCGGCGCTTGAAGTAGCTCATGATGTCAGGATTGACGAAGTCGTAGTGCTCCAGCATTCCGGCAATGCGCACTTCGTGCAGGTTCGGCGCGAACAATTCGGTAAGCGAGGAGGCGATCGTCTCCAGCGGCGACTTCTCGCGGCAATAGTGCACATAGGCTTCCACCGCAAAGCGCGTCGCCGGCAGGATGCCTTCGGTCGATTCCACGTAGGCCGTGTCCAGCCCGAGGCCGTCGGTCAGCTTCAGCCAGCGCTCGATACCGCCTTCGGAGCCGATATCGCCGTCATGATCCTCGATGCGATGGCGCCATTCCACGCGCGTGGCGCGGTCGCGGAAGCGCGAGATCACCACCGCGTCCTTGATCGGGATCGTGCTCTGGTAATAGTAACGGTTCAACGCCCAGGCCTGGACCTGGCCCTTGTTCAGCTTGCCGCCGTGCAGCAGCTTATGGAACGGATGCAGGCTGTGATAGCGCGTCGCACCGATATGGCGCAGCGTCGCCTCCAGCTCCTCGGCCGAGTTGAGCCTGATGTCCTTGCCGATCGAGAGCGCGGTCATTCCAGTCAGTGACGCGGCATTCACAGCACGATCTCCGTTCCGTCGGCGGGTATCTGCCAGCCCGCCGCTTCAGCGGCCTTGCGCTCGGGAGAAGCGGGCAGCAGCGCCGGGTTCGAGTTATTGATATGCAGAAATATCTTCCTGTCGAGAGTGAGGTCGGCGAGCCGCGCGATGGCGCCGTGGTCGCCGGACATCGCGACATGGCCCATGCTCTTGCCGGTCTTGTGGCCGAGCCCGGCCCTGATCATCTCGTCGTCCCGCCACACCGTGCCGTCAAAGAACACCAGCGCGGCGCCGTCGATCTCGGTCTTGAGCGCGTCGGTGACCTCGGCGCAGGCGGCGATGAAGTAGAAGCATTTGCCGGTCGCTTTGTCGGTGATCTTCAGCCCCAGCGTATCGCCTTCGCCGGTGTCGCCGCCCGGATGCGCCTTGCCTTCCAGGTACCAGGCCGATTTGCCCGAGACCGCGAAGGGCAGCACCTCAAGTCCTGAGCGCGCCCCGTCCGGCAGCCGCGGCTCGAACGGCTCATTGATCTCGACCGGCTGGCGCTGCACGTTCTTCTCGTTCAGCACGTTGAAGATGCTGTTGGCCTTCAGAATCGCCAGCACCTTCTCATGCGCATAGACCGTGAAGGGCGAGCCCTCGCGCATCGACAGCAGGCCTGCCACCGCATCCACTTCGCTGTTGGTCAGGATCACGCCTGCGATCGGCGTATGGCGCAGCGCGCCTGCCTTCGGATGCAGCTGTGGCGTCGCATTCAATTGCTGGCGGAGGTCGGGGGAGGCGTTGATCAGGAACCAGTGCTCGCCGCCGCCGCTGAAGGCGACCGAGGCTTGGGTCCGTTGCAGCTCTTGGCCGTTTTCACGGGCCGTCCGGCAGCCCTCGCAGCCGCAATTCCATTGCGGCACTCCGCCGCCGGCTGCGGCGCCCAGGACGACGACGCGAAGCATGATCCGTCTCCTGGAAGGAACGCTGCGAGGTGGATCTCAGGCCAACACAGTTTCCGTCGTTCGGAAACCTGCCGTGACCGAAAGACCCACCTGCGCTGAACGCAGATCGCCAGCCACTTACTTGCGGGTGGCGCTCACATACATGTTGATTTCCATGCCACAGGGCACTTCGACGATCTTCGGGGCTTTCCAGGCCATTTCGGCTCTCCATTTTCGAGAATTCGGACGTATCCGCCCAACCCCTAAGTTAGTGCGGGTGGAAAAGTTCGCCAGTGAAATTTTCCCGAGAAGCCCATGTTGCGGCGCGAAAAATGCTGGCGGAACAATACTTGCTGGTGATGCTGCCTTGCGCATGGCGCATTCGGTCGCGAACCCTGTCCTGATAAAGCAGTTGTGAGTGCAGTGCAGCTTTCAATCCGGTACAGGCGACCCAACTGGAACTTCGTGATGCCCAGATATTTCTTCAACACCCGTATCGGCAACGAACTGATCGTGGATCCTGAGGGAGAGGATCTGCGCAATCCCGACCGTGCCTGGGAGGTTGCCCGCCAGATGATTCTGGAGGTGCTGCGATCGGAAGGCACCCAGCCGGCCCTGCTCGAAGCCGTCATCGAGGTCACCGACCGCGAAGGCGAGATCGTGCTCGAATTCCCCTTCACCGAGGCCCTGCTGGACATCCCGGACCAGTCCGCCACGCGGCATTGAGCCCCGACTCTCTCCCCGTCATTGCGAGGAGCCCTTGCGACGAAGCAATCCAGACTGCTTCCGCGGAGGCAGTCTGGATTGCTTCGCTTCGCTCGCAATGACGGGGAATGAGCCTCACCCGGCTCTCGCCCTTCGTCCCTGCGAAATCCGCATGGCTTTGCCGCGTTCCCGGGGCTAAAAGACGCCGGTTAAACGGAGCAAGCCATGCAAGATCTCTGGCGCCTGTCGGCGGCCGACCTCGCCAACCTCGTCAAAACCAAAAAGGTCTCCGCCAGGGAGGCCGCGCAGGCCGGCCTGGCCCGGCTCGACGCCGTCAATCCCAGCCTCAACGCCGTGATCGACCACCGGCCGGAGGACGTGCTCAAGCAGGCCGACGCCGTCGATGCCGCCATTGCCAGGGGGGAGGACCCCGGCGCGTTGGCCGGCGTGCCCGTCACCATCAAGGCGAATGTCGACCAGGAGGGCTTTGCCACCACCAACGGCCTGAAACTGCAGCGCGATCTGATCGCGCGCGAGGACAATCCGGTGGTCGCCAATTTCCGCAAAGCCGGCGCCGTTCTGCTTGGGCGCACCAATTGCCCGGCCTTCTCCTATCGCTGGTTCACCACCAATCTGGTCCACGGCGACACCAAGAACCCCCGCGACGCCTCGCTGACGCCGGGCGGCTCCTCCGGCGGCGCCGGCTCGGCGGTCGCGGCCGGCATCGGCCATATCGCCCATGGCACCGACATTGCGGGCTCGATCCGCTATCCCGCCTATGCCTGCGGCGTGCATGGTCTGCGCCCGACGCTCGGCCGCATCCCGGCCTTCAATCCGGCCCTGCCGGAGCGCCCGATCGGGCCGCAGATCATGGCGGTGTCGGGCCCGCTGGCCCGCACCGTCAACGACATCAGGATTTCGCTCGCGGCCATGTCGGCCCGCGACATCCGCGACCCCTGGTTCGTGCCCGCGCCGCTGGAAGGCCCCGCGCGGCCGAAGCGCGCCGCGCTGTGTCTCAATCCGGACGGCCTGGCCACCGCGCCCGAGGTGAAGGCCGCCGTCATCGACGCCGGCAAGCGGCTCGAACGGGCCGCCTGGACCGTCGAGACAATCGAGAACACCCCGCCGATGCGCGAAGCGGTCGAGTGGCAGATCAAGCTCTGGCTCGGCGACGGCTATGAGGCGCAGCTGGAGATGGCCGAGCGTGAAGGCGATCCCGGCGCGCTGGCGTGCCTGCGCGGCAACCGCGCCAGAGTCACGCCAATGGACCAGGCGAATTACGCCAAGGCATTGACCCGCCGCGCCACGCTGACCCGCGATTGGATGCTGTTCTTCGAGACCTATGCCGTGCTGCTGACGCCGGTCTCCGGCGAATTGCCGTTCCCCGATCATCTCGACCGCAAGGACGACGACTCCTTCAACCGCGTGTGGGAAGCGCAGCTGCCGCAGATCGCCATTCCCTTCATGGGCCTGCCTGGCCTCGTGGTCTCCACCGGGCTCGTCGGCAAGGCGCCGGTCGGCGTGCACATCGTGTCCGGCCGCTATCGCGAGGATCTCTGCCTGCTCGCAGGCGAGGCGATCGAGGCGGGCGGCGTGCCGCCGTCGCCGATCGACCCCGTGGGTTAGCGATGTCGGTGATCTACGACTTCAAGGCCAACTCGCTTCTCGGCGAAGAAGTCGCCCTGCGCAGCTTCGAGGGACAGGTGCTGCTGATCGTCAACACCGCGAGCAAATGCGGCTTCACGCCGCAATATCGCGGGCTGGAGGATCTGCATCGCGACCTCAATCCGCGCGGCTTCTCGGTGCTCGGCTTTCCCTGCAACCAATTCGGTGCGCAGGAGCCTGGACCGGCGAGCGAGATCCAGGCGTTCTGCTCGACCAATTACGACGTCACCTTTCCCCTGTTCGAGAAGATCGACGTCAACGGCAGCAATGCGCATCCGTTGTATGAGTACCTGAAACGCCAGCAATCCGGCCTGCTGGGCGCCTCCATCAAATGGAATTTCACCAAATTCCTGGTGGATCGCGCCGGCAAGGTGGTCGCGCGCCACGCACCGACCGCCCGGCCCGAAGGATTGCGGCAGCAAATCGAGACCCTGTTATGAGCGAGACAATCATGAGCGACGAATTTCCGGACCGCCTCTCGGTCGATCCGAACAGCCCCTATTACAACGCGGACATCCTGGCGCGCGACGTCGGCATCCGCTTCAAGGGTGTCGAAAAGACCAATGTCGAGGAATACTGCATCAGCGAAGGCTGGGTCCGCGTCACCGCAGGCAACGCCAAGGACCGCCACGGCAACCCGCTGACCATCAAGGTGCACGGCCCGGTCGAGCCGTATTTCAGGGATAAGAAGTAGGAGCGCGCTCTCTCCTCGTCATTGCGAACGCTCTCTTCTCCGTCATTGCGAGCGAAGCGAAGCAATCCAGAATCTTTCAACGGCGGCAGTCTGGATTGCTTCGTCGCTTCGCTTCTCGCAATGACGAAAATGAAAGGCCAAGCCCATGTCCGTCCGCATCGTCGACGTCCGCGAGATCACGAAACCGATCTCTTCGCCGATCCGCAACGCCTATATCGATTTCACCAAGATGACGACGAGCCTGGTTGCGGTCGTCACCGATTTCGTCCGCGACGGCAAGCGCGTCGTCGGCTACGGCTTCAACTCCAACGGCCGCTACGGGCAGGGCGGCCTGATCCGCGAGCGCTTTGCCTCTCGCATCCTGGAGGCCGATCCGAAATCACTGTTGAACGTGGCCGGCGACAATCTCGACCCCGACAAGGTCTGGGGCGCGATGATGACCAACGAGAAGCCGGGCGGTCATGGCGAGCGCTCGGTCGCGGTCGGCACCATCGACATGGCGGTGTGGGATGCCGTGGCGAAGATCGCAGGACAACCGCTGTTCCGCCTGCTGGCTGAGCGTCACGGCGTCAAAGCCAATCCGCGCGTGTTCGTCTACGCCGCCGGCGGCTATTATTATCCGGGCAAGGACCTCTCGATGCTGCGCGGCGAGATGCGCGGCTATCTCGATCGCGGCTACAACGTCGTGAAGATGAAGATCGGCGGCGCCGATATCGAGGACGACCGCACCCGCATCGAGGCGGTGCTGAAGGAGATCGGCAAGGACGCGCAGCTCGCCGTCGACGCCAACGGCCGCTTCGATCTCGAGACCGGGATCGCCTATGCCAAGATGCTGCGGGATTATCCGTTGTTCTGGTACGAGGAAGTCGGCGACCCCCTCGACTACGCGCTGCAGGCAGCCCTCGCCGAATTCTATCCGGGCCCGATGGCGACAGGCGAAAACCTGTTCAGCCACCAGGACGCCCGCAATTTGATCCGCTACGGCGGCATGCGCCCCGACCGCGACTGGCTGCAATTCGACTGCGCGCTGTCCTACGGCCTGTGCGAATACCAGCGCACGCTGGAGGTGCTGAAAACTCATGGCTGGTCACCGAGCCGCTGCATCCCCCATGGCGGCCACCAGATGTCGCTCAACATCGCAGCCGGCCTCGGCCTCGGCGGCAACGAGAGCTACCCCGACCTGTTCCAGCCCTATGGCGGCTTCCCCGACGGCGTCCGGGTCGAGAACGGTCACATCACCATGCCGGAGCTGTCAGGCATCGGCTTCGAAGGCAAGTCGGATCTCTACAAGGAGATGAAGGCGCTGGCGGAGTAGGCCGCGCTGCGGCCCAAACTCAGTGTCGTCCCGGCGGAGGCCGGGACCCATAACCCCAGGGAGAGGTTATGGATTGAGTTGGCAACTCCGAGTCTTCATCAAACTGCGTTTAGTGGCTATGGGTCCCGGCCTCCGCCGGGACGACAGCATAGCTACGACAGCCGCATATCCAGCAGCCGCCGCCCTTCGCCTTTCAGCAGCTTCTTCACCGCGCTCGAGGCCACGACCTCGCCGTCATTCGCATAAGCTTCGTGGTTCTTCTCGATGTCGTCGAGGCGGTAGAGGTAGTTGACCATCACGCCGGCGGACTCGCGCACGCCCTTCGGCGAGAGATCGCCCAACCAGTTGATGCGCTCGAGGCGGGCGCCGTTGCCGAGATGGAAGCGGGCGACGGAGTCGATCAGCTTGCCTTTGGGCGTGCGCGCCTTGAGGAAGTAGTGCGCCGCGAGCGGTTCGATCACGCCACGCAGCAGTGTCGTGGTCTCGGGGTTCTCGAACCATTTGGGATCGTCGAGCCGCTTCAGCACTTCGCGGTCCTCGTCCGACAGCGGCAGGTCCTTGTCCTGCTTCACCCATGGCATGAAGCCCGGCACCGGCGACAGCGTCACGAAATTGTCGAGCTTGGGCAGTTCGCGGCGCAGCTCCTCCACCACCTGCTTGATCAGGAAGCTGCCGAAGGAGATGCCGCCGAGACCGCGCTGGGTGTTGGAGATCGAGTAGAACACGGCGGTGCGGGCGCGCTCGATCGGGACGGAGGGGCGATCGACCGCGAGCAGCGGCGCGATCGCGCCGGGGATCGTCTCGGTCAGCGCCACCTCGACGAAGATCAGGGGCTCGTCCACCATCGCGGGATGGAAGAAGGCGTAACAGCGGCGGTCGACCGGATCGATGCGGCGGCGCAGATCGTCCCAGTCGCTGATCTCGTGCACGGCTTCGTAACGGATGATCTTTTCGAGGATGTTGGCCGGCGTCGACCAGTCGATCCTGCGCAGCACGAGAAACCCCCTGTTGAACCATGACGAGAGAAGATGCGAGACATCGCGATCGAGCGCGGCGAGATCGGTATGCCCGTTCATCATGTCGAGCAGATCGGCCCGCATCTTGACGAGATCGCCGGTGCCGCCGGGCGCGCGGTTGAGGCGGCGGATCAGCTCCTGCCGGCGCGGCTCGGAGGCAAAATGAAGGGCGCTGGCATCCTCGTCGGCCGGCTTGGCGCGCCATGTCTCGATCGCCTTGGACAGGCGCTCCCGATCCGGGCCGAAATCGCGCACCAGGGCTTCGAAAAAGGCGCGACGTCCCGCCGCATCCAGGTCCTGGTAGATGTCGAGCACCTCACGCGCCATGGCGGTGCCCGACGCTTCGCCCCGGCCCGACAGCAGCGCGCCGCAGAGCTCGATGAGCCCATCGGCGTCCGGCTTGGTGTCGGCAGAATCCCCGCGGCGAAGCAGCGTGCGGCCGCGCTCGGAGATGGTGGTGAGCAGGTCGGAGAAGAAGGCGTTGGCCATCGGGGCTTTCGTGTCGGGTTTGTGCGATGCGGGAATCTTACACGGGATTTGGGCGGAAGCCGATCACAATCAAGCGGGGGATTTTGGCAAGTTTAGCGGGGGGTGTGCGATCCAGGATTGCTGTCATGCCCCGCCACGGCGAGGCAATTGCGCATGAAAGTTTGGGGCGCTGCAGCTTCCACATCGTCATGGCCGGGCTTGTCCCGGCCATCCACGACCTTCGTTGGCACCCCAGAGAACGTGGATGCCCGGGACAAGCCCGGGCATGACGACCTCTTGTGTTGTGAACGTTCGCGGCCCTACCTCCCCGCAAACTCCGTCGGCGTCCGCCCTGTCACCTGGCGAAACGCGGCGGAAAACGCCGGCACGCTGGCATAGCCGAGCTGGGTCGCGAGCTGCTTCACCGACACGTTGGCATCGGTCGACAGCCGCTGGATCGCCGCCGCAATTCTTGCGCGCTGGCACCAGCTCTTGAAGCTCAGCTGCGTCTCAGTGGAAAACAGCCGCGACAGCGTGCGCGCTGATGTTCCGACCTCGCGCGCCAGCGTGTCGATGTCGTGCAGGCCGGTGGGATCGTCGAGCACGATCATGGCCGCGCGCCGGCAGCGCGGCTCGTGCGGCAGCGGCACGAAGGTCGCGGAATCCTCGGCCTGGACCAATTCCAGCATCACCAGGCGAACCAGCAGATCAGTCCGCTCCTCGGTATTGCGCGCGTCGAACAGTGCGAGGATCGCCTGGTTCAGCAGCGGCGACACCCGCACCACGAATTCCTTGGTCAGTCCCTCATGGCGCTGCTCGCGCTTCAGCCAGGACAGGTCGAAATACAGCGTGCGCATCTCGATGTCGGCGAGCAAATCGATGGCGTGCTGGAGCCCGGCCGGCACCCAGACCGCGCGGTCCGGCGGCACCAGCCAGCGCCCTGCCGGCGTCGTCACCTGCATGGTGCCCTTGGCGGCATAGATCAGCTGGGCCTCGCGGTGCATATGCGGAGCGATCCGCATGCCCTTGGGGTAGTCGCGCGCGACCAAATGCACGCCCGCAGGGGAGCGATGGTTGCTTCGGACCGCCCGGAGGATTGGCGTCTCGACGACAGTCATTGGCAGCATCCCGTCATGCCCAAGACATATAACTCATTTCGGAGCAGGAGAGGATTCCCATGAACAGCCCCAGCCGGGTGATCAGTTTCGTCAATGCGGGCCATTTCATCGACCATTACGCGATGCTGATTTTCGCCGCCGCGGTGATCATCATGGGACCGGCGCTCGGCATGGCCTATTCGGAACTCTTGCCTTACGCGACGCCGGGCTTCGTCGCCTTCGGCGCGGGCTCGCTGCTCACCGGCTGGCTCGGCGATCGCTGGAGCCGCCGCCACATGATGCTGATCTTCTTCGTCGGCATCGGCGCCTCCATGATCTCGGTCGGCTTCGTGCAGACCCCGGCGCAGCTCGGCGCGGCGCTGTTCGCGATTGGCATTTTTGCCTCGATCTATCATCCCGTCGGCACTGCCATGATTGTGTCCTACGCTGACAGGCTCGGCCGCGAGATGGGTATCAACGGCGTCTGGGGCAATCTCGGGGTCGCGTCGTCGGCGCTGGTCACCGGCGTGATCGGCCAATATCTCGGCTGGCGCTTCGCCTTCATCGTACCCGGCATCGTCACCATCCTGATCGGCATCGCCTTTGCGATGATGGTCGTGCACGAGGACCGCAAGGGCTCGAAGCAGGCGGCAGCGCAGGCGCGGGTCGCCAAGCAGGACATGTGGCGCGTGATCCTGTCGCTGCTGATCGTGGTGATCGCGATCTCCACCACGTTCAATGCCGTCACCGTGGCGCTGCCAAAGCTGTTCGCGGAGCGGCTTGCCGATCTCACCAAAAGCCCGGCGCTGCTCGGCGTCATCGCCGCCTGCGTCTACGTATTCGGCGCGATGACGCAGTACACGATCGGCCGGCTGCTCGACCGCTACTCGCTGAAGACAGTGGCGCTGCCGCTGTCCTTCATGCTGGCGCCGTTTCTGTATCTGGCCGCGAGCCTGTCCAATTTGCCGCTGATCCTGGTTTCGATCGGCATCGTCATGGGCGCGTTCGGGCAGGTCACGGTCAACGATGCCATGGTCGGCAAATACACCAGCGAGGAATGGCGCTCGCGCGCCTATGCCGTGCGCTATTTCATCGGCTTCACCGCGGCCGGCGCCTCGGTCGGCCTGGTCGCCTGGCTCTACGAGCAGGGCGGTTTCGTCACCATGCTGCACGCCTTCGCCGCACTCTGCCTGCTCGCGATCGCAGCCGCGATCATTCTCCCGCGCGAGATCAGGACACCGCAGGCGGTGTGAGGGATCTGCGTGAGGCGCGCGCCCGTTTCAACCGCGTCATTGCGAGAAGCGTAGCGACGAAGCAATCCAGAATCCTTCCGGGGAGGGACTCTGGATTGCTTCCGCCTTCGCTAAAGCTTCGGCGGACAAGTCGCTGCGCTCGCAATGACGGCGGATGTGGCGGCGGCTCGCTTAGTCTGCCGATGATGCCATCATGCCAGTGTTTTGCCCGACGGAGCAAGCAATTTCGGCAAAGACGAAATTCTGGCTTCGGCGCACACAAATTTTTCTCCAGCCTTTTCAACCCCATCTCTACTGTGCATGGGGTTGTTTTCGCGCTTTTTGGTGTTGCCTCCCTAACCACCTGCAAGCGACAGGAACCTGCTGCGCCTGCCGCGGGTTCTATCCCCGTCATCCCGGCACCTCGCCGGGGCAGATGAAGGGGTAAAATTCCTGCATGCAGTGGAGCCTGCTCCGACCGGTCGGCCTTGTCCCCGCGGCGCTTGTCCTCACCACCGTTGCGGCCAGCGCCGAGGGCGGCAAATCGGCCGGTCCGTCGGAATTCCTGCTGGTGGCGCAGATCGTGCTGTTGATCGCGGTCGGCCGCGGTCTCGGCGAGATCATGCAGCGCCTCGGCCAGCCCTCGGTGATCGGCGAACTGCTCGCCGGCATCCTGCTCGGTCCCTCGCTGTTCGGTTGGGTCTGGCCTGACGCACAGCACGCAATCTTCCCCAAGACGCCCGAGCAGAAAGCGATGATCGACGGTATCGCGCAGTTCGGCATCCTGCTGCTGTTGCTGCTGACCGGCATGGAGACCGACCTCAAGCTGGTCAGGAAGGTCGGCAAGGCCGCGATCGCAATCTCGATCGCCGGCATCCTCGTGCCCTTCGCTTGCGGCTTCGCGCTCGGCGAGTTCCTGCCCGACTCACTCTTGCCGAATTCGCAAGCCCGCCTGGTTGCGTCGCTGTTCATGGGCACGGCGCTGTCGATCTCCTCGGTGAAGATCGTCGCGGTGGTTGTGCGCGAGATGAACTTCATGCGCCGCAATGTCGGTCAGATCATCGTCGCCACCGCCGTCATCGACGACACCATCGGCTGGATCATCATCGCCGTCATCTTCAGCCTGGCCTCGCACGGCACGCTGGATATCGCCTCGGTGGCGAAAGCCGTGCTGGGCACGCTGGCCTTCCTCGCCATCAGCTTCACCATCGGCCGCCGCCTCGCATTCCAGTTGATCCGCTGGGCCAACGACAATCTCGTCAGCACCGCGCCGGTCATCACGGTGATCTTGCTGATGATGTGCGCGATGGCGCTGATCACGCATCTGATCGGCGTCCACACCGTGCTCGGCGCCTTTGTCGCCGGCATTCTGGTCGGCGAGTCCCCGATCCTGACGCGGCAGATCGACGAGCGCCTGCGCGGGCTGATCTCCAGCTTCTTCATGCCGGTGTTCTTCGGTCTGGCCGGCTTGAGCGCCGACCTCACCGTGCTCCGCGATCCCAACCTGCTGATGCTCACCGGCCTGCTGGTCGTGATCGCCAGCGTCGGCAAGTTCGGCGGCGCTTTCATCGGCGGAACCGTGGGCGGGTTGAACACACGGGAGTCGCTGGCGCTCGCAAGCGGGATGAACGCGCGCGGCTCGACCGAGGTCATCATCGCCACCATCGGTCTCTCGATCGGCGTGCTCAGCCAGAACCTGTTCACGATGATCGTGACCATGGCGATCGTGACCACGATGGCAATGCCGCCGATGCTGCGCGCGGCGCTGGCGAAGCTGCCGATGAGCGAGGAGGAGAGGGAGCGCCTGGAGCGCGAGGAGTTCGAGAAGCGCGGCTTCGTCGCCAATCTCGAACGTCCCTTGCTGGCAGTGGACGAAAGCGTCAATGCCAGCTTCGCCGCCCACATCGCTGGCCTGATCGCGGGCATGCGTGGCCTGCCGATCACCGTGCTGCACATCGGCAAGCGCGCCAAGGAGCAGGAGAAGGGCCGCGACGAGGAAGAAAGCCCCGAAGCGGTGGTGAAGAAGGCGGCTGAAGCGGTATCAGCGAGCGGTGACCAGGATGTCCGCAACGTCGATGTCACGACGCGAGTCCGCAAATCCGGGCTCGGTGAGACGATAGGAGACGAAGCGAAGAAGGGCTTCGATCTCCTTGTCGTCGGTATCGACAAGGTCGCGGCCACCAAGGATCGATTCGACCGCAAGATCGAGGATATTGGAGCGGAGTTCGAAGGGCCGCTCGCGATCGTCGCGGCCAAGGGCAAGCACCTGAAGCAGCCGATGCCCGAGGCGCTCAACATCCTCGTTCCGGTCTCCGGCAGCGGCGTCTCCAAGCGCGGCGCCGAGGTCGCGGTCGCGCTGGCGCAGGCGGGATCAGGCTCGCTCCGGGTGATCTATGTCGCGACGACGCGCGACAAGGGCGCGCAACGCGGCGCCTCTCGTGGTCTGAGCCAGGAGGCCGGTATCCTGAAGGACGCTAGCGATCTCGCCGCCCGCTACGAAGTCGACATCACCACGACCTTGCGCGCGAACCGGGCGCCTGAAGCGGCGATCCTGCGCGAGATCGAGACCACCGACGTCGATCTGGTGGTGATGGGCGTCGATCGCATCCAGGCCGATCACCTCTCCTTTGGCGGCGTCGCCGACGCCGTGCTCAGGCAGGCAAAGGTCTCGGTGCTGCTGGTCTCAAGCGGCGAGGCGCGGCCGAATTCCACGGAGAAAGCCTAGGACTTCACCTCGGCCACTGCCACCGTCTTGGACGTCTTCTTCGACGCACGCCAATTCTCGAAGCGCTGCACCACCACGAAGAACGCCGGCACGAACAGCACCGCGAGGCAGGTCGAGGCCAGCATGCCCGAGAACACGGTGATGCCGATCGACTTGCGCGCGCTGGCGCCGGCGCCGGTTGCGAGGACCAGCGGCACCACGCCGAGGATGAAGGCGAACGACGTCATCAGGATCGGGCGGAAGCGGGCGCGCGCAGCTTCGATGGCGGATTCCAGCACCGGCTTGCCGTCGCGGCCGTGCAGCTCGAGCCCGACCTCGACGATCAGGATCGCGTTCTTGGCCGAGAGCGCGATCAAGAGGATCAGGCCGATCTGGCAATAGAGGTTGTTGTCGATCTTCAGGCCGTTGAGGATCAGCATGGGGCCGAGCAACGACAGCGGCACCGCCAGGATGACCGAGATCGGCGCGTACCAGCTCTCGTACTGGCCGGCGAGCACGAGATAGACCAGCAGCATGGCGAGCCCGAACACCCAGTAGATCTGGTTCGAGACGGCCTTCTCCTGATAGGACATGGCAGTCCATTCGTAACCGGTGCCCGGCGGCAGCGTCTTGTCCGCGATCTCCTCCATCAGCTTCAGCGACTGGCCGGAGGAGTAGCCCTGCGCGGGCAGGCCGATGACGGTCGAGGACGGATAGAGATTGTAGAGGCTGATCAGCGAGGGGCCGGTGGCCGGCGTGATCGTCGCGACGGTGCCGATCGGGATCATGTCGCCGTTCGAGTTGCGCACCATCATGTTGGCGATGTCGCGCTCGGTGACGCGGAAGGCGGGATCGGCCTGGGTGTAGACCTGGAACACGCGGCCGAACTTGTTGAACTGGTTGACGTAGGACGAGCCGAGATAGGTCGACAGCGCCGCGAACACCTGGTCCGTCGTGACGTGCAGCGTCTGGGTCTTGATGCGGTCGATCTCGACGTTGAATTGCGGCACCGAGGAGCGGAACGAGGACTGGACGCGCTGCAGCGCGCTCTGGCTCTGGCCGTTGGAGACCATCGCGCCCGTGATGGCCTGGAGCTTGGCGAAATCGCTGTTGCCGTCGCGCAGCTCGACCTGCATCGAGAAGCCGGCCGCGTTGCCGATGCCCTGGATCGGCGGCGGCGGCAGCACCAAAGTGCGTGCCTCCATGATCACAGCGAGCTTGTCGTTCAGCCCGTAGACCAGCGAGCGCAGATCTTCGCCCGGTCCTTTGCGCGCGTCCCAGTCCTTCAGGATGATGTAGGCGACACCGGCATTGGCAAGGCTGGCGCTGTTGTCGAGTGCGGAGATGCCGGCGATGGTGATGACCTGCTGGACTCCAGGCGTGTCCTTGATCAGCTCGCTCGCTCTGTCGAGCACCTTCTGGGTCCGCTCCAGCGCGGCGCCGTCCGGCAGTTGCACGGCGGCGATCAGATAGCCCTGGTCCTCGATCGGCAGGAAGCCGGTCGGCACTCGCGACAGCCCGTAGCCGCCGATCCCGATCAGCACCAGCGCGAATGCGACCGAGATCGTGGCATGCCGGCACAGGAAGCCGATCAGCCTCGTGTAGCCACGCTCGACGCGATCATAGACCGCGTTGAAACCCCGGTAGAAGAAATTGCGCTGCTCGGGGGGCACGGTCGGCCGCAGCCAGAGCGCACATTGCGTCGGCTTCAGCGTCGCGGCGTTGATAGCAGACAAGAGCGCGGTTGCCGCGATCACCAGTGCAAATTGCGAATAGATCCGGCCCGTGAGGCCCGCGAGGAACGAGGCCGGCAAGAACACCGAGATCAGCACGAGCGTGATGCCGACGATCGGCGCGAACAGCTGGTCCATCGCCTTGATCGCGGCGTCGTGGCCATTCATGCCCTGCTCGATGTTGTGAGCAGCACCCTCCACCACGACGATGGCGTCGTCGACGACGATGCCGATCGCGAGCACGATCGCGAACAGGGTCGACATGTTGATGGTGAAGCCGAGCGCCGCCATGGCGGCGAAGGCGCCGATGATGGTGACCGGCACCGTGGTTGCCGGCACCAGCATCGCGCGCCAATCCTGCAGGAACACCAGGATGACGACCAGCACCAGCAGGCCGGCCTCGATCAGGGTCGTGTAGACCTCGTGCACCGAGGCCTGCACGAATTTGGTGGTGTCGAACGGCGTGTCGCATTTCATTCCTTGCGGGAAGGCCTTTGCAAGCTCCGCCATCTTCTTCTCGACGGCCTGCTCGACCTGGAGTGCATTGGCGCCGGGCGACTGGAACACGCCGATGCCGGTGGCCGGCTGCTTGTTCAGCGAGAAGATCTGGCTGTAGGTCTGCGCGCCGAGCTCGACCCAGCCGACGTCGCGCACCCGCGTCACGTCGCCGCTGGTGCCCGATTTGACGATGATGTTCTCGAATTCGGTGGTGTCGTCGAGCCTGCCGTTGACGTTGAGGGTATACTGAAACGCCTGTCCCGACGGTGTCGGCGGTGCGCCGACCTGGCCGGCGGAGACCTGCTGGCTCTGCTGCTGGATCGCCTGAATGACATCCTGCGGCACCAGGCCACGAACCTGCAGCTTGTTCGGATCGAGCCACACCCGCATCGAATATTGGCCGGCGCCGAACACGGTGACGTTGCCGACGCCGGGCAGGCGCGAGAGTTCGTCGCGGAGGTTGATGGTGGCGTAGTTGCTCAGATAAAGGCTGTCGAACGTCTTGTCGGGCGAGGTCAGCGTCACGAACAGCAGGATCGACGTCGACCGCTTCTGCACGGTGACGCCCTGGTTCTGCACCGACTGGGGCAGTTGCGACAGCGCGCTGGAGACGCGGTTTTGCACCAGCACCTGCGCGAAGTTGAGGTCGGTGCCGATCTTGAAGGTCACGGTCAGCGTATAGGTGCCGTCGGAGCCGCTGTAAGACTGCATGTAGAGCATGTCCTCGACGCCGTTGACCTGCTGCTCGATCGGCAGTGCCACGGTGTCGATCACGGTCTTGGCGCTGGCGCCGGGATAGCGCGTCGTGACCTGCACCGTCGGCGGCACCACATCGGGATATTGCGCGATCGCGAGGTTGAACAGCGCGACGCCGCCGATCAGGATCATCAGCAGCGCGATGACGTTCGAGAGGACCGGCCGCTCGATGAAGAACTTTGAGATCATGGCTGGCGCTCCTACTTACTTGGCAGACGCCTGCGGCTGCTCGATCTTCGTCACCTGCGGATCGATCTTCTGGCCCGGAATCACCCGCAGCAGCCCTGCGGTCACCACGCGATCGTCCGGCTTCAAGCCGCTTTCGATCACGCGCAGGCCGTTGTCGACGGGACCGATCTGCACCTTGCGTTGCTCGACGACGTTGCCGCCGTTGACGACGAGGAGATAGCGGCCGCCCTGGTCGCTGCCGAGCGCGGTGTCGGGCACGAGCAGGGCGTCCTTCTCCTGGGTGAAGGGCACGCGAACGCGGACGAAATAGCCGGGCAGCAGCACCCGCTTGTCGTTGGGCACGAGACCGCGCACCGCGAGCGTGCCGGTCGACTGGGTGAGGGTCGGGGCGACATAGTCGAGCTTGCCCTCATGCGGATAGCCGGCCTCGGTCTGCAAACCGACTTGAATCGGAAATTGCTTCATGTCGGCGGCGGTCAGCCCCCGGCGAGCGGCCTCGGCACGGATGCGCAGCACGTCCTGCTCGTTGACGGTGAAGTTCACATAGATCGGGTCCATCGCAACGATGGAGGCGAGTTGAGTCGGGGAGGAGACCCCGACGAGTTCGCCGATCGAGACCATGTGCGCGCTGACGATGCCGTCGAATGGTGCGCTGACCTTGGTGTAGCCGTAGTTGACTTCGGCGAGGCGGGTATTGGCCTGGGCCTGCTGGAGGTTGGCTTGTGCGTTGTCGCGGTTCGAGGTCGAGTTGTCCAAGGTCGCTTGCGAGGCCGCTTGCCGCTGCACAAGATCGCTCTGCCGCTTGTAATCGGCTTCCGCCTGCCGGAGCGAGGCCTGCGCGCCGGCCTCGGCCGCCTGCGCCTGGTCGAGCTTGAGCTTGTAGGTCTCGGGCTCGATCGTGAACAGCTGGGTGCCTTGCTTGACGAACGCGCCGTCCTGGTAGTCGATCGATTGCAGGAATCCCTGCACGCGCGCGACGAGATCGACATTCTTGACCGGCGCGGTGTTGCCAGTGGCCTCAACATAGCGGGTCACCGGGCGCTGCACCGGCGCGGCCACGTCCACCTTGGGCGGGGGCGGCGCGACGAACGTATTTTTGTCCTCGCAGCCGGTGAGCGCGGCCACCGCCATCGCGGCGGCCAGTGCCTGCCCGACATGTCTCCACGCTCCGTTGCGCCGTGCGGGAGATGCGGGATTCGCGCAGGTCATTCGGTGGCCCCCGGTTGCTGTCTGTCGGGGCGGGAGGCTACCAACAAATGCCCGGACGTGGAACACCATAGCCATGGCAGTCGTCGGCCTTGTGCTACAGCCTGCGCTGTGGCCTTTGGCAGTTTTGCCATCACAAACCGCTTTTCATCGCGCGCAGGATCGACCAGAATTATGTCAAAGGCCCTGCGGCGGCACGCGGAGTAGTCGGGACGAACAAGAGAAGAATAAAAGAAGAAAAGGTCGGGAGATCATGACATGCCCACGTCTCTCCAGTCGGTGCTTGAGTCGGTCCTTGCCGGCCTCGTTCTCGCAGCGGCGGTTGCCATGCCCGCGCTAGCCGATGGTCTGAAGGACGAGATCGCGCCGACCGGCAAGCTGCGGGTCGCGATCGCGATCAGCCCGGCGGGCGGCGCGTTCTGGTCCACCAAGACCGAAGCCGGCTATGCCGGCGTTCCCGTCGATCTCGGCAAGGAGATGGCTGCGCAGCTCGGCGTGCCCATCGAATATGTCGTGCACCAGAATTCCGGCCAGATCACCGATGCGGCGTCGAAAGGCACTCTTGAAAAAGGTGCTTGGGACGTCACCTGGCTGCCCAAGGACCCCGAGCGCGAGTCCAGGATGATGTTCGGCCCGATCTACGAGGTCGCGGACGCCACCTACATCGTCAAGCCCGGCTCGAGCGTCACCAATTTCGTCACGCTCGACCAGCCCGGCATCAAGGTCGCGGCCGTCAACGCCACCACCACCATGCGCGGCGCGGTCGCGCATTTGAAGAACGCGAAGGTCACGGGCTATCAGACCTACGACGAAATCTTCGGCCTCCTGAAGAGCGGCGAGATCGACGCCTTCGCGCTGTCGCGCGACCAGCTCAACAAGATGGCGCAGAGGATTCCGGGCACGCGAGTGCTCGACGAAACCTTCAAGAAGACCGTCACCGCAGTCGCTGTGCCGCTCGGTCATCCCCAAGCGCTCACCTTCGTCGCCAAGTTCATGAACGAGGCGGTGACGAATGGCACCTTACGCAAAGCCTATGATAACAACGGCCTGAAGGACACGCCGATCCGCACCGAATAGGACGGGCCAGTGCGATCGGATACGAACAGCTGGGAGGCTGCCGAACGTGCTCGGTCTGCATGGTTCGAGACGCCGCTTTGGCGGGCTCCTCGCCATGAGCGTTTGATGTCGCAAACCGCGACCTCAGCGCGGTTTGATCTCTGCGTATTTCGCCATCGCCTTCTCGAACTTCCGCTTGAACAGCCACATCGCCGCGAGGATCTCGCGGAAGCTTGCGGAGGTGCGCGCCCGGTCGGCCTGTCCAAAAGCAAAAATGCTGTTGTTGCGCAGGTGCTTCATGATGGTCGGACTGGACACCCTGTAGTTCAGGAGATCGCCGGACTTGAGCGCCGACCGCGTCGGCGTGGGAACGATCTGGATCAGCTCGAACAGCTTCATCTGGTCGATCGGGTCGGGCAGCGTCTTCACGATTCCCGGGATATCCCGGAAAACATCCGCATGCGCGTTCATTAGGCCGTCGCGCACATTGGTCCAGTGATTGAAGCGATAATCGGTGCCGCGGGCCCGCGCCTCCTCTTTGTCATCGCGCGCGCTCAAGTCGGGATCGGCGGCCGCGATCTCGGCCTTGATGGCCTCCCATTTCCTGCGCCCGTTGCGGTCCTCGGACGGGCCGGTCTGGAAGCTGCCCATATAGGTGTTCGAGCGCCCGTTGCGGACGTTCTGCTTGCCGTTGGTCTCGGCGAAGAACAGCCCGAGGCTGATGCGGCCCGCGGCTTCGGCGTGGTCAGGCGCAAGCCCCTTGGCGCGCGCGATCGCGACCGCGAGATCGACGACGTCCTTGAACGGCGTCCCCGAGTTCTGCGCGCCGGCCGGCGGCGCTTCCATGATCTCGAACAGCTTTGAGTATTCGTCCACCAGCGGCTCGATGTCGGCATCGAAATAGGCCGGAGGTATCTCGAACTTGTTGGGCCTGCCGATCCGCGACGGCATGGCGTCGGTGAGATCCTTGTAGGCACTGATCACGGCGACGCGTGCCAGATACAGCGCCTGGCCCGGCAGGTTCGGCAGCGGCTGCTTCGCCTCGATCTGGCGGCGCCGCTCGGCCAGGATCGCCTTGAAGTCGTCGAGCGCACGCTCGTAGGAGGCAAGCGCTTCCGCTTGCCTGGCCGTGAGCGTTTGCGCCCGGCTCGGGACGAACGTCGTAAGGAGCAGCCCAAGCGCCGCGGTGATTGCGAGGAGTTGACGTCGTGCAGGCATGGCCGGTTCCCCCAACGATTCGTCGGTCGGGGGATCGTAGCCTAGTCGTTGGCTTCGGGCGGCAGGAAGTCGACCTCGTGCAGCGCCGAGATGCGCACGACCTCGGCCGGGTCGGTCAGGTCATGGAGCTGGTTGAACAGCGCCTCCAGCTTCTGCATCGGCGAGACCCAGAACAACGCGCGGGCGGGCTTGTCGGATTTGTTGAAATAGCCGTGCGGGATACCGCGCGGCAGGCGCACGAGGTCGCCGGCATGAGCCTTCACCCATTTGCCGTCGAGCTTGAGGTCGAGTGTGCCTTCCTGCACCAGGATGAATTCGTCCTGGGTCGGATGGATGTGCACCGGCACGAACTGGCCGGGATCGCTGTTGGTTTCGAACGCGAAGGTGGACTCGGTGACCGCCTTCGGGAAGTAGACCTGGCCGAGGATGTTCCAGGTCTTGCCGCCATACCCCGTACCGTTCGCGGTGATGCCTTTTTCGAGTGCAGTCATGGCTCGCCTCCAATGGGATTGTAACTGAGACGGAGTGTTGCGCAGCAGCCATGCGCTGTCCATGCGCAAGACTCGCACTAATGCCCGTCGCGTTCAGCCGCCTGCCTGCGCAGAAAGCCTTCGAGATCAGCCTGCACGGAATAGGGCGTCGGGATCGGATCGCCCGCGTCGTCGACAGCGGTGTCGAGAGAGCGGCGCAGCATGCGCGCGAGCTCGGCCTTGCGGTAGGGCTTGGTCAGAAGCGGCGCGCCCTTGGTGGCGCGTCCCTGCGAATGCGGGGCGTCGTAGGCATAGCCCGACGTGAAAAGCACCCGCAGCGAGGGGTGCGCTGCCACCATCTCGTCGGCGAGCTCTCGTCCGTTCAAGCTGCCGGCCATCACGATGTCGGTGAATAGCAGGTCGAAGGGCGTGCCTTCGGCCGCGATGGCCAGTGCCTCGGCCGCATTGGCGGCCGGGATGACCTTGTAGCCGAGGCTTTCGAGCTGGACCGTGACGTACTGGCGGACGTCGCGGTCGTCCTCGACACAAAGGATGGTTTCCGTCCCGCCCACGACCTTGCGCTCGTCATAGCCGGCGGGGCGAAGCGTGCTCGCCTCCGCCTTCGGCAGGTAGATCGTGAAAATCGTGCCGCGTCCTTCCTCGGACGAGACCTTGATGCCGCCGCCGGACTGCTTGACGAAACCGAACACCATGCTGAGCCCGAGCCCCGTGCCCTTGCCGACGTCCTTGGTCGAGAAGAAAGGATCGAAGATCCGCTCCAGAATGGCCGGCGGAATGCCGGTGCCGGTGTCGGCGATCTCGATCTCGACATAGTCGCCGGCATAGCCGGCCCCGACCGCCACGGCCTCGCGGACGCCGAACACGACGTTGCGCGTCGTCAGCGTCAGTCTGCCGCCATCGAGCATCGCGTCGCGGGCGTTGATCGCGAGGTTGAGAAGCGCCGAGCTCAATTGGCCGCGATCGACGAGGGCGAGCCAGACGTTGCCGTCGAGCCGTGTCACGATCTCGATCTTCTTGTCGAAGGTTGCCAGCAGCAGCTTTGCGAGCTCTTCGAGCAGTTCATTGATGTCGCTCTCGGCCGGCTTGAGCGCCTGCTTGCGGGCAAAGGACAACAGGCTCGACGTCAGCGCGGCGCCGCGATCGGCGGCGTCGCTGATCAGCTTGGTGATGGTCGCGAGCGGCGGATTGTCCTTCACGGCGTCGGCGAGGATCTCGATCGTGCCCGTGATCACGGTGAGCATGTTGTTGAATTCGTGCGCGATGCCGCCGGTGAGCTGGCCGACCGCCTCCATCTTCTGGGCCTGGATCAGCTGCTCCTCGGCGGCGCGCTTCCGGGTGACGTCCTTGACGAAATTGTTGATGAGGGTGCGACCCCCGATGTGGAGCGCCGTGCTGGACGCCTCGATCAGGATCTCGTCGCCGTTCCGGTGCAGCAGGGTCGCTTCGAACCGGATGCCGATCGGCGTATCCGACAGTTCCGGCAGCAGCCGCATCATGCGTTGCCTGAAGCCGTCGCGCAGTGGCTCGGCAATGAGGAGGTTGACGACGTCGGTGCCGAGCGCCTCCTTGCGCGTCCATCCCGTCAAGGCCTCGGCCTGAAGGCTCCATTCCAGCACGATGCCGTTCTGGTCGGTCTGAACGAAGGCGTCGAGCGCGGTCTTGATGACGGCTTGCGTCATCTGTGCGCTGGCCCGCGCCTGCTCGGTCAGTAACGCGGCGGCGCGTTTTTCCTGCGCCATTTCGATCGCGCGCGTGCACAGACGAGCGAGCAGGACGGCAGTGGCGCCGCTTGCGAGCAGGGCGACGATCTGAGCAATGCCGAACCCGATTCCGGTCGCGGCATAGGAGACGAGGAGAGCCGCCGCGGTCACGATGACCTGCGTGGCCATCGCGAGTGTCAGAAGCCCCCTGAGTTTCATGGTCTCACACCAGCGCGTCAGTCGCGGACCCCTCGTGTCCGCCCTGTCAATGTCCGGCTCCACGTGAGCTACAGATGTCAGCTACAGATTCCGCGCGGCGGCGTCGAGGGGCAATTTGCGGTGGTGTCGGGTGGTGGTGCTTCAACCTGCCGGCGAATCGGTCTGGCGTAGCGTCGTCACCCAGATCACGCGCGCCGTCTGCTGGGTCGGGTTGTCGAACATGTGCGGCACGATGCTCGGAAAGCGAAAGCTGTCGCCGGCCTCGAGCAGGTGGGCCTGGTTGTCGAGCCACAGTCGCAGGCTGCCGGAGAGGATATAGCCCGCCTTCTCGCCGGTGTGCTGCAGGAAGTCGGTGCCGGACGAGGCGCCGGGATTGAGCGTGAGCTCGTAGAGTTCGAGCTGGCCTTTGTCTGCCGGCGTCAGCGCCTCCTTGACGACGCCGCTGGCGGTGAGCCGCAGCAGGCGCCGGCTGTTCTTGCGCACGATGTAGCGCTGCACGTCGGCGGGATCGGTGGTCTCGAAGAAATAGGAGATGGGAACGTCGAGCGCGATGCTGAGCAGGCGCAGCGTGCGAATCGACGGCATGGCACGCGCGCGTTCGAGCTGGCTGATCATGCCGTTGGAGAGGCCGGTCTTGTTGGCGACGTCCTGGATCGACAGGCCCGCACGCTGGCGCAGCAGCCGCACGGTCTCACCGAGGCGCTGGTCGACGGCGTCGTCGGCTTCGATCGCCGGGGCATCCTTCGGATCGTTGATCTCGCCGCGACCATCCATGTCGCTCTCCCATGCATCATCTCAGCCCGGAGGACGACGGTCCGGAGCTTCAGTCGAAGTGAAAAGGTCGCGCATCCTAGCAATGCGATTGACAGCTGTATTTAGTCGTGATGAACTTTTGATAGAAAAATTTAGAAGCACTAAAGCCCACTCCTGTCCCTTGCCGGGGATCTCGGGGGCGCGGGAGACGGTGCCGCGTGCGACAACGGAGAGTGGTCATGGCGGACGACACCGGGAAGTTCGGCGTTGGGGCACTGCATCTCGGCAATCCGAATCGCCGTCAGATCTTTCAGCTCGGTGCGGGCGCCGCGGCGGGATGGACGCTATCGGGCAACGCATTTGCGCAGACCGAACGCCCGACCCAACCGCCGGACAAGCCGCGCGGGCAGGTGATCGCGGCGCTGTCGCAGGAGCCGACGGTCTTTCATCCCCTGATGCCGGGCATCGAAGTCGATCAGGGCATCTGGTGGCAGGTGTTCTCGCCGCTCTGGTTCATCGATCCCGACGGCAAGTTCGTTCCCGACCTCGCCCGCGAAGTCCCGACCCTCGAGAATGGCGGCCTGTCGGCCGACGGCCTGACCTGGAAGATCAAGCTCCGCAGCGACGTGAAATGGCACGACGGTACGCCGTTCACGGCCGAGGACGTCAAGTTCTCGCTCGAGCTGATCAACAATCCCGATTTCCGCGCGCGCAGCCGCGTCGGCCATAGCCTCGTGAAGGACATCAAGGTCGTCGCGCCCGACGAGATTCACTGGCGCATGGAAGCGCCCTATTCGCCCTATATGTCGATCCTGGGATCGCTGACCTTCATCGTGCCCAAGCACATCCTGGAAAAGGTGACCGATCCGAACGCCTCGCCGTTCCACAACGCGCCTGTCGGCACCGGGCCGTTCCGCTGGGGCGAGCGCGTTCCCGGCGACCACATTCAGTTGAATGCGCATGCCGGTTACCACGGCAAGGGACCTTACGTTGAGCGCGTGGTCTTCAAATACATTCCCGATCTCACCGTGCTCTACACTCAGTTCCGTACCGGGCAGGTCGATTACACCGGCCTGCAAGGCATTTTGCCGAACTTCGTGCAGGAGGCGAAGACGCTGAAGGGGCGCAAGATCTTCGTCTCCTCGACGTCGTCGGTGGAGCACATCGCGCCGAATCTGGAGTTCGGCGCGTTGGCGGACCGCACCGTGCGCGAGGCGCTTTATCTTGCGATCAACAAGCAGGCGATCATCGACGCGCTGAACTACGGCTTGCCGACGCAGACCGAAAGCTTCGTGCCGCAACAGGCCTGGTCGTTCCAGCAGGGACTGCCGCAGCACAAATACGATCCGGCCAAGGCCAACACGCTGCTCGATGCGGCCGGTTGGGTCCGCGGCGCTGGCGGCGTGCGCGAGAAAGGCGGCGTCAAGCTCGAGTTCGCCAATTCCACAACGTCGGGCAATGCGGTGCGGGAGCAAACCCAGCAACTGCTGATCCAGGACTGGCGCGCGATCGGTGCCGCGATGCGCGTGAACAACATGCCGGCGGCCGTGATCTGGGGCGATTTCTGGCAGCAGTCGAAATTCAATTCGGTGATCGTGGGGGTGAATTTCATGCTGGGCAGCGACCCCGACGTGACGCCTCGCTTCGGCTCCGGCGCCATTCCTGCCAAGGGTGGCCGCGGCTACAACACCTATCAGTATCGCAACCCTGAGGCGGATCGGCTTCTCGCAGAAGGTGCCAAGCAATTCGATCTGACGCAGCGCAAGTCGACCTATGGCAATCTGCAAAAGCTCATCCGCGACGACCTCGCGATCCTGCCGCTGTTCCAGGGCTTCATCGCCGAGGGCGTGAAGGAAGGGCTCCAGGGTTTCCGTCCCAACATCAACATGTCGATCAACTGCTGGAACATCCGCGAATGGTACTGGGCTTGATGGTTCAGGTGCGCGAGATCGCCTGAGATGGCCCGTTACGTCGCCAATCGCCTGGCGCAGGCGATCATGTTGCTGGTGATCGTGTCCGCGATCGGCTTCGCCATCCTGCATCTGGCGCCCGGCGGTCCGCTCTCGCAATTCGCGGCGTCCGCGCAGATGACGCAGGAGGACCTCGATCGCGTTACCCGGCAGCTCGGGCTCGATCGGCCGCTGCCGATCCAGTATCTCGACTGGTTCGGCCGGATGCTGAGGGGCGATTGGGGCCGCTCGTATCGCGACGGCGAGGCGGTGCTGTCGGTGATCTCTTCTCATCTCGGCGCCACGCTGGAGCTGATGGCGACCGCGACCATCATCGCCGTCCTGCTCGGCTGCTGGATCGGTGTGCTCGGTGCGCTGCGCCGCTATTCGCTGTTCGATACGCTCGCAACCGTCGGCGCCATGATCGCGCTGTCGATCCCGACCTTCTGGTTCGGACTCGTCACCATCTACGTGTTCTCGGTGAAGCTCGGCTGGCTGCCGGCCGGCAACCGGCAGACCGTCGGCGATGGCTCCTTCCTCGACTTGCTGCATCATCTGATCGCGCCGGCCCTGGTGCTGGCGCTGGTCGAGACCGCGATGTGGGGCCGCTTCATGCGCTCCTCCATGCTCGAGGTGATCAACCAGGACTACATCCGCACCGCGCGCGCCAAGGGCATGCCGGAATGGCGGATCCTTACGGTTCACGCCTTGCGGAACGCGCTGCTGCCGATGATCACGGTGGCCGGCCTTCAGTTTCCGACGCTGCTCGGGGGCGCGCTGGTCGCCGAGACCGTGTTCACCTGGCCGGGCATGGGCCGGCTGTTCCTCGATTCCATCGGCTACCGCGACTATCCCGTGGTGATGGGCATCCTGATGTTCTCGGCGATCATGGTGCTGATTGGGTCGCTGCTCGCCGACATCCTCTATGCCGTCGTCGATCCCAGGATCCGGGTGGGCTAGGCGATGACGAGCGCAGCCCTCACGACCGTTCAGCTCGCGCCGGGCCAGGCCGCCTGGCGGCGCTTCCGCCGGCACCGGCTCGCGCTCGCGGGCGCCGTGATCATTCTGCTGCTCATCCTCGGTTCGGCATTCGGCCCGTACCTCCTGCCGTTCGACGACACCTATATCGACATCATGAAGCGCTTCGCGCCGCCGTTTTCCGGTGCGCATATCCTCGGCACCGACGAACTCGGCCGCGATGTGCTGGCCCGGTTGATGATGGGCGCGCGTGTCTCGCTGTCGATCGGCTTCATCGCGATGGTGATCGCGATGGCGGTGGGCATCGCCGTCGGCGCCTTCGCCGGCTTCTATGGCGGCGTGGTCGGTGCGGTGCTGATGCGGCTGGTCGATGCCATGCTCTGCTTTCCGACCATCTTCCTGCTGCTTGCGCTCGCGGCGCTCATCGAGCCCGGCTTCGTCACCACCACCGTGCTGATCGCGGCAACCGCCTGGATGTGGGTGGCCCGCGTCGTCGAGGCCCAGGTGCGCTCGCTGCGGGAACGCGAGTTTGCGGTTGCTGCACTCGCGTTCGGCTCGTCGAACCTGCGGATCATGTTCCGCGAGCTCGTGCCCAACGCGGTCGCGCCGATCGTGGTGGCTGCGACGCTGAACGTGGCCAAGGCGATCCTGCTGGAGTCCTATCTGAGTTATCTCGGTTACGGCATCCAGCCGCCGGCCGCGAGCCTGGGCAACATGCTCAACAACGCGCAGATCTATCTCACCAGCGCGCCTTGGCTCGCGATCGCGCCGGGCGTCGCCATCACGCTGGCGGTCACGAGCTTCAACTTCCTCGGCGATGGCCTGCGCGACGCGCTCGATCCGCGAATGAACATCTCATGACAAGCCGACGAGCTTCCATCGAACTGAATATCTGGAGTGTCCCATGTCCCCGCCGCTCACCCGTATAAACAGCGACGAACGCCTGCCGGCGCAGGTGGATGTCGTCGTGATCGGCGGCGGCGTCATCGGCGTCTCCGCGGCCTATCACCTCGCGAAGAAGGGCCTCTCCGTCGCCCTGGTCGAGAAGGGCCATGTCGGCGGCGAGCAGTCGAGCCGCAATTGGGGCTGGTGCCGCCAGCAGGGTCGCGCGCGTGAGGAGATCCCGCTGGCGCGCGAGGCGCTGCGGTTATGGGAGGATATGCAGAACGATGCCGGCGTCGATGCCGGCTTCCGCCGTACCGGCGTGCTGTTCCTGACCAAGAGCAAGGACGAACTCGCCAGCTGGGAGCGATGGGCCGCAACGGCACGCGAGATGCAGGTCCACTCGACCGTTCTGACGCCGGCGGAAGTCGCCGAGCGCCTGCCCGGCAATTCCGAGACATGGGTTGGCGGCCTGCACACGCCGAGCGACGGGCGCGCCGAGCCCTCGATGGCGGTGCCGGCGCTTGCGACCGCCGCGCGAAAACACGGCGTCACCATTCATCAGGGCTGCGCCGCGCGTGGGTTGGAGACGCAAGGCGGGCGGGTGAGCGCCGTCGTCACCGAGAAGGGCACCATTCGCACGCAATCGGTGCTGCTGTCCGGCGGAGCGTGGTCGTCGCTGTTCTGCCGCCGCCATGGCATCGAGCTGCCGATCGGCCTCGTCAACGCCACCGCGTGCCGGACCACGCCGGGGCCGGAGATCACCTCCGGCGCGCTCGGCACCGATTTCTATTGCATCCGCCGCCGCCTCGACGGCGGCTTTACGCTGGCGCTGCGCAACCGCGGCACGGTCGAACTGTCGCCCGATCTGTTCCGCTACGCGCGGACCTTCTGGCCAACCTATCTGCATCGCAAGAACGGCTTGAAACTGTCGTTCGGCAAATCCTTCTTCGACCAGCTCATGCGCGGCACGAGCTGGAGCCTGGACAAGCCGTCGCCATTCGAGACCGAGCGCGTTCGCGATCCCGCGCCTGACATGTCTCTGGTCAATGCCGCGCTGGCTTCGTTGATCAAGTCGAACCCGGAGCTGAAAGAGATCGAGATCGCGGAAGCCTGGGGCGGGACGATCGACTGCACGCCGGACACCATCCCCGTCATCTCGCCGGTCGACGCCATGCCCGGCTTCTTCCTCGCCACCGGCTTCTCCGGCCACGGCTTTGGCATCGGTCCTGCGGCTGGCAAGCTCGCCGCCGACATCGTAACGGGCGCGACGCCGCTCGTCGATCCCGCGGCCTACAGCCACAAGCGCCTGATCGACGGCCGCCGGCTCGCGCCGGTCAGCCCCTTCTGAGGGTTTTGCGGCATGACGGTCCTCTACAAGGCCAACATGGTTCGGGGCGCTGAGTGGGCGGGCTTCTTCGCCGAGCGCGCGCCCGATGTTCCGTTTCGGCTCTGGCCCGACATCGGCGATCCCGCTGATGTCCGCTATCTCGTGGCGTGGGTGCCGCCGGACGACATCGCGACGACTTTCCCCAATCTCGAGCTGGTCTTCTCGGTCGGTGCGGGGGTCGACCAGTTCGACGCGTCAAAAGTTCCGCCACACATTCCGCTGGTGCGCATGCTGGAGCCCGGCATCGCCGAGACCATGGTCGAATACGTCACCATGGCGGTGCTCGCTCTGCATCGCGATCTCCTGCACTTCATCAACCAGCAGAAGGAACAGGTCTGGCGCGAGATCCGGATCACGCCGGCGAGGCGGCGGCGCGTCGGCGTGATGGGCCTTGGCCAGCTCGGCCAGGCCGTGCTGGAACGCCTCACGGCGTTCGGCTTTCCGCTTGTCGGCTGGAACCGCTCGCCGCGCGAGCTCGACGGCGTCACCTGTTATGCGGGCATGGAGTCGTTGCCGGATTTCCTTGCGCAGACCGACATTCTCGTCTGCCTGCTGCCTTTGACCGACGAGACCCGCGGCATCCTGAATGCAGACTTGTTCGCGCGCCTGCCGCGCGGCGCGTCGCTCGTCAACGTCGGGCGTGGCCCGCATCTGGTCGAAGCCGACTTTCTCGCGTCGCTCGACAGCGGCGCATTGTCAGGCGCCGTCCTCGACGTCGCCGAACCGGAGCCGCTGCCCGCAGGCCATCCGTTCTGGGGCCACCCGCGCATCCTGGTCACGCCGCACAATGCCAGCATGACCACGCCGGACACGGCGGTCGATTTCGTGCTGGACGTGATCGCGCGTCACCGCCGCGGTGAAGAATTGCCGGGGCGTGTCGACCGTACTCGTGGCTATTAGGACACTGGCATGAGCATGGGCGCAAGCGGAGCTGATCAAGTCGCTGTCAACGCGCAGTCGCCGGTGCTGTCGGTTTCCGGCCTGACGACGTCCTTCATGCGCGAGCGGCAATGGATTCCCGTCGTCCGCGATGTATCGTTCGATATTGCCTCGCGGGAAACCGTGGCGATCGTCGGCGAATCCGGTTCGGGCAAGAGCGTCACCGCGCTCTCGATCATGCGGCTCATCCCGAAGGAGACCGGCCGCGTCGAAGGCAGTGTCCGGCTTGCCGGTCGCGACCTGCTGACGCTGCCCGAAGCGAGCATGAAGGATGTTCGCGGCAACGACATCGCCATGATCTTCCAGGAGCCGATGACGAGCCTCAATCCGGTGCTCACCATCGGCTTCCAGATTGCGGAAGCACTGATTCAGCACCGCGGCCTGTCGCGCGCGGCGGCGGAGGCCGAGACCATCCGCCTGCTCGACCGTGTGCGGATACCCGCGGCGAAGTCGCGCTTCCACGAGCATCCGCATCGCTTTTCCGGCGGCATGCGCCAGCGTGTGATGATCGCGATGGCGCTGGCCTGCAAGCCGAGGCTGCTGATCGCCGACGAGCCGACCACCGCGCTCGACGTCACAATCCAGGCCCAGATCCTGGAGCTGTTGAAGGAGCTTCAGCAGGAAGAGGAGATGTCGATCCTCTTCATCACTCACGACATGGGCGTGGTTGCCGAGATCGCGGATCGCACCGTGGTGATGTATGGCGGCCAGGCGGTGGAAACCGACCATACCTCGCGCATCTTCGCAGCCCCTTCGCATCCCTACACAAGGGCACTGCTCGCCGCCGTGCCACGCCTCGGCTCGATGGACGGGCGGACGCGGCCGATGCGCTTTCCGATCGTCGACAAGCTGACGGGAACCTCGGACGAGCCGGCGGAGACGCCCGATACGGTCTCGATTGCCGAGCGACCGCTGCTCGAAGTCTCCAACCTCACGACGCGCTTTCCGATCCGCTCGGGCCTGTTCGGCAAGGTCTCGGGCCGCGTTCATGCGGTCGAGAACATCTCCTTCACCTTGCGCGCTGGCGAGACGCTGGCGCTGGTCGGCGAATCCGGCTGCGGCAAGTCGACGACGGGCCGCTCCATTCTCAAGCTGACGGAGCCGGACAGCGGCACCGTCCTGATCGACGGGCAGGATGTGCTGGCCATGAATGCCCGCACTTTGCGCCACTTCCGCAAGCAGATGCAGATCGTGTTTCAGGATCCGTTCGCGAGCCTCAATCCGCGCATGTCGGTGGGAACGGCGATTGCGGCCCCATTGCTCGCCAACGGGCTCGCCACGGCGTCGCAGGCGCGGGAGAAGGTCGCCGACCTGCTCGTTCGCGTTGGTCTCACCGCCGACATGGCCGCGCGCTTTCCGCACGAATTCTCCGGTGGCCAGCGCCAGCGCATCTGCATTGCCCGCGCGCTCGCTCTCGGACCGAAGCTGATCGTCGCGGACGAAGCGGTCTCGGCGCTCGACGTTTCGGTCAAGGCGCAGGTCGTCAATCTGATGCTGGACCTTCAGGCCAGTATGGGACTTGCCTATCTCTTTATTTCGCACGATATCGCGGTGGTCGAGCGCATGAGCCATCGCGTCGCGGTGATGTATCTCGGTGAGATCGTCGAGACCGGTCCACGCGCGGCCCTGTTCGGAAATCCGCAGCATCCCTATACGAAGAAGCTGATGGCGGCCGTGCCGGTGCCGGATCCAGCGCGCCGCGGCACCAGGCGCGAGGTAGCGAACGACGAGATCAGAAGCCCGGTGCGCGCGCCCGACTACCAGCCGCCCGTTCGGCAATATCGCGAGGTGTCGCCGGGCCACGTCGTGCAGGTCTGGGGCGAGGAATGGTCCGCCTGACGAAGGCCATGAGCGCATGGCTCTCTGTCTACGCATCATTTCCAAAATGCACGATGGAGTCGCGCGGCGATCTGCCGGGGAGGTCAACGATGGTGTCCTTCGCGGCGCCGGGCCTGTGACATCACGCTGAAATCACAATGAAATCATCGCGGCGCGATCCAGTGCGACAGCCTGCCGCGCCAGCCTCGTGTTATGCGCTGCGGCTGGACCGTCGGCCGGCGATCTCCGATAATGTGCGGATCTCGGGAAGGCCGGCGAAGACGTGCCTTTACGGATGGATTTACTGAAATGACACAAGCAGGCGTCTACGGGCAGAGGCTCGGGCAGGGCCTTCGCTCGGAGCAAGCACCGGTCCTGATCACGCGTTCGCTGCACAGCTCCGAACTCGCGGTCACCGAAGTCCGCAACGACGATCCGACGCCGGATATTTCCGGCTCGCTGGCTGCGGAAGATGCCTATCTCGTCAGCCTGAAACTCCGCGACTATCCGGATTGCGAATGCTGGGAGGAGGGCCGCTGTGTCACCAAGGCGGATGTTCGCGCAGGTGCGACCTATCTGTACGACCTCAAGCGCGACCCGCGCTATGTGATCGACAAGCCGTTTCACTCGCTCTTCTTCTATTTGCCGCGCTCGGCGCTCAACGGCGTTGCTAGGCAACCGGGCGGGCCGCGCGTTGGCGAGCTGAGCTACGAGCCAGGTGTCGGTCATGACGACGAGGTCGTTCGACATGTCGGTGCCTCGTTGCGGCAAGGACTGTGTAGGCCCGACGAGACCAACCAGCTTTTCGTCGATCACATGATGCTTGCGCTCACCGCCCATGTGGCCCAGACCTATGGTGGGCTGAAGCCAGCCGCAGAACCGAGCCGCGGCGGTCTCGCGCCATGGCAGGTGAAGCGTGCGTGTGACCGGCTCGATTCCGATCTCTCGGGCAAGATCGCGCTGCAGCTGATCGCGACCGAGCTTGGCCTGTCGGTCAGCCACTTCTCACGCGCATTCCGGATCTCCACCGGCCTGCCGCCGCATCAATGGCTGCTCCAGCAGCGCGTGAAGGCGGCCAAGCAACTAATGTCGGTCCGCGACCTGCCGTTGTCCGAGATTGCCATCTCGGCCGGATTCGCGAATCAGAGCCATTTCACGCGGGTGTTCTCGTCCATCGTCGGCGTCAGTCCGGGCGCATGGCGCCGCGACACGGATGGCGGACGGGACAAGACTTGAACTTACCGGCGTTTCGCCAGTGAGATCGTGTAGGCCGTGCGGCGCGCGGCAAAGATCTCGTCCGGCGGATGGCCGATGCCGTCGGCAAGATTGACCGGATTGAAGATGGAGCCGTCGCAGGCCTCGTTGGCCTCGAGGCTGGTGATGACGATTGTCCCTAGCCGCACCTGCTCACGGTTGTCCTCGTCCGGCCATCGCAGGGTCACGTCCATGGTGGGATCGCCGGGACGGTCGAGCAAGGCCATCACGTTGAAGCGGATATCGCCGGCTGCGATCCTCCGCGCGAGATCGTCATGCAGGAAATCGGCCGACTTCCCCCTGGCTTCGTCCTCGCTCAAGGTGACGTCACCGCCCACAGGCGCGACCTTGAACTTGATGAAGCGGGTCTCGCCCTTCGCGTTCGTCGCGGGAAAGGCGTGCACGCCCCAATAGGTCGTGCCGGCAAAGCTGCCGGGCAGCCGGCGTGCCGCGACGTAATTCGCCTGGTTCAGTGTTTCAGGATTGGCCGCGGAAAAGGCTCGGACCTTCTCGATGTCAGGCTTGCCGTCCGCGCCTGGGATGCGCGCCTCGAGGAAGGCGAGCATCTGGTCGAGCGTCCGTGCAAAATGCACCGGAGCGGTTTCCGTCAGGATGTCCGAACGATGGGCATCGTCGCCAAGCCTAAAGCTGAAGCCGCGCAGGACGAGATTGTTGGTGTCGGTCACCCCGGGATTGCCGCCGCCAACGGAGAAGCGCGCCAGCACGCGCGACGGTCTTGTGAAGCTCAGCGATCGCGTGATCTCTGCCGCGTGGTCGGACGGCGCATAGGTCCCGCGCACACATCGACCCTTGGCGAAGATCGCGCGCACCTTCGGCGGATTGCCTGCGACCGCCTTCAATGCATCGACGATCGCGGCGGGTGTTGCAGCGAGGGTGGGAAGTTCGGACATGGCTTGGCCTCCGGCGCGAGCGGCATGGCCAGGTTTTAGGTCTGGTGCAGCGCCGACGTCTTTCCCAAAGCCGCGCTGCCTTGTCCGACCCTGCTGATTGCTTGCTCGCGCTTCGGGAATTCACGTGCGCAAAACATGGTATGAGTGGATAGATCTGATGTCGGCGAGACGCGGGACAACTTGTTTACTGATGGCTCTTTCAGCTCCCGCGCTCCCGGGTCTCGCGACGATGCAGACTTGTCCTCCGGAAATTGTGATCGGATAGAGCGACGGCAAACCGCGTTATGTGAACCGTCTCATATTTCATCACTCTCTTTTCGAGCTATCACTCCCGCAAGAAATTGCCGCACCCGGACTTAACTGACAGACACGGGTGAGATGCAAGGCCTGCGTAGCCGCGTGCTCGCAGCTTTGGATTGGCTCTCGTCTAGCTCACGAGCAAGCCAGCCCCATCACTCAGCACAGATTTTTCAGAAATTGGAATCCAGGCAATCGCAAAACGCGTCCACGAGGCTGCCTCTATTCGGGGTCGGCCGGTAGGCCGCTACTTACCTAAGAAGGAGACCCCCAATGAAAATTAGTGATGCAATTTCTAGCGCATTTTCCCTAACGAGGGGCTCCGGCAATCTTCGGATCGCTCGTTCCGGTCTGATCAGGTCGGCCCATCTTCTTGAAAGAATTGGGCTCGCAGCCGTTGGGGCCTCTTGCGGCCTCTATGTGGGTGCGGCCCTGTTGCGTGAGAAAGGCGGACTGTTTGAAAGCGGCTGGATCGTGCTGATAACGATGCTCTACGGAGCTTTTAGCTATTACGTTGGAATTGATTTGTCTCGCAGTGTCGCGCGGAAGTCGATTTCGAGCACCTCGGAAGAGTGGAATGGTTCCGAGCCGGCTGAGATCATGAGCGCGGCCGGAACGTTCGGCGCCGCGATTGCCGCAACTCTGTCCGTCAGCATCCTTGTCCTTGATCATAACCCAGCCAATGGCCTGATAGCCTTTGTTGCCGGCTGTTGGGTGGTTGGTTCTTCGCTCCAAGTCGCGGCGGGCACGATGGCTCGCAACTACGAAGCGCGCATGGACAAGCAATGAAGGAATTGTGCTCACCCAAGAACGTCTGCTTGGCGTCATGACGAGAGCACAAGCCGCAGCGTTGGATTCGGCTCCAGGTCCCGAGTGAGTCGTGACCACTCATCGCAACCTCTGTCGTGCAACGCTGCGTGAAGACGATGTTTGGTAGCGGAGTCGTTCGCATCGGGCGGCGACCCGGCTTAGAAGCCGTGTCGGTACTGAGTAACCTAAATTATCGCACAACAAACAAGACGTGCCATCATGGCGATGTTGGGATATCGTCCCCGCGCCGTGGTCCAAAATCCTGCTAACCGCCAACCACACGATCGGTGGAGCCAATGCAGATTGCGGAGTGGCTCGACAAACTGGGGCTTGGGCAATACGCAGAGCGTTTTGCCCAGAATGCAATCGACGTGGGCATCCTCCCCGAACTGATGGACGAGGACTTTGATAAGCTCGGAGTCCTGCTAGGCCATCGCCGCAAAATGCTGCGTGCTATTGCCGACCTCGATCCAGCCGCGTTGATCGCATCGCCGACGCCTCCTCAGGACGCCGAGCGGCGCCACCTCACCGTTATGTTTTGCGATCTGGTCGGCTCGACCGCGCTCTCGGCGCGTCTCGATCCCGAGGATATGTGGGAAGTGATCCGGGCCTACCGCGCCGCCTGCGCGAGCGTCGTTGCGGCTTATGACGGCAGGATAGCCAGGTTCGTCGGCGACGGAATACTCGTCTATTTCGGCTATCCTCGCGCCCACGAGGATGATGCGGAGCGCGCAGTGCGAGCGGGTCTCGACACTATCTCCGCAATTGGGCAGCTCAAAACAGGCGCCGACGAACGGGTCGAACTGCGCATCGCAATTGCGACAGGGCTTGTGGTGGTCGGTGACCTCATCAGCGGAGATGCGTCAGAGGAACAGGCAACCGTCGGCGACACACCAAACCTTGCCGCTCGGCTCCAGAGCCTGGCGGAACCGGGCGCGGTCGTCGTTGCTTCGTCGACGCGCCGGCTGCTTGGTGATCTCTTCACGTTTCGCAATCTCGGCCGCCGTGAGGTCAAGGGCATAGCCGAACCCATCGCAGTCTGGGCGGTGGAGGGAGCGATCGCATCCGAGAGTCGCTTCGAGGCGGTCCGCGCGGTACGCTCGACCGGTTTTGTCGGCCGCAGGGATGAGATCGAGTTCACTCTCTCGCGCCAGCGGCTGGCATGGCAGGGGCAGGGGCAGATGGTATTGATTTCCGGCGAAGCGGGCATCGGCAAGTCGCGCATTGTCGCAACGCTGTCCGAAAGCCCCTCGTTGGGGGCTCACCGCCGGGTGCGATATCAGTGTTCGCCCTACCATATCAACAGTGCGCTCCATCCCTTTGTCGCGCAGCTCGAGCGCGCCGCCGGCATCCGGTCGCACGACACGCCTGGGCAAAAGCTCGACAAGCTCGAGGCAATGCTGGCGCTTGGAACACAGCAGGTCGCCCAAGCGACACCGCTCATTGCGGCTCTCCTTTCGATTCCCACCGGCGACCATTGTCCGCCGCTGAGTTTGAGCCCGGCGCAGCAGCGGCGACAGACATTTGCCGCCCTTCTGGATCAGCTTGAAGGGTTGGCGCGAGAGCAACCCCTGCTGATTATCTGCGAGGATATGCATTGGACCGATGCCACGACACTTGAACTGTTCGATCTCGCGGTCGATCGGATCAGAGGCCTGCCGATACTCGTGCTCATGACATCCCGGCCAGAGTTCGAGCCCTCCTGGTCGGGCCTTGCCAACGTTAGTCTGTTGCGGCTCGACCGACTCGATCGGCAGGACTCGCGCGCGCTGGTCGAACAGGTGGCCGTTGGTCGCCAGCTGCCACGCGAGATGATGAAGCAGATCATCGATAGGACGGATGGCATCCCACTATTCGTCGAGGAATTGACCAAGATGGTGCTGGAGTCCGGGCTACTCGTCGAAGATGCCGGGCGCTATCGCCTCGATAATCCGCTCCCGCCGCTCGCTATTCCCGCAACGCTGCAGGATTCGCTGATGGCGCGGCTTGACCGGCTGGCCCCAGTCAAGGAGTTGGCGCAGATAGGCGCCGCCATCGGTCGCGATTTTTCATACGCGCTGCTGAGATATGTGGCGGGACGCGATGATCTGACGCTGAGCGCTGCGCTAGCACAACTCGAAGAGGCCGAACTGCTGGTGCGTCGCGGGGCTCCGCCCGAAGCAAACTATAGTTTCAAGCACGCTCTCGTTCAGGAAGCGGCCTACGAGAGCCTGCTCAAGAGCAAACGGCAGGTGCTTCACAAGCGCATCGGCGATGTCCTGCGCGAGAAGTTTCCAGTCGTCGCCGAGACTGAGCCGGAAGTTCTGGCACACCACTTCACTGAGGCGGGGCTGAACGAGGTCGCCCTCGAATGGTGGCGCAAGGCGGGCCTGCAGGCGCTGAAACGCTCCGCCTATTCCGAGGCGATTGCACATCTCGGCAAGGCGATTGCCGTCGCCGATGAGCTGCACGATGAGCACGACCGGATGATGAGTAGGCTACATCTTCAAATCGCATATGGCCGTGCATTACGGGGCAGCCTCGGGCACAGCGCTCCCGAAACGGTAGCCGCATGGACGCGCGCCCGACAGTTCGCAGCCGACATCAATGATCCGGTTGAACTTGCGCCAGTCCATTCGGGTCTCTTCAATGCCTGCCTGACACACGGCGAACTCGCGCCGATGCGGGCGCTGGTGGATGCCATCGTGAACGCCGCTGAACGGCGACCGGACTCACCGGTGGCCGCCGTCGTTGCACATTGGACGGGCGGGGTTACCTGCTGGTTCGGGGGCGACTACTTGAACGCGAGAGTACATCTTGAGAAGGCACTAGAGATCTATGGTGACGAGCCGGATCCCGCGACGTTTAGGGGCTCGGCACTGGATCTCCCATTCGTGATCATGAGGTTTCTTGCCCTGGTGCTTTGGCCGCTTGGCAGGATCGCTCGCGCACGTCGCCTCGCCGTGGAAGCGATAAGTGCTTCCGGAGAAAAACGGGCGCTTTCTCAGGCCAATGCGCTTGTTCATCGAGCTGTGTTCGACGGACTATGCGGGGGCATGTTGCAGCAAACAGAGACGATCCTGGCGCTCGGTCTCGCTCGCGACCACACGATGCCGCTGTATGTGGCCGCCGGCACCTACCTGAATGGCCTGGCCAAGTGGCGTGCCGGCGACGGAATGGCCGCGCTAACGGAAATGCGTCGCGGCTGGACCTTGCTGCACGAGAATGACTGCTACCTCTGTGAGCCGTTTTGGGGGATGCATGTCGCGATGGCGGATGCAGAGTCGGGCCGACTCGAAAACGGGCTGGAAATCTTGAGCGGATTGATCACATGGGCGGGGCAATCCGGTCAGCATTGGCTTGATGCCGAGCTGCATCGCGTCTACGGGGAGCTTTTGTTGCGTCATGATCCTTCGGACCTAGCCAGTGCCGAAAATGCGCTAAACCGAGCGCTGGAAATCGCACGGCACCAACGGGTGAAGACTTTCGAGCTGCGCAGCGCCCTTGGACTTGCACGCCTGCACAAGACAAATGGCCGAGCGGGCGCGGTATCCGAGGTGCTCGCTCCCGTGCTCGCTGAATTCGATGCGGAGCGCAATCTTCCCGAAGTCGTTGAAGCCAGAGAGCTGCTCAAGCAAGTGCATTAGGCACGTGCGGTTTCTCTAGCTAGCCGTTTGGTCAGGAGAGGCGTCGAGATCCTGCCCCAGCATCTCCGGTCGCCTCACTGCAATGCGCGTTCGCTCGTGACGTACGGGCCAGGGGCTGACGGGTTACGAATTCACGTGCACGAAATCCCGCAGCAGCGGGTAGATCTCGTTATTCCAGCGCTTGCCCGAGAACACGCCGTAATGGCCGACGCCGGCCTGCATGTGGTGGACGCGGCGGTAGGCGCGCACGCCGGTGCAGAGGTCTTGCGCGGCCAGCGTCTGGCCGATCGAGCAGATGTCGTCCTTCTCGCCCTCGACCGTCATCAGCCCCATGCGGCTGACGGCCTTGGTGTTCACCGGACGTCCCCGATGCATCAGCTTGCCCTGGGGCAGAAGGTGCTCCTGGAACACGTCGCGGACCGTCTCGATGTAGAATTCCGCGGGCAGATCCATCACGGCGAAATATTCGTCGTAGAAGGTCTTGATGCTGGCCGCCTTCTCCTTCTCGCCCTTGGCGATGTGATCGGCGAGATCGATGTGCTGCTTGATGTGGCGCTCGAGATTCATCGAGACGAAGGCGGTGAGCTGCACGAAACCTGGATAGACTTTCCGCAAGGCACCGCGGCACTGCACCGGCACGTAGTTGATCAGGTTCTGCTCGAACCAGTCGATCGGCCTGCTTTTGGCGAATTCGTTGACCCTGGTCGGCTGGATGCGCGTGTCGATCGGGCCGGCCATCAGCGTCAACGTCGCCGGCCGTGAAGGATGGTTGCCCTCGCACATGATCGCGGCGGCCGCGAGCGCCGAGACCGAGGGCTGGCAGATCGCGACCATATGCGGGCGCGGGCCCAATTGGCCGAGGAAGTCGATGAGATGCTCGGTGTAGTCGTCGAGCCCGAAACGGCCCTCGCTACGGGGAATGTCACGCGGATTGTGCCAGTCGGTGATGTAGACATCGTGATCCTGCAGCAGCGTCTTCACGGTGCCGCGCAGCAGCGTCGCGAAATGGCCGGACATTGGAGCCACCAGCAGCATGCGCGGCTGCTCGCCCACGCCCTCCTTCTTGAAACGCAGCAGCGAGCCGAACGGGGTCGCGTAAGCGATCTCCTCGGTCACGGCGACTTCGCGATTGCCGACCATGACGCTGTCGATGCCGTAGGCGGGGCGGTGGTAGGTGAGGGTGGAGCGGGAGATCAGCTCAAGCGCGGCCGACAGACGGCCGACGACCTGATCCGACAAGCCCTGCGGCACCAGATTGAGGAATCTGAGTGCGGACGAAGCCCCCGACCGCCACGGCGCCGTCAGGTCCATATGGTTCTGAAAGGCCTGATAATACATCGACATCATACTGAAACGCCCACCTGTCCCCGTGCTGCTATGCAATATCGGAGCCAAACCTGGGATGGGCCGCCCTCAAGATTGGCACGTCGCTTGCTGCTCTTTTCGCGGGAAGCACAGGCGGTGCGCACTCCCGCAGAGTCCGGCAGGGTGCGAGTCACAGGCGTGAGGGAAGGCCACATGGCGAAGGCGACACTGACCATCAGCAGCAAGAACTATTCGTCCTGGTCGCTGCGTGGCTGGCTGCTCACGAAATTTTCCGGGCTCGATTTCGAGGAGATCGTCACCGCGCCGGACGACGCGTCGGCGCGCGCCGAAATCCTGCTGTTGTCGTCGTCGATCCTGGTGCCGTGCCTGCGGCACGAGGGCGCGATCGTCTGGGACACGCTGGCGATCGCCGAATATCTCAACGAGGCGATGCCGAACGCCGGGCTGTTGCCCGCGGATCGCATCCAGCGCGCGCATTGCCGCTCGATCTGTGGCGAAATCCATTCCGGCTTCACCACCTTGCGCGCCTCGCTGCCGGTCAACCTGAAGGGGCACTTCCCCGGCTTCAAGATCTGGTCGCGCGCGCAGGCCGACATCGATCGCGTCTGGGCGATCTGGCGCGACTGCCTGGACAAATCGGGCGGGCCCTTCCTGTTCGGCGAGACCCGTACCATGGCTGACGCGATGTACGCCCCGGTGGTGACACGCTTCGTGACCTATAACGTCAAGCTCGAGCCGCAGCTGCAGGCTTATGCCGATACCATCATGGCCATGCCGGAGATGAAGGAATGGATCGCGGCGGCCAAGGACGAGCCGGCCGAGATCGAGGAGCTCGAGGTCGAATATTAGGCAGGCCGGGTGCCATCTGCCTGTTTTGGGAGCGAACATCCAGCCGCCGCATCCCGCAGTCATGTCATTGAAGCCGTTAACTTTTGACGCCCGTAGCTGGCTAAGCCTGCTCACGTGCTGCGCAGATATTGTATGCGCGCGCTGGCCAGTTGCGACATCTAGCCGTGAACAGACGCGTACAGGGACCTACGGCTGATTCGGACGTGATTCGTTCGGGCCGCGTTCCGAAGGTTAAGCCGGGACGCGGCACCGTTGCATTTTGAGACAGACGCCGGTGCTCAGGCTACGCCCGAATGCTTCATGCGCGGGACGCGCCAGCCGATGACGGTAGCTTCAACCGCGACGCCGGCCGCGTGGTTCTGCCAGCGTCCCTCGACATAGCGGCAGGCGAACGGCAGCTGATAAGTCCCGCTGTGGTCCTCGCACAGCACTTCGACTGCAAGGCCAGGCGGCGGTTCTCCGGCGCCGTCGAATTCCGCCAGTCGTCTGTCGCGCGTTGCCATCAAAAAACTCCCCTAAACAAAGCCGCAGAAGGAGCGCCCATTTCCTCCGCGTGCAGATCATCGCTCCCCGTCCGAGGGAACAGCTGCAAGCTCAACGCGAGAATGCGGTGCGAGTGTGGTAGCCTCGACAGGCGGCGTGCAAAAAGCGCACATTGCCGTGATTGATTTGACGAGGAACTTGCATGCTGCTTCGAAGCGCCGGCGTCTGTTTCGCGATGTTGCTGCTCGCTACGCTGGCGATTGTGCCGGTCCGCGCGCAGGACGTGCCCGGCATCGAGATCTGCACCGTCGAGAAGACCATGGAGCGCCGCACCAGCTGCCTCCAGAGCAACGTCGACTTCCTCCAGAAGACTATCACCAAGCTGAACCTCGATCACCAGCAGAAGCTGGATGCCGCGGGGCGCCAGATCGATGCGTTGAAGACGACGGTGGCCGGCTTGCAGAAGATGCTCGGCGATCTCCAGGCCGCGCAGGCGAAGACCGCGGAGGATGTGAAGAAGAAACAGGATGCGCCGCCGCCGAAGGATGCGGCGAAATAGGCGCCGCGCTCAGGCGACGCGATATCGCTCCATCACGCTTCGGTCGGGCTCATAGCCGAGTCCAGGTCCGGTCGGCACCGCGACATGGCCGGTGGCATCGACATCGGCGCGGCCGCCCCAGAGGCAGGCCTCGCGCTTGAGGTAAAACATCTCGACCAACCCGTCGCCGCGCCCCGCCAGGAGATGCAAGGTCGCCAGCAGGCCGGGGCCGAAATATGGGGAGTGCGGAACGATCTTGACGCCGAGCCGATCTGCGAGCGCCGCAACCTTGAGAAATTGCGTGATGCCGCCGACCTTGATCACCGACGGCTGGGCGTGGCTGACCGCGCCCGCATCCATCATCTGGCGGAATTGATATTCCGTGCAGGCGTTCTCGCCGGCAGCGACGCCGAGCCCGCCCTTGCTGCGGACCTCGGCGAGCGCCGCAAAATCCTCCGGCGGCCAGACCGGCTCCTCCAGGAACATCGGCTGCGCGTCGCGGCATGTCCTGGCGAACGCGATCGCCTCTTCGCCTGACAGCGGGCAGTTCATGTCCACCATCAGCGGAATGCCGGGCCCGATCGCCGCGCGCGCGGCAAACACCGCCGGTGCCGTGGTCTCGTGCAGCTTGATGGCGCCATAGCCGAGGGCGAGCGCCTTCCTGCATTCGGCAGCGATGTTGTCGGGCGAACCGATCCGCAACAGGCTCGCATAGGCCGGAATGGCCGGGCGCCTGGTGCCGCCGAGCAGGCGGTGCAGCGGCAGGCCCTTGATCTTGGCGGCAAGGTCCCACAGCGCGATGTCGAGCCCGGAGATCGCGAACATGGTGATGCCGTAACGCCCGAACAGATGCAGATTACGCTGGATCTGCTCCATCACCGCAGGAATGCCGGCGGCATCGGGAACCTCCAGTCCGCGGGCCTGGGGTGCGATCATTTCCTCGACGGCACTGCGCGTGGTGCGGGGGCAGACATAGGCGAAGGCATCGCCCCAGCCGGTCAGCCCGGCGTCGGTGCTGACCTCGACCATCACCATGTCAAGGGCGGTGATCGCGGAGGCGCCTTGGCGGAAGCTCGCGACACCGGCGTCATAGGGGATGCGGATATGGTGCGCCCGCACGTCGGTGACTTTCATGACGCGGTTCCTCCTGCTTTCTGGTGAGCGGTTTCAAGGATGTCCCGAGTGTAGCCATGAACGCCCGGACGTTGCCAGTGGCTGCTCCGGCGTTATCCTCTTGCGGGACCGCAACACCGATCAAGCGAAACCCGCGGACTTCCGTGCATCATGGTCGCGCTTCGAACGAGAAACGCCATGAACCCAGCCCAGCGCGCGCTCTGGTATGTCGAGAGCCATCTGGCCGAGCCGATGACGCTCGACGAGATCGCTACGATATCGGGCGTGTCGCGGTTCCACATCGTGCGCGCGTTTGCCGCAGCCACCGGGCTGCCGGTGATGCGGTACGTGCGCGCGCGGCGGCTGACCGAAGCGGCGCGCAGTCTTGCGAACGGCGCGCCGGACATCCTGTCGCTGGCGCTGGAGGCGGATTACGGCTCGCACGAAGCATTCACCCGCGCGTTCCGCGACCAGTTCGGCACCACGCCCGAAGCGGTCCGTGCCGCGCAATGCGCCGGTCATCTCAAGCTTCAGGAGCCGATCCTCATGGACTCAACCATCGCAGACAAGCTCGCCGCCCCGCGCTTCGAAACCACAAAGGCCTTCCTCGTCGCAGGCATCAACGAGCGCATCTCCTGCGACAACGGCGCGGCCATTCCTGGACTGTGGCAGCGCTTCCACCAGGAGGTCGCCGACATTCCCGTGCGCGTAGGATCGGTCGCCTATGGCGTCTGCTGCAACGGCGACGATGCCGGCAATTTCGACTACATCGCCGGCGTCGAGGTCGACGATTTCTCCGAGCTGCCGCGCCGCTTCGGCCGCATCCGTATCCCCGAGCAGCGCTATGCGGTGTTCACCCACGCCGACCACGTCGCCTCGATCAGGCGCACCGTCAACGCGATCTGGAATCAGTGGCTGCCGGCCTCCGGCCTGAAGGCTGCCGATGCGCCGAACTTCGAACGCTACGATGAAAAATTCGATCCCGCCACCGGCAATGGCGGCCTGGAGATTTGGATACCCGTGCGAGATTAGCGCGCAACGCTGGCATACCATCCCGCTTGCTTGGCAAGCCCCGGCGACTTTGTCATAACCGCAGGCAATCTTGCGTGTGGGGCCCGTGCCGGACATCCCGTGCAAGTCATAACAAGCAGCCGGGAGGGTCCCCACATGTCCAACGTCCGCGTTCTCGCCACCGACCTCGAATTTCCCGAAGGACCGGTCGTGATGCCGGACGGCTCGGTGGTGCTGGTGGAAATCCGCGGCCAGCGCCTGACCCGGATCCATCCCGACGGCCGCAAGGAGATCGTCGCGAAGATTCCGGGCGGCCCGAACGGCGCGGCCCTCGGCCCCGACGGCAAGATCTACATCTGCAACAATGGCGGCTTCTCCTGGATTCCGACCCGCAACATGATCATGCCGGGTCCGCAGCCCGACGATTATCTCGGCGGCTCGATCCAGCGCGTCGATCTGCAATCCGGCCAAATCGAAACCGTCGTGACCAGTTGCGGCGAGCACGATCTGCGGGGGCCGAACGATCTGGTGTTCGACAAGCAGGGCGGCCTCTGGTTCTCCGATCTCGGCAAGCGCCGCGCACGCGAGATGGACGTCGGCGGCATGTACTATCTCAAGCCTGGCATGAAGGAGATCGTCGAGGTCGTGCACGGCATACTGCCGGCGAACGGCATCGGCCTGTCGCCGGACGAGGCCACCGTCTACATCGCGGAGACGCCCACCGGTCGGCTCTGGGCCTACGAGCTCTCCGCGCCCGGCACGCTCAAGCCGCGCGATGTGATCTATCGCGGCGAGCGGGGCAAACCGATCTGCGGCCTCGGCGGCTACCAGATGTTCGACTCGCTGGCGGTCGAAGCGAACGGCAATGTCTGCGTCGCCACCCTCGTCTCCGGCTGCATCTCGGTGATCGCGCCTGACGGTACCCTGGTCGAGCAGGTGCCGACCGGCGACCGCGTCACCACCAACATCGCCTTCGGCGGCCCCGAGCTGAAGACCGCCTACATCACGCTCTCAGGCAAGGGCGAGCTGATCGCCATGGACTGGCCGCGCGGCGGATTGCCTCTCAATTTCCTAAACAAATAAACGGTGCTAGTGACCGTCATTGCGAGCGAAGCGAAGCAATCCAGGAATGCGTCCGCGGTGACAGTATGGATTGCTTCGTCGCTTCGCTCCTCGCAATGACAAAGGAGAGAGTTTCAAATGCCCTGGCCTGATCCCATCACCCTGCGCGGACAGCATGCCGGTCTGGAGCCGCTGTCGCATCAGCACCGCGAGGGGCTGATCGAGGCCGTGAAGGACGGCGAGCTCTCTACCATCTGGTACACCGCGATTCCGACGCCGGACAACATGGGCAAGGAAATCGACCGCCGGCTCGGTCTTCAGGCCGCGGGCTCGATGCTCCCCTTCACCGTGCTCGATGGCAGCGGCAAGATCGTGGGCATGACGACCTATATGAACATTGATGCCGCCAACCGCCGCGTCGAGATCGGCTCGACCTGGTATGGCAAGAGCGCGCAGCGCGGTCCGCTCAACACGCAGTGCAAGCTGCTGCTGCTCACCCACGCCTTCGAAACCCTGGACTGCATCGCGGTGGAATTCCGCACCCACTTCTTCAATCACCAGAGCCGCCGCGCCATCGAGCGTCTGGGCGCCAAGCAGGACGGCATCCTGCGCAGCCACCAGGTCGCGCCGAACGGCACGCTGCGCGACACGGTGGTCTACAGCATCACCGCGGCCGAATGGCCGACGGTGCGAACGCATTTGAATTATCAACTCAACGACAAGCCGCGCTAGAGGCGGCCGAGGCACCATGGAAAGATTTGATTATGTGATCGTCGGCGCGGGCTCCGCCGGTTGCGTGCTCACCAGCCGGCTGAGCGAAGACCCCGCTACCAGCGTCTGCGTGCTCGAGGCGGGCCCGAGCGACTGGCATCCCTACATCCATCTGCCGGCCGGCTTCATCAAGACCTTCCACATGAAGAGTATCAACTGGGCCTACCAGCAGGAGGTCGGGCCCTGGACCGGCGGGCGCAGCATCTATGCGCCGCGCGGCAAGACGCTCGGCGGCTCGTCCTCGATCAATGGCCATATCTACAATCGCGGCCAGCGCATGGATTTCGACACCTGGGCGCAGATGGGCAATCGCGGCTGGGGCTATGCCGACGTGCTGCCCTACTTCCGGCGGCTGGAGAAACGCGTCGGCGAGGGCGAGGACATTTATCGCGGCCGCGATGGCAATCTCACGGTCACCACCATGAACTGGCGCGATCCGCTTTGCGAAGCCTTCATGGAAGGCGCGGTGAGCCTCGGCATTCCGCGCAACCCCGACTACAACGGCAAGACCCAGGAAGGCGTCTCCTACTGCCAGCGCACCATCGACAAGGGCCTGCGCGTCTCTGGCGCCACCGCATTCCTCAAGCCCGCGATGAAGCGGCCGAATGTGCATGTCCACACCCACGCGCACGCGACCGAGATTATCTTCGAAGGCAAGCGCGCCGTCGGCGTGCGCTACATGAAGGGCGGCTCTGGCGGCACGCCGGTTGAGGTCCGCGCCAACAAGGAAGTGATCCTCTCCGGCGGCACCTATAATTCGCCGCAGCTCTTGCAGCTCTCCGGCATCGGCTCGCCTGATTTGCTCGGCGCCCACGGTATTGCTGTGCGTCACGCGCTGCCGGTCGGCGAAGGCCTGCAAGATCATTACGCCCCGCGTACGGTTGCCCGCGTCAAAGACATCAGGACCATCAACGAGCTTCGTCGCGGTTGGCGTCTCTGGGTCGAGGCGATGAAATGGGCGACGGCGCGCAAAGGCCTGCTGTCGCTGTCGCCGACCATGGTCTATTGCTTCTGGCATTCCGGCGAGAGTGCGGAGAGCTCCGATCTCCAGCTCACCTTCACACCGGCGAGCTACAAGGAAGGCGTGCAGGGCCAGCTCGAGGACGAGCCCGGCATGACCGTCGCGTCCTGGCAACAGCGCCCCGAGAGCCGCGGATATGTCCGCATCCGTTCGTCTGATCCGTTCGCGCCGCCCATCATCCAGACCAATTATCTCGACGCCGAGCTCGACCGTCGCGTCATCGTCGGCGGCATGAAGCTCGCACGGCGCCTGCTGAAGAGCGCGCCGCTCTCGCCCTATTACGCCTACGAGGATTTCCCGGGTCCCAACATCAACACCGACGACGAGTTCCTGGCCGCCGCCACCGAGCGCGGCACCACCACTTTCCACCCCGGCTGCACCTGCCGCATGGGCCCGGCGGATTCCACCTGGGCGGTGGTCGACGACCAACTCCGCGTCCACGGATTGGAGGGGCTGCGCGTGATTGACGCGTCAGTGATGCCGCGCATGATCTCGGCGAACCTCAATGCCTCAACCATGATGATCGCAGACCGCGCCTCGGACCTGATCCGCGGCAAGCAGCCGATGGAAGCCGCACGCGTGCCGGACGCGGCGGTGGCGTAGCAACGTCTCGTGCCCCGGACGCAGCGCAGCGCTTCCCCGGCGATGCGAAGCATCGTCCCGTGCAGCGGTGCGCTGCAGAGCCGGGGCCCCATCTCGCTCGACCTTCGTGCGCCCCTCGCGGTTTGAAGCGCGAGTTGGAGAGGGCGATGCTCGCCCTTGCTCCGTCATTGCGAGCGCAGCGAAGCAATCCAATATCTTTCCGCGGAGGCAGTCTGGATTGCTTCGCTGCGCTCGCAATGACGAGGTGGAGAGAGTGCGCCACACTCTCCGTGTCATCGCCCGGCTTGACCGGGCGATCCAGTATTCCAGAGGCGGTTATGATTGAGTCGAGAAGCCGCGGCGTACTGGATTCCCCGCCTTCGCGGGGAATGACACCGGAAGGTGGGGCGGCAGCGGAGTGCGCTCGAACCTACACTTCTCTCCGGCTCAGGAACGCCAGCCGCTCGAACAGATGCACGTCCTGCTCGTTCTTGAGCAGCGCGCCGTGCAGCGGCGGGATCAGTTTGCGCGGATCGCGCTCGCGCAACTGCTCGACGCTCATGTCTTCGTTGAGCAGCAGCTTGAGCCAGTCGAGCAGCTCCGAGGTCGACGGCTTCTTCTTCAAGCCGGGCACCTCGCGGACCTCGAAGAAGATGCGCAAGGCTTCCTCGACCAGCCGCTTCTTGATGCCGGGGAAGTGGACATCGACGATCCGGGTCATGGTATCGGCGTCGGGGAACTTGATGTAGTGGAAGAAACAGCGGCGCAGGAACGCGTCCGGCAGCTCCTTCTCATTGTTGGAGGTGATCATCATGATCGGGCGCTGCTTGGCCTTGATGGTCTCACCGGTCTCGTAGACATGGAATTCCATGCGGTCGAGTTCGAGCAAAAGATCGTTCGGGAATTCGATGTCGGCCTTGTCGATCTCGTCGATCAGCAGCACCGGGCGCTGCTCGGCGGTGAAGGCATCCCACAGCTTGCCGCGCTTGATGTAGTTCTTGATGTCGGACACGCGCGCATCGCCGAGCTGGCTGTCGCGCAGGCGCGACACCGCGTCGTATTCGTAAAGGCCTTGCTGTGCCTTGGTGGTGGACTTGATGTGCCAGGTCAGAAGCGGGGCGCTCAGCGCCTTCGCCACTTCCTCCGCCAGCACCGTCTTGCCGGTGCCGGGCTCGCCCTTGATGAGCAGCGGGCGCTCCAGCACGATCGAGGCATTGACCGCGACCTTGAGATCGTCGGTCGCAACGTAGTCCTTGGTGCCGGTAAATTTCATCGTGCGTCCTTGTTGGTCGTCGTCCCAGGGATTCCAGTTTCGGCCCCCTGGTCCAACAAACGGAACGGCCGCGCGTGGCGGCCGTTCCTGGTTCAGTCAGGCTTTCAGACCCGTTTTATCAGCGAAAGGATGACGAGCACAATCACCGCGCCGATCGTGGCATCCACGATGGCCCCGACCGTGCCGGTTGCGAGCTGGATATGCAGCTGAGGCAGAATCCAGCTGGCCACAAGTGCACCGATGATGCCGACGACGATGTTGCCGATCAGCCCAAATCCCGCCCCATGGACAATCTTGCCGGCAAGCCAGCCTGCGATCGCGCCAATGATCAGCGCTGCGAGAATTCCCATTGCAAACGTCCCCAAAACAACCCCGTGAGACCGCCAATTCTAGAGCAAAAAGCCTCCCGGTCCAGCGCAGAGCGATGGCCTCCGCCCCTTGACGTTCGCCCCCCGACGGGCAATCTGTCACCCATGTTCCTGCAATTCTTCACTTCTCTGCGCGATGCGCAGGTCCCCGTGACGCTGCGCGAATACCTCACGCTGATGGAGGCGCTCGACGCTGACCTCGCGGACTACTCGGTCGAGAATTTCTACTATCTCTCGCGCACCTCGCTGGTGAAGGACGAGCGCAACCTCGACAAGTTCGACCGCGTCTTCGGCACCGTCTTCAAGGGGCTGGAAAGCCTGCTCGACGCCATGGAGGGGGCCGAGATCCCCGAGGAGTGGCTGAAGAAGCTCGCCGAGAAATACCTGACGGACGAAGAGAAGAAGCAGATCGAGGCCATGGGCTGGGACAAGCTCATGGAGACCCTGAAGAAGCGCCTCGAGGAGCAGAAGGGTCGACACCAGGGCGGCTCGAAATGGATTGGCACCGCCGGCACCTCGCCGTTCGGCGCCCATGGCTACAATCCCGAAGGCATTCGCATCGGCCAGGACAAGAACCGCAACAACCGCGCCGTGAAGGTGTGGGACAAGCGCGAGTTCAAAGATCTCGACGGCAATGTCGAGCTCGGCATCCGCAACATCAAAGTGGCGCTGCGCCGCCTGCGCAAGTTCGCGCGCACCGGCGCGCCTGACGAGCTCGATCTCGACACCACCATCCGCGAGACCGCCAATCACGGCTATCTCGACGTGCACATGCGGCCCGAGCGCCGCAACGCGGTGAAGCTGCTGGTTTTCTTCGATATCGGCGGCTCGATGGACGCGCATATCGAGCAGGTCGAGGAGTTGTTCTCGGCTGCGAAGAGCGAGTTCAAGCACATGGAGTATTTCTACTTCCACAACTGCCTCTATGAAGGCGTGTGGAAGCAGAACAAGCGCCGCTTCACCGACCGCACCCCGACCTGGGACGTGCTGCATAAATACCCGCACGACTACAAGATCGTGTTCGTCGGCGACGCATCGATGTCGCCCTACGAGATCATGGTGTCCGGCGGCTCGGTCGAGCACGTCAACGAGGAGCCCGGCTCGGTCTGGCTCGACCGCATCATCCGCACCTATCCGCATTCGGTGTGGCTCAATCCTGTGCAGCAGAAGCACTGGGACTATTCGGAATCCACCACGATCATCAAACGCATCTTCGCCAACCGCATGTATCCGATCACGATCGAGGGGCTCGAGGGTGCGATGAAGGAATTGACACACTAGCTCGCGCTCCGCGCGCCCCGGAATGACAACAAGAGGGAGAACCACATGCCCCAGACCATCACCCGCGGCATCAAGGCGCTGATCGACGAGGCCAATGCCGAGATCGAAACGCTCACCGCCAAGGACGCCATCGAGCTATCGAAGAACGGCGACGTCGTCATCGTCGATATCCGCGATCCCCGCGAGATCGAGCGCGACGGCCGCATCCCCGGCGCGTTCGCCTGCACCCGCGGCATGCTCGAATTCTGGATCGATCCGCAGAGCCCTTACGCGAAGCCGGTGTTCCAGGAGGACAAGAAGTTCGTGTTCCATTGCGCCGGCGGCTTGCGCTCTGCGCTCGCCGCCAAGACCGCGCAGGACATGGGCCTCAAGCCCGTCGCCCACATCACCGGCGGCTACGCCGCCTGGCGCGACGCCGGCGGGCCGGTGGAGCAGTGGGAGCCGAAGAAGAAGGGATGAGGTGAATACCTCTCTCGCCACACACTCCGTCATGCCCGGGCTTGTCCCGGGCATCCACGTCTTCGCCGCAAGAACGTGGATGGCCGGGACAAGCCCGGGCATGACGACTGAGACAATTGCCGGAGCACCCTAATGACCACCCCCACCGATCCCCTCGTCTCCACCGAATGGCTCGCCGCCCACATCAACGACGCCAACGTCAAGGTGCTTGACGCCAGCTTCAAACTACCCGGCGTGCTGCCATTGCCGAAGGACGACTATCTCGCCGCGCATCTGCCGGGCGCGGTGTTCTTCGACGTCGATGCGGTCTCGGACCATTCCAACCCGCTGCCGCACATGTATCCGACCGCCGAGCAGTTCGGTCGCGACGCAGGCCAACTCGGTATCTCCAATGCCGACACCGTCGTGATCTATGATGCCGGCGGCTGGGTCGCTGCTCCCCGCGCGTGGTGGATGTTCCTGGCTTTCGGCCATGGCAATGTGCGCATCCTCAATGGCGGCCTGAAGAAGTGGCGCGCCGAGGGGAGTCCGGTCGAGAGCGGCGAGGTCAAGCCGAAGCCAGCGACATTCAAGGCGAGCTATGATTCAAAGCGCGTGCGCAGCATGCAGCAATTGATCGCCAACATCGAAAGCCGTGCCGAGCAGGTGATCGACGCGCGCGCCGCCGACCGGTTCGAGGGCCGGGCGCCGGAGCCGCGCGCGGGCATCCGCTCCGGCCATATCCCCGGCGCGCGCAACGTGCCCTACAATCTCCTGTTCGATGCCGCGACCGGCACGATGAAGCCACTCGATGATCTCCGCGCCGCCTTCACGAACGCCGGTGTCAGGCTCGATGCGCCGATCGTGACGAGCTGCGGCTCCGGGGTCTCTGCCGGCGTGCTGACGCTGGCGCTCTATCGCCTCGGCATCACCGACACCGCGCTCTACGACGGCTCGTGGTCGGAATGGGGCCAGGAAAAGGGACCGCCGATCGCAACCGGCCCGGCGTAACCTTACTGACGTGCGCGCGTGGTCGTTGCGGCGAGCGTGGGTTGCGGCTGCCCGAACGGATCGAGTTGCTGAACCGGCGGCGGCGGACGCCGGACGATGCGGCGGCGCTTCTTCACGCGATGCGCCCGCGGCTTGGTCGCCTTGCTCTCCGGCGAACTGCTGTCGGCCTTAGAGTCGGCCTTGGCCTTCGCAGGCGGATCCTTCCAGGCCGTGGTCGCCGGGTCGTTCAATGCGGCGAACTTCGCGCTCGCCATGTCGAACGAGGACGAAGCCGAGGCTCCGCTGGGGGCGGTAGGTGCTGGTTTGCTCGTGAGAGCGATCGAAACGGGCTTGGTCTCGGCGATGGATGCGCTGGCGTCGGCCGGAGTAAGCGTGTTGCTTGAGACCGGCGTGGCGTCGTCCGTCGTCGTCTCGGCCTTGGTCTCCGCATTGGCCGGTTCGGTCGGGACGTCAGCCGGAGCTGCAACGACCTGCGGCGGCTGACGGTCGGTCTCGGTCGTCAGCGCGAAGACCGGCTCGGGCTCGTTCGCCGGTAATCCGATCGTCGGCACCTGGTCACGCAGCGACGGCGCCGGATCGGTGGCTGCTTCCGGCTCGGCGCGCAGAACCGCGAGCACGGGCTGGGCCGGCTCGGGAGCTTGTGCAAACACCTGCTCCTGCGGACCATTCCGCCAGGAGGGGTTGCTGACATACTGCTCGTGGCTGGCCCGCAGCAGCGCGGCGGCGCCCAGGCCGAATACCAGGATGGAAGCTGACAGCAGGATCGCGGCAAACAGGAAGCGAAAGCCGGGAAGCATCGAGGGATTGCGAATTTCCGCCCCGGCGGCGAAGTGGCCAGGGCCCATGAGCCATCTGAACGCGGTGACGGTACTGCTTGCCGCGTTCGCCACGCGGGGATCGAAGCTCAAAGCGGGGGCGAATCAGGCTGATTCGAACATACCGCAACGATTCCCCGCCGTTCCGTAAAAAACGGAGCCGGCGACTCCGGCAATCTCAGTCGTGGGCTGATTTTCGTCCCGTGATGCAAGGAGGCAACGGTAGTCTTGCGGATCACAAATCGGCAAATCAGGCACAAATCCGCCTGCAATGTCTTGAATGTGCCGCTATCTTCGGTCATCTGGCCGTTAACGGTCCGGACGGGGCCCGGGGACTATACAAGAGCGATGATGATCAAACATTTTCTGACGATATGCGCTGCCGCAACAGTCGCTGCGGCGGGAACCTCGCTCGCGCAGGCCCAAAGCTATCCGGTCCAGCAGGCGCCGAGCTATGGCGCGCCGGCCGAATATCGGCCCGGCGACCGCGCGCCGAACTTCGACGCTATGGACGATGAAGACGATTCGATGCCGCAGGCGGCGCTGCCGCCGCCCGGCCCGGATCCGCGCTACTACGGTCGTCCAGCCGGCGCTCCCCCGGTGTATTCCGCCGCGCCGCCGCAGGGTCCGGTGATGTCGCCCGATGATCCCCGTTATGGCCGTCCCGCAGGCGCCCCCGTGTACTCGGCCGCGCCGCCGCAGGGTCCCGTGACGTCGCCCGACGATCCGCGCTACGGCCGCCCCGCCGGCCCGCCTGCGGTGATCTACGCCGATCGTCCGGGTCAGGCGCCCGGCAGTGACGGCCTGCGTCCGCCGGAGGCGGTCGGTGGTCCCGGCGCGACCGGAACGGTCCAGGCCGGTCAGCCGCCCGTTGGCGCCGACGGCCGGCCGATGGCGATCGCCTCGCTGCCGCCCGAAGAGCAGCCCGACGCCGCTCCGGCGCAGTTGCCGCAGAACCTGCGCCGTCAGGAGGTCTCGCTGGCGACCAAGGAGCCGGCCGGAACGCTCATTGTCGATACCCCGAACACCTATCTCTATTACGTGCTCGGCAATGGCCGTGCGATCCGCTACGGCGTTCGCGTCGGCCGCGACGGCTTCACCTGGACCGGCGTGCAGAAGATCACCCGCAAGGCCGAGTGGCCGGATTGGCATCCGCCGACTGAGATGATCGAGCGCCAGCCCTATCTGCCGCGCTTCATGGCCGGCGGTCCCGGCAATCCGCTCGGCGCCCGCGCCATGTATCTCGGCTCGACCGTCTACCGCATTCACGGAACCAACCAGCCCTCGACGATCGGCAAGTTCGTGTCCTCCGGCTGCATCGGCATGCTGAACGAGGACGTCTCCGACCTGTTCGATCGCGTCAAGGTCGGCACCCGCGTGGTGGTGATGCCGGGTGGTCCGCCGCCGGGAACTGCGACCGCATCCGCCGCGCCCGTGCCCGGCGCTGCCGGCCCCGCGCCGATGGCTGCGCAGGCCGGCCCGGTCGGAGGCACCCAGCCGACAGTGGTGCCGCCGCTGCCCGCGCCCGTCACCGTGCGCTGAACCGGCTTCGCAAGAATTGATCTGATGACGGCGCGTGATCTTCGGTCACGCGCCGTCGTCATTTGACCCATGCGCGCATGTCGCGCTTGCGCATGCTTGAACGGCTCCGCACCTCGATTACGTCCGGGAGGATTGCAACGAATTGAGGAGCACAGGATGCGCATCCTTGTTGCGGGCGCGACCGGCGCGGTCGGTCAGTATCTTGTTCCGGCGCTGGTCGCCGCGGGTCATTCGGTGATCGGCACGACACGGAGTGCGGCGAAAACAGAGCTTGTGCGGCGATTGGGTGCGGAGCCGGTCGTCGCCGACGGCCTCGATGCCGACAGTATGCGCGCTGCGGTGATTGCGGCAAAGCCCGACGCCGTCATCCACCAGATGACAGATCTCGCGGCTGCTACGGACCTCCGGCATTTCGATCGGGCTTTCAAGCGAACCAACGAGCTCCGCACCCGCGGAACCGACAATCTGCTCAACGCCGCACGCGAGGCCGGCGCTAGGCGCTTCATCGCGCAAAGCTTCTGCGGCTGGACCTTCAGTCGCGCCGGGGGAACGGTGAAGACCGAGACCGATGAGCTCGACCCGCATCCGCCGCGAGAGCTACGACGCACGCTTGAGGCAATCCGGTATCTGGAGCGAAGCGTCAGCGCTTCGACGAAGCCGGAGGGCATCGTGCTGCGCTATGGATTCTTCTATGGACCTGGCACCGGAACGCTCTCGCCGGCGATGATCGACCAGCTGCGTCACCGGCGTGTGCCAGTGATCGGCGATGGCGGCGGCACGTGGTCGTTCATTCACACCGAAGATGCCGCCTCTGCCACGCTTGCCGCGCTCGAACGCGGACGCGCCGGCAGCATCTACAATATCGTCGACGATCATCCGGCGCCGGTGAAGGATTGGTTGCCCGCGCTGGCCAAACTGCTTGGTGCGAAGCCGCCGCGTCACATTCCCGCCTGGCTCGGGCGCCTGCTTGCGGGCGAGCACATGGTTGCAATGATGACGGAGGTGCGCGGAGCATCCAACGGTAAGGCCAAGCGCGAGCTCGGCTGGCTGCCGGCGCATGCCTCCTGGCGCGGCGGCTTTGCCGATGCGGCACGGCAGCCCACCAGCCACCGCTCGGCGGCCTGAGGCTTCAGGCCAGCTTCCGCGGCAACTCGCTGTCCTTGGTGAAGGCGTCGATCGCCTCGACCATCTGGCCATAATGGATGCGCAAGCCATCCTCGGTGGCGTAGCCGAGATGCGGCGTCAGCACGAGATTGTCGAGCTTGCGGAAAGGATGGTCCGTCGGCAGCGGCTCGACCGAGAAGACGTCGATGCCGGCGCCTGCAATCCTCTTCTGCTGCAACGCCTCGAGCAGCGCCTGCTCGTCCACGATCGGCCCGCGCGCGGTGTTGACGAGGAAGGCCGTCGGCTTCATCCGCGCGAGATCGGCGGCCCCGACCAGCCCGCGCGAGCGCTCGCTCAGCACCACATGGATGCTGACGATATCGGCCTTGGCGAACAGCTCCTCCTTGGTGGCGTAGCCGACGCCGGCGTCCTTGCACTTCTCCGGGGTCAGGTTCGGGCTCCAGGCGATCACGTTCATTCCGAACGCCTTCGCAATGCCCGCCATCTTGCTGCCGAGCTTGCCGAGCCCGACGACGCCGAGCGTCAATCCCTCGATCTCGACGCCGGCAAAGGCCTGCCATGGCTCGCCCGCATGCATGCGCGCGTTCTCGCGGCCGATGCCGCGGGTCAGTTCCAGGATTAGGCCCATGGTGAGGGGCGCGGTCGGATCTCGTGAATATTGCGTGCCGCCGATGGTGACGCCGCGCGCCTTGGCGGCCTCCATGTCGATCGAGGCGTTGCGCATGCCTGAGGTCAGCAGCAGCTTCAGCTTCGGCAGGCTCTCGAAGAGGCTCTTGGGGAACGCGGTGCGTTCGCGCATCGCGCAGACGATCTCGAAATCGGCCAGCGCGCTCGCCGCGGCCTGCTCGGAGGCGAAGGGATGGCTGAACACGGTGACGTCGATGCGGTCGGACAGGCTTTGCCAATCGGCGACATCGAGGGCGAGGTTAAAATAGTCGTCGAGAATTGCACAGCGCAGCCGCGTCATCAGCGTTCTTCCATGGCGAGAGGTGGAACCAGGCCATGGTTGCGCGCAATCAGGACCGTGCGCAAGCCGTTCGCGTCTTCAAAAGTCCGACAGGTGGTGAGGCTCAGAGGTCGCGGGGCTTGAGCCGGATCGGCGCATTCATGCCGTGCTTGGCGCGCCAGGCGGGGCCGGGGCCGCGCATGTAATGCAGTTCGGGCCGGTAGGGGTTGAAAGCGGTGGCGAAGAAGCGCTTCCAGAAGCCCTTGATCTCCGAGGCGAACGCGGAGGCGCTGCCGGCTTCCGCCGGAACGGGAAGGGAATTGGTCTCGATCATGGCCATGACGCTGTCTCGCTGTGCTCCCGTTCATTCTGAGCGGGTGGCGCTGTTTCCGCGCGAAACCGAGCTTTGGCCTGATTTATTAAAAGATGGTTTCAATTGTCCGGATCGGCGGCGGGATGGTGTCCGTCCCGTATTCATCCGTGGTGAACGGAGGGAAAACATTGCCCTTTGGGGGCGGGATCGCTACATCGGCGGCAAGCAAATTTCCTCAAATCGAAGGTTTTCGGGACCGATGGCGCGCCAGTTCATCTATTTCATGCAGGGCCTGACCAAGAGCTACCCGACCCGGAAGGTGCTCGATAACATCCATCTGTCGTTCTACCCGGACGCCAAGATCGGCGTGCTCGGTGTCAACGGCTCGGGCAAGTCGACGCTGCTCAAGATCATGGCCGGCCTGGACAAGGAGTATAACGGCGAGGCCTGGGTCGCCCAGGGCGCCCGCGTCGGCTATCTCGAGCAGGAGCCGCATCTCGATCCGGCTCTCAGCGTGCGCGAGAACGTCATGCTGGGTGTCGCCAAGCAGAAGGCCATCCTCGATCGCTACAACGAACTGGCGATGAACTACTCCGAGGAGACCGCCGACGAGATGACCAAGCTGCAGGACGAGATCGAGGCCCAGGGCCTCTGGGATCTCGACAGCAAGGTCGACCAGGCCATGGACGCGCTGCGCTGTCCGCCCGACGATGCCGACGTGTCGAAACTCTCCGGCGGTGAGCGCCGCCGCGTCGCGCTATGCAAGCTGCTGCTCGATCAGCCCGAGCTCCTGCTGCTGGACGAACCGACCAACCATCTCGACGCGGAATCGGTGTCGTGGCTGGAAGGCCATCTGCGCAACTATCCCGGCGCGATCCTGATCGTCACCCATGACCGCTACTTCCTCGACAATGTCACGAGCTGGATTCTCGAGCTCGATCGCGGCAAGGGCATCCCTTACGAGGGCAATTACTCGTCCTGGCTGCAGCAGAAGCAGAAGCGGCTCGAGCAGGAGGGCCGCGAGGACGCTGCGCATCAGAAGACGCTGGCCCGCGAGCAGGAATGGATCGCATCCTCGCCGAAAGCCCGCCAGGCTAAATCCAAGGCGCGCTATCAGCGCTATGACGAACTGCTGAAACAGGCGAGCGAAAAGCAGACCCAGACCGCGCAGATCACGATTCCAGTGGCCGAGCGCCTGGGTCAGAACGTGGTCGACTTCGAAGGGCTCAGCAAGGGTTTCGGCGATCGCATGCTGATCGACGATCTCACTTTCAAGCTGCCGCCCGGCGGTATCGTCGGCGTGATCGGCGCCAACGGCGCCGGCAAGACCACGCTGTTCAGGATGATCACCAAGCAGGAACAGCCGGACAAGGGCACCATCACGGTCGGCGAGAGCGTTCATCTCGGTTACGTCGACCAGTCGCGCGACGCGCTCGACGGCAGCAAGAACGTGTGGGAGGAGATCTCCGGCGGCAACGAGCTGATCCTGCTCGGCAAGAGGGAAGTCAATTCGCGCGGCTATTGTTCGTCGTTCAACTTCAAGGGCGCCGACCAGCAAAAGAAAGTCGGCGCGCTCTCCGGCGGTGAACGCAACCGCGTGCACCTTGCGAAGATGCTGAAATCAGGCGCCAACGTTCTGCTGCTCGACGAGCCGACCAACGACCTCGACGTCGACACCTTGCGTGCGCTCGAAGAGGCGCTGGAGGATTTCGCCGGCTGCGCCGTCATCATCAGCCATGATCGCTGGTTCCTCGACCGCATCGCGACCCACATCCTGGCCTTCGAGGGCGACAGCCATGTCGAATGGTTCGAGGGCAACTTCCAGGACTACGAGAAGGACAAGATGCGCCGGCTCGGCCAGGACAGCATCATTCCGCATCGCGTGAAGTACAAGAAGCTGACGCGGTGATCTCAGCATGATGCGGCGGGTGCTCATAGCTGCGGTGATCGCTATCACCTGTGGCCTGTCGCCCGTCCGCGCCGCCGACGCCGCCTTCACCCAGTTCATCGCCTCGCAGTGGCCGGAGGCGGAGGCCGCCGGCGTGTCGCGCGCGACGTTCGAGCGAGAGACGCGCGGGCTCGAGCCTGATTACAAGCTGCCGGATCTCATTCTGCCGGGGCGCCCAGCGACCGGTGCGCCGTCGCAGGCCGAGTTCGTGCAGGTGCCGGCCGACTATGTCAGGGAAGCCTCGATCGCGCGGCTTGCGGGCGAGGGGCAGCGGCTGCTCCAAAAACATCGTCAGGCGCTGACCGAGATCGAGAAAAACTCCGGCGTGCCCGCCACCGTCATGCTGGCGATCTGGGGCCGCGAGACCGACTACGGCCGCTACACGCTGCCTTACGATCTCGTGCGCGTGCTGGCGACGCAGGCCTATGTCGGCCGCCGCAAGGACACCTATCGCAACGAGTTCATCCTCTCGCTGAAAATTCTCGGCGACGGCGTGGTGACACGCAAGGACATGCGCTCGTCCTGGGCCGGCGCGACCGGGCTCACGCAATTCCTGCCGTCCGAATATTACAAGCACGGCGTCGATTTCGACCGCGACGGCCGCATCGACATCTGGCATTCGGTGCCGGATGCGCTGGCCTCCGCCGCGCAGCAGCTCGTCAACAAGGGCTGGCAGAGCGGCGTGCGCTGGGCTTACGAGGTGCAGGCACCGGCCAAGGTCGATTGCACCGCCGGCGTGCCCGAGGTGACGAAGCCGATCGGCCAGTGGCTGCGCGAAGGCTTTGTGCCGGTGCGTGGACAAAAGCTCACTGCCGCCGAGCAGGCTCACCCGGCCTCGCTGTTGCAACCGGAAGGCATCTACGGCCCGTCCTTCCTGACCACAAAGAACTACTTCGTCATCAAGGAATACAATTTCTCCGATCTCTACGTGCTGTTCGTCGGCCATCTCGCCGACCGCATGACGAGCCCGCAACCGTTCGCGACGCCGTGGTCTGCCTCGAAGCAATTGCGAACCAAGGACGTCGAGGCGATGCAGCGCGGGCTCACGCGCGTCGGACTCTACAAGGATAAGATCGACGGCAAGGCCGGCATGCAGACGCGCGCTGCGCTGGGCGCCTACCAGAAGTCGGCAGGGCTCAAGGTCGATTGCTGGCCAAGCGAAGAGGTGCTGCGCTCAATCCAGGCGGCGCGATAGCTGCTGCAGGGCCAGCTAAAAGAAAAAGCCCGGCCGAGGTGCTCGGCCGGGCTTCGATCGCGGCGCTCATGAGCGCCGTGCGATCAGATCAGTAGCAAACGCGAACCGGGCGGACGGTCCAGCCGTAGCCGTCCCAGTAGCGCTGGCGCTGCCAGTAGCAGGGCGGGGGCGGCGGGCCGGGCTCGGCCACATAAACCGGTCCACCATAGGCGGGACGGCTCGATGCGATGGCGCCGCCGACGATCGCGCCGCCGATCAGGCCGGCTGCGATGCCGACGCCGACGCCGTCATGGGCCTGGGCGGACGGCGTGGCGGTCACCAGCGAACCGGCGATCGTCGCAACCGTGAGGGCGGCAACTAAAGTCTTCTTCATACGCTTAGCTCTCCTGAGAGATGGATGCTCCTTGTTAGGAGCGCCCGGGGTTCAAAGGTTCACGCAGACTCTGATGGATCTGGCCTTGCAGCTAGGAAGCGCGCAAATGGTCAATCCGCGGTAAACGCACACGGAGCTGTGACGAGAAAAAGCGGTCTTTTTCAGGCCCCTGGATGAACGGCGCATCCGGAATGAACCGGCCTGCGGCGACTTCAGCCACAGACTCTGGCGCGGCGGACGCGCCAGGCATAACCGTCCCAGAAGCGCTGCTTCTGCCAGACGCAGCCGTCGCCGTAATAGTCGTCGGCGACGTAGCCCGGGCCCGGTGCGTAGTAGCGCGGCGGATAGTAGCCCGGGCTATATCCCGGACCATATGCGTAGCCGGGGCCAGGGCCGGGCCCGTAATAGTACGGAGAGGCCAGCGCCCCACCGACAATGGCGCCGCCGATGATCCCCGCCGCCACGCCCGCGGCGACGCCGCGTTGCGCCTGGGCTGGTGTAGCGGCGCTAAGGGCCACAGCGGCGACGGCAGCGATTGCCAGGAGCGACTTCTTCATTGGCTGACCTTTCGAGCAAAACACGCGGGAACTCTTTGGCGGTAAAGTTCCATATTTCGATTGAATGATCAATGAACGGCACCGTTGCTGGGGACGACCAATTAGCATGGACCGCAGCTCAGCCAGGGGAGGGTGATGGTGGGCAACGCGATGATAAATGCATTGATCGCTGCCGGGATCGTCTCCGCGATCGGCTACGGCTGGATCACCCATCTCCAGAACCGCGGCCAGCGGCGCTCCCGCGCCGGGGCCAGCGGCAACAGCGGTGGCGACACCTCCACGGGCACCAGCGACGGCTTCTCGTTGGGGAGCTGGTTTTCCAGCGATAGTTCCGGCAGCCCGGCCGACAGCGGCAGCTGCTCCAGCAGCGATAGCGGCAGTAGTGGCGGAGATTGCGGGGGCGGCGGCGATGGTGGAGGCGGCGGGGGCGACTAGATCCGCCGCAATCTTGATCCAGCGCAAGGCCCTATTTTAGAGCCGTTCTAGGCTGTTCCGGGCTAGTTTGGAATAGCTTCAAATTCCGCTTTTTCCTTTTGCATCCGGCCGGCCCCTTAAATATCGATGATGGCGCATCACCAAAGGGCCTGCCGCTTCCATGATCGTTTGTTCCTGTAACGTGCTGAGCGATGACGACATCCGCGCCGCCGTCGCCGAGTCCGACGACGCTGTGCGCCATGCAAAGCAGGTTTATGGTTGTCTCGGCTGTAGCGCCGAATGCGGCCGCTGTGCTCGGACGATCAAGACCATTATCGACGAAGCGCTCGGCCCCTGTGCCTCGTCCTGCTGCTCCGGCTGCCCGCACAACCACACTGTGGCTGCCAATGACGAGACGGCTCAGCCGGCCGAGTTCGCCCTCGCGGCCTGCTGAAATCTTCCGCAACCCTGGCTGAGCTTTTCCCCGGCTGCGTCCCCGTAGCCGGTTGCTCCAGTCTTTAAACTCATTTAGAAGCGTTCTAAATTCGGTTTACGGCCGATTTGGACTGCAAGAGCTGGAGTGAACCATGCAGGGCGACGCAAAAGTTATCGACTATCTCAACAAGGCACTGCGTCACGAGCTGACTGCGATCAACCAGTATTGGCTGCACTACCGCTTCCTCGACAATTGGGGCCTGCGAGACATGTCCAAGGTCTGGCGCAAGGAGTCCATCGAGGAGATGGAGCACGCCGACAAGCTTACCGAGCGGATCCTGTTCTTCGACGGCTTCCCGAACATGCAGGTGCTCGATCCCTTGCGTATCGGCCAGAACGTCAAGGAGATCATCGAGTGCGATCTCGCCGCCGAGATGAGCGCGCGGGCGCTCTACCAGGAAGCGGCGACCTACTGCCACAGCGTCAAGGACTACGTCACGCGCGACCTGTTCGAGAAGCTGATGAGCGACGAGGAGCACCACATCGACTTCCTCGAGACCCAGCTCGACCTGATCGGCCGCATCGGCCTCGAACTCTACACCCAGAAGCACGTCGGTGGGCTCGAGGGCGAGGGACATTAGTTTGGCGCGTTAGCGCTGCCCACAATTCCGTGTCGGCCTGGTGCGCAATTGCGCACCAGGCCGGGACGACAGCCTGGACGCCAGCTACAACTGCGTCTTGTAGAGCTCTTCCACGATCTCCTGACTCTGCGGCTCACCAAGGCCGGTCTGCTCGTGGACCACCTCGACGATGCTCGGCATCACCGAGCGCGGCACCTTGTCAGATGACCACAGCTTCGAGCGCATGAGGGCCTTGCCGCAGTGGAAATAGACTTCGCTGACGGCGACGTTCAGCACCGCGCGCGGCGACTTGCCAAACTCAACCATCGAGGCGAGCAGGTCCGGATCGGCCGACAGCGTGCCGCGGCCGCCGACGCGCAGCGTCTCGTCGAATCCAGGGACGAAGAACAACAGATGCACGAAGCCCGAGCCCTCGACGACATTCCGGAAACTGTCGATCCGGTTGTTGCCGGAGCGATCGGGCATCAGTAGCTGGTTGGGGCCGGCGACATGGACGAAGCCGACGCCGCCGCCGCGTGGTGAGGCATCGACGCTGCCGTCCGCTCCCGATGTCGCGAGCACGCAGAACGGCGACATCTCGATGAATTTCTTCGCATGGGTGTCGATTGCGGGACGCGCTTTCGCGATCACGCGCGGGCTCGGCTGGGCATAGATGGTGGCGAGGTCTTCGGCGCAAAGATCAGTCACGAAGGTCTCCCTGATTGAATGCCCGAGAATATCATCTCCCGGCCCGATCGCTATCCCCCTTTGTCGCGCCGCCACGGCCAGTCGATCACGCCCGCGCAGTACAGGGCCCACCAGATCAGCATCGGCTGAAGCGCCAGCCGGGGCCCGTGGTAGAGCCAGCTGTTGGGGATGGGTGGAAGGTCGATGCCTTCCAGGGCATGCTTGATGTTGGCCGGCCACACGAAAAGTGCATAGAGCGCCAGCGCAACGCCCGCCCACCAGCGCAGCGGCTTCGTCACCAGCGCAATCGCGCCCGCGATCTCGCAGACGCCAGTGATGAGGATCAGTTGTGTTGCGAAGGGGACCCAGGCCGGCGTGATCGCAAGCAGCTTGTCGGGAACAAGGAGATGCGCGATGCCAGCCGCGATGTAAAACGCCGCCAGCACAAAGCGCATCACAGCGCGCGTTCTGTCGTTCGAAAAAGCCATCGGCCGACCTAGCACGCGCGGCGCCGAGGCGCTATCGCGCGCTACACCGCATCCGCCGGCACGAAGCAACTGATGATGATGGCGCCGCGGTGACGGACGTACCACACCACGGCGTGACCGACCGGATTGCCGCGGTCGCGGATGATGGCGCGCTCGGGCACCTCCATCCATTGTCCCTCGATCGGCACCCAATAGGCGCCACTGCGCACGTCGTACTCCGTGCGATGGCCGTCGGAGACGTCGCAGCAGGGCACGCCGTTCGGTGCGATCACGCTCTTGAACCAGGCGCGGACGTCGGGGGGGACGTGATCATATTGCCCGTTGTCGAACGCGAACGCGGCGCTCGTCAGCGCGGTCAGCCAAACGCACAGTACGAGCCTGTGCATGCGATCCTCCTCATCGCGTGTCGTGCCATACGCGTGATTGTCTCACGCGTCGATTCGTACATCGATGCGATTAAGCCCGAGCCGCCGGCGTAATGCATGCTCAAATAATATGCGGGGTAGACGGCCGGTGATGCGATGCAAAATCAGCGGCGCGCAGATTCGATCGTTTGCTGCGGCGCGGCTTGCAGCAATTGCTGGACCTGCTCGCTGTAGAATTTTGCGTTTCCGGTGGTGCCGTGGCCGCGCGTTTGGGTGCTGGCGGGGATGAGATACAGTTTGCCGTTCTTGACCCGCGTCATCGCAGCGTCCGTGATGCCGGTCTCCGGCGGGTTACGCTCGTCGTCGGCGGAATTGATCAGCAGCAGAGACGCTTCGATCGCCTCCAGCTTCTCGCCGGCATTGTAGTCATGCGAGGACTCCCACTGGTAGACGAAGTCGTTGGCATCTGCCGTGATCGGCATGGCCAGCCGCTCGTCGACGATCTTGTCGGCCTTGGCCGCCGTCGGCGCCTGCGATTGATAGGCCAGCGTTCCGCCGATGCTCGCGATGCCGTAGGCGGTGATCGCGTATTTCATCATGCGCGGCTGGCTGGTGTAATTGCCGCCATTGTAGTCGGGATCGCTGCGGATGGTGTCGAGCATGATCCGCCGCAGCATCCAGTTGCGGGACGCCATCTCGGTCGGCTGCGAGGCCATCGGGATCAGCGCGTCCATCGCCTTCGGATATTTCTCGCCCCATAGCCAGGTGTGCATGCCGCCCATCGAATTGCCGATGACGAGCCGCAGGTGCTTGACCCCGAGCCCTTCCGTGACCAGGCGATACTGGGCTTCGACCATGTCGTCGTAATTGTATTTCGGGAAGCTCGTCTTCATCCCGTCGGACGGCTTTGACGATTTGCCATGGCCGACATTGTCGGGAATGATGATGTAGTATTTGGAGGCATCGAGTGGCTGTCCCGCGCCGAACAGCTCGCCGGCAAACGCTGATGACAGCATGCTCGCGCCCGAGCCGCCGGTGCCGTGCAGCACCAGGACCGGCTGGCCGCTGGGCTCACCCACGGTGGTGTAGTGCAGCTTCAGCTCCGGCATGGTCTCGCCGGTGTGGAACTTGAAATCCCTGACGACCCAGTCGCCCTGTTTCGGCGCCGGATAATCGGCCGCCCATGCGGCTGTCGAGATGGCCGACAACGAGACGGACAACAGGATGGCTGACAGTGCCGCGCAAGAAGCTTTCATGTTTATTCCCCCGTGCGGCTCTGGTCGGCGGCCGCGTTGCGGCGGAACTTAGCAGAACTGCCCGGGAGGATGTAGGATTTCGTTTTCGCCGGTCGTCCTTGAGGGAAAGGTCAGGAGAGACTGCATGTGCCGCAACATCAAGACGCTGTTCAACTTCGAGCCGGAAGCGACGGAGGACGAGATCCACGCCAGCGCACTCCAGTTCGTTCGCAAACTGTCCGGCTTCAACAAGCCGTCGCAGGCCAACGAGGCGGCCTTCGATCGTGCGGTGGCGGAGGTCTCGGAGGCTGCGCGAAGACTGCTGACGTCGCTGCACACCCATGCCCCGGCACGCGACCGTGAGGTCGAGGCGGAAAAGGCGAAGGAACGTTCGCAGCTGCGCTTCGGTTAGGCGGCTCGCGCGTCCGTTCCGTGACTTGGCTCACGGTGAAAGCGGTCTCAACGCGCGATGATGTTCGCCGGGCTTTTGACACCCCGGAGCACGACCATGAGCCGCCCCCTTCTTCCGCTGAAAGCAGGTGCCATCGTTTTCACGCTGCTGTGGACTGCGTGGATGACGTGGTGGAGCGGCTCGTTCTCGAGCGCGAACGTCGTGATCCTGGCCTTGTGCGGCGCAGCGGTCGGCTATCTGTGGTACCGCGCCATGCGCTGGCAGTTCGAGCGCATGGGCATGCTGCCGCGACGCGAGAACGGGACGAAATAGATTCGTCTGTCAGTCCTTGCCGTGCTTCTTCTTTTTCTTCTTTTTCCTGTGATCACCTTCGCTGTCCTCGTCCTCGTCACCGAGGGGCGCATCGTCGGTCTCCTGCACGGCTGCCTCGAGCGCCTCGCGCTCGGCGGCTTCATGCTCGCGCTGGCGGCGGCGCTCGTCCCAGGCGTCGAACAGCTGATCGAGCCAGGGCAGCACCTGCTCGATTGACGGCAATGGGCCGGGCGGGCCGGGCTCGCCGCGCGGACCTTGCGGCCCCGCCGGCCCTTGCGGTCCGACAGGTCCCTGTGCACCAGCCGCGCCGCGCGGTCCGGCTTCGCCCTGCTTGCCTTGCGGACCGGGCTTGCCCAGCGGTCCGGCCTTCCCGACCGGACCCGCCTTGCCCTGCGGACCCGGCTTGCCGCGCGCGCCATCCGGCCCGCGCTTGCCCGGATGACCCTGCGGTCCCGGCCGCCCCGGTTCGCCCTGCCGTCCGCGCGGTCCCTGAGGTCCCTGCCGTTTTTGTTCGTCTGCCACGCCGCTGCTCCCTTGACCGGAAGCAAGCTAATTAGCGGCGTTTGACGACAGCAGCAATTCCGCCCGGGCTCGCGCCTGAGCATGATCAACACCAATCGGCGGCACTTCGCGCGCTAGTCGTGATAGGCGGGGACTTCGATGCCGGAGGCGGCATAGAGCCTGATCTTGTTGCGCAGCGTGCGCACCGAGAGGCCGAGCACGCGCGAGGCGCGCGTGCGATTGCCGTCGCAGCGGGCGAGCGTCTGCAGCACGAGCTCACGCTCGACCTCGTCGACGGTCGCGCCGATCAGCAGCGGAACGATCTGGTTCGGTGAAAGGACATACGCGCCCGGTTCGGACGCAGCGACATGAACAGTGGTCATCGACACACTCCCCGATCAACGCCCGCTTCCGTTTTTGGAAGCGGATCGAGAACAAACGACCCCCAAGCCGTAAATCTACGGTGGGCGGGTTTGGTTAACGAAAGGTTAACCGCGGGGCGATCGCACCAATTGACCTTGGGAATGCCGCCGCACCGCCGCGATTGGCACGGACTGCATATTTCTGCGAGCATATTCCGCATTACAAAGCAGGCATCATCCCGCTTACACCGTCCGGTATCCGCCATCCACCATCACGATCGTTCCCGTGACGTAGGCCGACATGTCCGACGCAAGGAAGATCGCTGGACCCACGATGTCCTCGGGCTTGCCGGTGCGCGCCAGCGGGGTGTGATCGACGAAGGCCTGCACCAGCGCCGGATTGGTCGCCCGCACATTGGCGTTGATGTTGGTCTCGATGAAGCCCGGCCCGATCGCATTGACGCGCACGCCCTCCTTGCCGAGCTCGACCGCGAGCGCCTTGGTGAAGCCGAGCACGCCGTGTTTCGAAGTGGTGTAGGCCGCCGAGCTCGGCGTGCGCAGATGCACGAAGGACTGGATCGAGCCGATATTGACGATGCGGCCCTTGGCTGCGCGCAACGGGCTGAGGAACGCCTGCGTCATGTTGAAGACGCCGTTGAGGTTGAGCGCGATGATGTCGTTCCAGTCCTTTGCCACTGTCTCCGGCTCGGCGGTGAAGGCGTTGCGGCGGGTAATGCCGGCATTGTTGACGAGGATCGAGACCTGTCCGACCTTGTCGGCGACCTGCTTGGCGAGCGCGAAGCAGTCGTCGCGTTTGGTCACGTCGAGCGCAAAGCTCTCGGCCTTGCCCCCGGACTTGCGGATGCCCTCGGCGGCTTCCGCGACCGTGTCGGCGTTGACGTCGAGCAGCACCACCTGCGCGCCCTCGCGGGCGTAGCCGGTCGCGATGGCCCGCCCGATGCCCGAACCGGCGCCCGTGACGATCGCAATGTGGTTTGCGAGCAATGCCATGACAATTTCCTCCCGATTTCTTTTCGAAGTTTCATGAAAGGCTAACTCGAAATTAAGGGGTCGGAAACGGCGGCCTTGGCATACTGGTCTCGATTGGTAAACGTTGCGCGCATGATGGAACGGCTTGAATCCTGGAAACTGGCACTCGAACGCCTGCGGTCGGCGGACGGCGCCGATTGGGCCGAGGCGGGGCGGCTGGTGGCCGAGATCGCGCGGATGAGCACCGATACCATGCTGCGTCAGGCTGCCGAGCAGGCGCTTCCTGTGCTGCGCCAGGCCGTGGACAATGACGATCACAGCGTCACGCTGGCGGCCCGCCGCCGTCTCGGCGTGGTGCTCGATGTCGTTCACGACCTGACCGCGCCGCGCTTCGGCCGCCGCAATGCTGCGCCGAAAAAATTGTCCAGCGAGGATCGCGCCCGCAAGGTGCTCGGCCTGCCGCTCGCGGTGCAGCTCACCTGCGAGGACATCAACCAGGCCTATCGCCGCGCGGCCAAGGGCATGCACCCCGACCACGGCGGCAGCGCGCAAGCCTTCATCGACCTCGCCGCCGCGCGCGATATCCTGATCCATCCCCGCGCCTACAAGGACGCGTGAGGGCTCAGCTCTTGTTCACGCAGCTCGGATAGGGCGCGGCTTCACCTGCTACGATCGGGCAGAGCTCGATCGGGCTGAGCGCGCGCAAACGCGCCTGCCAGCGGTCGTCGTTCACCGGCGGCTCGTCGGTTTCGGGGCCGCGCTCGGCCCACTGGATTGTGTAGTAGTCGGTCGTGCCCTTGAGCGTGACCAGGAGTGCGGTCTCGCTGTGCCGGGTCGGGCCCCTATCCACGCGGCCGCAGCCGATCACGGCGACGAAAGCTTCGAAGCGGCCGAACGTGGTGGCGCCGAGCGGCCTTGCCGCGAAGCTGTCGGGGCAGGCGGATTTGAAACCGCCCGCGATGGAGCCCGCGAACTTCTCCGGCGATGACCCTGGAGTGAGCGTCATGCCCTTCTCGCCGGTCACGGTGATCATCTCGGTCCAGCGTTCAGGCGTCTCGCCCCTCAGCACGGCCTCGCGGATGTAGTGGCCGCCCGTGGTGTTCTCGAACACCACGGAAAAATTCGAAGGCATCGCGAAGCTGACCAACTGGCCGAACACCGGCGAGATCACGCGGAAGGATTGCGGGGCCTGCGCGTGCGCCGTTGCAGCGAGCAGGAGCGATGCGGCGAGAATGGTTGCTGTCGCCGGTGCGCGCATCGATGGCTCCAAAGCCGCGAGGTGGAAAAAACGAGCGGGCAAAAACAAGCAGGCAACGATGCTGGCATCGCATCCCTGCCCGGATCTTGTCGTCCGCCGATCGGACGTGATGCGCCTCCCGACAATGATGGGGAGGGATGGCGCGGGACGCTTGGGGGCGCGCCCCGAACAAGATGTGAGTAGGTCCGCCAACCGGCCAGGTTCAAAGCGCGTGCGCGGAATTGCGTGATTTCGCCCGGAAAGCCAGTTGTCCGTCCAAAAAGAAAAGGACGGACCGCTCGCGCGATCCGCCCCTTCAAATCCGATCTGTCGCGTCACGCCTAGAGCGTGCAGCGGCGTTCCGCGCGCAGCTTGATCTGGAGCTCCGAGGCGGCCGTGAAGGTCGGGAGCGGTTTGCTGACGACCTTGTAGGTCGACACGCCCCACTGGAACGGCTTGTACTTCAGGTCCTCGTTCCAGACCTGGCAGATGCCGGTGTTGTCCCAGCGGATCACGTAATAGCCGACCGCGGCAGAGGCCGGCACGGCGAACACGGAGGTGGCGATGCCGGCAACGGCACAGAGGGCGAGAACGCGACGCATGAAATATCTCCTGATGGGAACGTGAGACGGAAACTGGTGCGGCAAAATGGTGCGGCTGGCAAGCGGGGCGGCGACCGTTCACGGACATGTCAGCCGTTCGTCGGCTGTTCGAATGACCCTTATGCCTTGACTGTCGCCTGACTATCACACGTCACCCCTTCGCCAGCGACGCCACCGCCTCGATCTCGATCAGCATCTTCGGATCGGGCAGCGCGTGGACCACGCAGGTGGTGCGGGCGGGGTAGGGCGGCGGGCCGAAGGCGCCGGCGTAGAGTGCGTTCATGGCGGCGACGTCGGAGGCGCGGGTCAGCAGCACGTTGACCTTGACGAGATCGCGGATCTCGGCGCCGGCCTCCGCCAGCACGCGCTTGATGTTGACGACGACATTGGCGAACTGCGCCTCGAAGCCTTCGGGCAGCGCGCCGCTCGCGTCGAAGCCCGGAATGCCGGAGACGAACAGGAGATCGCCGGCGCGCGTGGCAAAGGACAGCGGCGGCGCCTTGACGTGCGGCGGGGGCGCGAAATGCTGGATCGGCATGAGGTCACCTCGAATGGACGGCTGGGAGCGCAAGCCTAGCGGCAGCTCGGGGCGCCTCCAACAAAAAACGCGAAAACAACCCTATGCACAGTAGGCATCCGGCGGAAATCATTGATGTTTCTTTTTGACTTCGGGAAAAGCAAAATAATTGTTGCTCCGTCGGGCAAAACAGGGGCAGAATGGCATGATGGCGGGTAAGCGTCTTGTCGCGCCAAACTCCGCCGTCATGCACCGGCTCGACCGGGGCATCCAGTACGCCGCGGCTTCTCGGTTCACCATCGCCCTCTCTTGAATACTGGATCGCCCGGTTAAACCGGGCGATGACAGTTGAATGCGCTGCTGCACCTCGCGCCTCAATGCCGCCCCCATCATGTTGCCGCCGCGATGCATCGGATACATTCGCTGCGTCTGATTCGTTTCCCTCCTTGAAGAATAGCCCCCGGAGACCCCTCATGAAGTTCGCATCCACCCTTCGCGCCGCGCTGGTCGGCATCGCCGCGCTTGCCGGCCTCTCGACCTCGGCGCTGGCCGACGGCGGCACGGTGGTGCTGACGATCTACAAGGCGGGCTGGATCATCGGCGGCTCCGGCGGCTCGGGCGTGCTGAACTTCCGCGGTCGCGCCTATTCACTCTCGACCGGTGGTCTCGATTACGGTCTCGTCTTCGGCGGCTCCAAGACCGTGCTGCGCGGCCGCGTCTCCAACATCAACCGGCCCTCCGACATCGCCGGCGTCTACGGCGCCGCCGGTGCGGGCATCGCGGTGGGCCGCGGCGCGCGTGCGATCGTGCTCACCAATCAGAAGGGCGCCGTGCTCGAGCTGTCCGGCACGCAGGTCGGCCTGATGGCGAATGCGGATCTCAGCGGGCTCGCGATCACGATGCGGTAGGGCGAGTGCCGGAGGACTCGGTGCCGTAGGGTGGGCAAAGGCGCGCAAGCGCCGTGCCCACCACGGTGTCAGCGGCATACGAAAAGTTGGTGGGCGCGCGTCGCTTTGCCCACCCTACGAGACCTGCGGCCTAGGCGCTCACCATCGCATGTACCCGCTCGCAATGCGCGACGAGGTTTGCATGCGCGTCGACGAAGGCCTTCAGCGGCGTCGGGATCGGGAAGTAATAGATGTTGGCGATGAAGCCGTAGATGCCGGCATCGATGCTAGCAGGCGTCGCGCCGTGGACAAAGCCGCCTGCCGGCACGATCTCCGCCAGCACCTGCAGATCGGCGAGCCCCCGCGCATAGGCCTGCTCGGGCGTGTAGCGGCCGATGCCCTGGAAATGATAGCGCTGCGCATTATACGCTTTCGCCTTCTCGAACCCGGCCGCGTCGATCTGCTTGTGCTGCGCAATGAAGGCGTCGCGAAACGCGGGATAATAGCGTTCGTCCTTCCAGCGCGAATACGACATCACCCAATAGAGATCGTCGAGCATGCGCGTGACGAAGTGGTTGATGCGGCGCTGCTCCGCTGAAAGCCCCGCGTCGATAGTCAGGCGGTATTTCGCGGTCGCGTGCGCGATGATGGTCTCGCTGTCGCCGATCGTCTCGCCGTCATCCACGATATAGGGCAGCTGCCCGCGCGGCGCGGCGGAGGCATCGAACACATGCTCATGCAGGAACGGGACGCAAGCGAGCTTCAGGAAGGCATAGACCTTGAGGCCGTAGCCGTTATTGTCGGCGACGCCGAACAGGTCTGGATAGGAATAGAGGGTCAGCATGGGACACGCTCCTCAAGCTGAAGTCGTATCGCCGCAGTGACGCCCTTGCAACAGTCTCGCGCTTTGTGCGCCGCCTCCTTCGATCGGAGGACGATAGATGTCGCCCGTTCGCAGTATGGAATCGCTCGACATTCCTGCAGCGATCCAAGGCCCGACATGCGACATTCATCGACCCGCCGAGTGATTGCCGCCCTGTGCTGTGGCACGGTATTTTTGGCCGGACTGGCTCTCGTAGCACCGTCGAAGGCCGCAGACATCGTGCCGGGACCGTACACGAAAGCGCCGCCGCTCGTGGCCTCGTCATGGACCGGCTTCTACGCCGGGCTCGGTCTCGGCTTTCGATCGACCAGTGCCGATCTCACCACCACATCGGTGCTGCAAGACGGCGTTGCCCGCGACCTGACGCGAGCCGTGCTCACCCAGCCGTTCGACGGCACCGGCTTTCGCGTCAATCCCTATGCCGGCGTCAACTGGCAGGTCGCACCCAGCTGGGTCGTCGGCGTCGAAGGCGATATCGGCTTCGGTGACAAGACCACGGCACTCCCCGGGTTTCGCGCCTCGCCCCGGGCCGGCTCGTCCACCTTTGGGGTCGACAGCCTGTCGGTCAAAGCGGGCTGGGATGCGACCTTGCGCGGCCGCGCCGGCTATCTGCTGACGCCGGCGACGCTGATCTATGCCACCGGCGGCCTCGCCTGGCAGCACTATGACGTCTCCCTGGTCTGCGTCAGCGCCAGCTGTGCCAGCAACGGCCTCGCACCCAAGCTGATCTCGAAGTCCGCAACCAGTACCGGCTGGACGTTGGGTGCCGGCATTGAGACCGCGCTTTGGGGCAACTGGCTCGTGCGCGCCGAATATCGCTACGCGGATTTCGGCGCCGCGCCGTTCAATTTCACGCGCACGGCGACCGCAGGCCCGGCGCTCACGGTCGACAATTTCGACGCGAGCTTGCGGACCCACTCCGCAAGCGTCGGCCTCGCCTGGAAGTTCGGCGAGCCCGTCATCGGCGGCCGTTCGGATCCGCTGGCCGCGCAGGCCGCGATCCTGCCGTCCTGGACCGGCGCGTATGTGGGCTTGGGCCTGGGTGCGCGCGCCACGCGCACCGATCTCATCACGACGTCGGAATCGCGTGCCGGCTTCCCCGAGGATCTGACGCGGCGCGCCACCATTCGCCCGATGGACAACACCGCGTTCCGCGCCAACCCCTATGCCGGCTATCTCTGGCAGTTCGCCCCGCAATGGGCCGCGGGCGTCGAAGGCGATTTTGGTTTTGCCGACAGCACCACCACGCGCGAAGGCTTCACCACCATATCGCTCGCCGACTCCCAGTCGCGCGGCGAGAGCCTGGCCATTCGCACCAAATGGGACGCCAGCCTGCGGGGCCGGCTCGGCTATCTCGTGATACCGCGGACACTGCTCTACGCGACCGGCGGCGTGGCCTGGCAGAACTACGAGCTGACCTCGACCTGCGTCAGCGTCGTCTGCGGCCTTTTCGGGTTGACGCCGGCGATCATCACCGGGTCGACCACAAAAGCAGGGTGGACGGCCGGCGGCGGCATCGAAACCGCGCTCTTCGGCCACTGGCTGGCACGCGCCGAATATCGTTATGCCGACTACGGCAGTTCGTCCTTCACTGTCGCCAGATCCGCCACCGACGCCGGGCGCAATCCGTCCGCCAGCACCTACGACGTCGCGATGCGGACGCATCTGGCGACGTTCGGGGTGACGTATCGGTTTGATTGAGAAGAGCGACAGCCGCTTGCTGTGATCCCGCGGCGCTGGTTTGGCCCCGACAACGCCGCCCGAAATCGCTACACTCTGCATCCTGGTGACGTCAGCAGGATGGGATCCCATGGCGAGAGAATTGGAAGGCAAGGTGGCGGCCGTGACCGGGGCCGCGTCGGGCATCGGATTGGCCAGCACCGAGGCGATGCTGGCCGCGGGCGCGCGCGTGGTGATGGTCGACCGCGACGCCGCGGCGCTGAAGGCGCTCTGCGACAAGCACGGTGACGCAGTGATCCCGCTGCTCGTCGACCTGCTCGACCCAAAAGACTGCGCAACGCTGCTGCCGCGCGTTCTGGAACAGGCCGGCCAGCTCGACATCCTGCATGCGAATGCCGGCACGTATGTCGGTGGCGATCTGGTCGATGCCGACACCATGGCGATCGACCGGATGCTGAACCTGAATGTCAACGTCGTGATGAAGAACGTGCACGATGTGCTGCCGCACATGATCGTGCGCGGGACCGGCGATATCATCGTCACGAGCTCGCTTGCGGCGCATTTTCCGACGCCGTGGGAGCCGGTCTATGCGTCGTCCAAATGGGCGGTCAACTGCTTCGTCCAGACGGTGCGGCGCCAGGTCTTCAAGCACGGCATCCGCGTTGGATCGATCTCGCCCGGGCCCGTCATCAGCGCCCTGCTGGCGGATTGGCCACCGGAGAAGCTGAAGGAAGCCAGGGACTCGGGAAGCCTGCTGGAGGCCAGCGACGTGGCTGAGGTCGTGATGTTCATGCTGACGCGGCCGCGCGGCATGACCATTCGTGATGTGGTCATGCTGCCGACCAATTTCGATCTTTAGGGCCCTAACGGTCCTGCGAACCCTTCGATGCGGCGGTGAATATCGCCAATTGCGCGTCGAAAGCGCGCCTGAACGCCGGCCGCGCTTCGCCGCGGGCGACGTAGGCGGCGATTTCTGGATATTCATCCAGCAGGCCTGACGCGTTCAACCGGCGCAGCACCGTCACCATCATGAGATCGCCGGCGCTGAACGCGCCTTCGAGCCAGTCGGCATCGCCGAGGCGGCGGGACAGTTCGCCGAGCCTGACACGAACGCGATCCCTGAGCATCGGCAGCCGCTCCGCGTACCAGCTCTTGTCGCGCTCGAACAGCATGGCCATCCCGAGCTCGATGATCGGCGGCTCCAGCGTGCTCAGCGCGGCAAACATCCACGCGATCGCGCGGGCGCGGGAGTGCGGCCCCGTCGGCAGCAGCCCGTTATGGCGGTCGGCGATATGGAGCACGATCGCGCCGGACTCGAACAGGGTGAGGTCGCCGTCCTCATAGGTCGGAATCTGCCCGAATGGATGCAGGGCGAGATGGGTGGGTTCTTTCATCGCTGTGAACGAGACGAGGCGAACGTTGTAAGGCTGGCCGATCTCTTCCAGCGCCCAGCGCACCCGCATGTCGCGCGCCTGTCCCTTGCCGCGGTCGGGAGAGTTTGCGAAGGCGGTGATGGTGGGGGGCATCGGGAGGGCTCCGGGGTTGATCGCGTTTTGCGTTCGGAGGACGAATGGAATGAGTGGATTCCGACAGGTTAATGGGTTTTCGTGGACCCCGTAGCCCGCATGAGCGATAGCGATATGCGGGGCAGCTGCCGGCCCCGGATGTCGCTGTCGCTCATCTGGGCTACAAGAAAATCCCGCCGCCACTGTCGGATCGTTGCCTCCTGCCTCGTCCTTGGAACATCGGCGCGCCGCCGCGCGTCCGCCCGAGGCAAGAGGATTTCCATTCATGACCTCCATCACGCCGTTTCTCTGGTTCGACAACAACGTGCCGGAGGCCGTCGCCTTCTACAAATCGGTGTTTCCCAATGCCAAGGTTGAGACCGTCAGCGACTTCATGGCGGCGTTCGAGCTCGAAGGCCAGCGCTTCAACGCGCTCAACGGCGGCCCGCAATACAAGTTCAACGAGGCGGTGTCGTTCTTCATCAGCGTGGAGACGCAGGCGGAAGTCGATTATTTCTGGGACAGGCTCACCGCCGACGGCGGCGAGGAATCCCGCTGCGGCTGGCTCAAGGACAAGTTCGGGCTATCCTGGCAGGTGATCCCATCAGCGCTCGGCCGCTACCTCGGCGATCCCGACCGCAGCAAGGCGAACCGCGTCATGCAGGCGATGATGCAGATGAGAAAGATCGTGATTGTGGATCTGGACAGGGCGTATGCGGGGTGAACTTGTCGCGGGATGCGTTGCCAAATCGGCGGTGTCGTCCCGGCGAAGGCCGGGACCCATACCGCGGAATCCATCGGTTGCGGACGCTCGCTGTACCGGACCTCGAGTCTCCGCCAAACCCCACCCGGGGGTTGTGGGGCCCCGCCGTAGCCGGGACGACC